>NZ_RAWG01000169.1 GCF_003611735.1 Corallococcus sicarius | reverse complement strand
GGCCCGGGTGGGGATTCGCCCCGGCCGAGGAGTTCTACCGGCGTGAGGCGCCACACGCGGTCGTGCCAGTTGCGGGCGAAGTCGTCCGGGGCCGTGGGGGTTTCGACGGGCGCGAGCTGCACGGCGCCCGGGGGCTTGCCGCTGGCCACGAAGGCGCGGGACGTGGCGCCGGAGGTGATGACGACGCGATCAAAGCCATCCACGTCGAAGGTGTGCATCCGTCGGTCCACGAGCCGGCTGGCGGCGGCCTCCAGGTCCGGCAACAGCGAGGGCCCCAGGAGGAAGACCTGGCCGTCGGCGACACGCTGGAGGTAGGGCGGGCCCCAGCCTGAAGCGGGTGCCGCGAGGCGGAAGACCTTCTGGGCGCCGTCCAGCGTGAGCGTCAGCAGCCGCCCTGTCCTGGCGAGGCCGAGCTCCTCCAGCTTCTGGGCCTCCAGGACGCCCAGCTCTCGCTGCGCGCGCAGCGGGGCGAAGCGTGCGAACAGCTTCTGCGCCACGTCGTTGCCGCGCAGCTCGCGGGGCGGTGGCACCGGGGCAGGTGTGCCTGCGATGGCAGGCGTGCCCGCGTCGGATGCGGCTGCGGCATCGGAGGGACGGACGCGGGGACCTGCGTCGGAGGCGGCGCTCGCGATGGCTGCCGCATCAGAAGGACGACCACGGGGCCCTGCATCGGGGGCGGCGCTCGCGACTCCTGTCGCATCGGAAGTACGGCCACGGGGGCCTGCATCGGAAGCGGCGCTTGCGACCGCTCCTGCATCGCGTGTCCCACTGCCGGAAGGACCCGCGTCGGACGCTGCACGGGCAACAGCCCCTGCATCCCCGCTCAGCACACCCGCGTCCGTGGCCACGGGTCCAGCGTTCGGCTTCGCGGGCTTGTTGCCCAGCACCACCCAGATGGCTTCCCGGTCCTGCGCGTCACGGAACAGCTCCACGAAGCGCGTCTCGTCCTCGTAGCGGATGCGCTCGAGCGAGCGCACCTGCGCGTCCTCCACCGTCACCTCGCCCGGCGCACGGGACGGCTCTCGCTGCCACACGAAGAACGCGGCCACGAGGGCCACGCCCGCCAGCACTCCCTGCACGGCCACGTCGCGCGCCTTCATCGCGCACCTCCCACCACCGCGGTGCTCCGGGCCGCGCGCCGCCCGCGCCGCCGCGTCACGAAGAAGCCCACCGCCAACACCACCAGCGGCGCCAGGAAGACCGTCGCGTAGAACCACACGACGTCCTGCGAGCGCGTGTGCTGCAACGGCACGTCCTCCTCGCTCGTCGTCGCCCCCGACAGCGCCTCCTCTCCGGAGAGCCAGCGCAGCGTGTCCACCGCGAGGTAGGCATTGCCCACGTTGCCCAGGATGCCGTCCCCCAGCGCATCCGCGTCCGCCATCACCACCGCGCGCGGCGCAGGCCTGCCTTCCGCCGCCGGCCGCTCCACCGACACCACCAGCGGCCACGCCTTCGTGACCTCCCCGGACTCGGGCTCGAAGTCACCGTTGGCGTCCGCGAACGTCTCTCCGTGCGCACGCACCCCCGTGTCCAGCATCACGCCCGGAACCGGCGGAGACACCAGCTCCAGCGCCACCGCGCCCATGAACGCCACCGCCGCCTGCGACCCCAGCGCGGACAGTGACGTGACGGACGGGTGCGAAGAGAAGCTCGCCGTGCCCAGGTTGCCTCTGTCACTCTGCTGACGCGTGGTGCGGAAGTACACGCGGTCATTCGCCAGCGGGATGCGCAGCGACCGGAGCCCCAGCGGCTTGAGCAGCGACTCCAGCGCAGCGCCCTCCGGCTCCACCGCGATCCACAGCCGGCCCCCCTGCTCCCAGTACTCACGCAGCGCGGTGACCTCCTCCGCAGGAAGCTCGCGCGTGGGCCCCATCACCACCACCATCGCCGCGTCGCGAGGCACCTCCGTGCCCAGCCCTTCCGCCACCGTGAGCGTGCGCACGTCCACGTTCTGCCCGCGCAGCAGCTCCTTGAACTGCGCCACCGAAGGACGGGCCGCCTCACCCGGAACCGGCCGCATGTCCGCGCGCTCCCCATGACCGCCCGTGAGGTAGACGACGCGCTGGGGCTTCGCCACCGCCAGCAACCGCCGCTGCACCTCCGCGTCCAGCCGCTGGAGCTGCCCGCGAGCACGCTCCACATCCATGCCCAGGTTCAGCACCTCGCGGCGCTCGCCCCGCGACAGCACCACGGCGCCGTTGTTGCTGACGCCCAGGGCCTTGCCCCGCACAGGCTCCACCGCCTGATCCAACGCATCCACCGTGAGCTGCGGACTCTCCGGCGCGAGGTCGCGGAAGTACTGCCGCACCGCTTCCCCCACCTCGTTGGCGGGCGGGAAGAACAGCGTCACCTGCAGCGGCTCGTTGAGGCCGCGCACCAGCTTGCGCGTGGCATCGCCCGGCCGCGCGGTCCGGAAGTAGGACAGGTCCCAGGTGGCATCCGCCTGCGTGGCCACGTACACCGCCGCGAACGCGAACACGCCCACGAAGGCCATGCCCAGTCCGGAGAACAGCGCGCTGCGCACCCGGCCCGTCTCCGGCACCGGGGCCCGCGCCATCGCCACGAGCGCGGCCTCCACCATCGCCAGCGGCACGAGCGCGCACACGAGCAGCGCCGGGAACAGCACCGCCAGCACCACCGCCAGCTTCGGCGCAGAGCGCGACAGGGGCGCACCCAGGAGCGCCGTCCCCACGTCCCCCTGGACGAAGTACAGCACCAGCGCCACGAGCCCCACGCCGTAGAGCATGAGCACCCACCGCTCCAGCGTGCGCCGCGCGGGAGGCGCCGCGAGCAGCCGCACCACGCGCCACCCCGTCGCGCCCACGGCCACGGCGGTGCCCAGCGCGGCCAGCGCCACGCGACCGGAGCCCGCGCCCAGCACGCGCTCGGCGATGAAGACCGCGACCAGCCCCGAGACGAAGGCCACCGTCGCGACCAGCCCGGTACCGAAAGAAGCCGGCGTGCTCATCGCCACCTCCGCGCTTCCAGCACCCGTGTCGCCGCGAACAGCGCCACGTAGGTGACGACCAGGTAGTAGACGACGTCCCGCACGTGGATGAGCCCTGCCTGGAACGGGGGGAAGTGCTGGTTCCACAGCGACATCGCGCTGAAGACCTCCGACAGCGGCTGCTCGGTGATGCGCGCCAGCAACCAGCACAGGATGAGCGCCACCAGCATCACCGCGGAGAAGATGGCCGCGAGCAGCTGGTTCTTCGACAGCGACGAGCCGAACGTGCCCACCGCCAGCGACGCGCTGCCCAAGAGCAGCAGCCCCAGGTAGCCCGCCGCCACGTGCCCGAAGGACACCTTGCCGTTCACCAGCACCAAGAGCGGCATGTAGAGCGTGCACAGCAGGTACAGCGCGAGGAACGCGAGCCCCGCCAGGAACTTGCCCAGCACGATGTCCCGGTCCCTCACGGGCGACGCGTAGAGCAGCGGCAGCGTGCCCGTCTGGCGCTCCTCCGCGAGCAGCCGCATGGACACGAGGATGGCCGCCACGATGGTGAAGCCGCTGGAGTAGTAGAAGAAGCCGGACAGCACCTCCGCGGAGCGCTTGCTCGCACCGCCCAGCGCGTACGCGTTGAAGAACAGCCCGTTCACCGCGAGGATGACCGCGAGGATGACGTAGCCGCTGAGCGTGCGCAGGTAGCCGGCCAGCTCGCGACGGGCAATCAGGAGCGCCTTCACGCGCGCACCTCCTGCCCCTGCGTCAGGCGCAGGAAGAGCGCTTCCAGCTGCCCCTCGCTCGCGTCCAGCCGCAGCAACTCCAGCCCCGCGCCCACCACCGCCCGCGCGACCTGGGGCCGCAGGTCCGGCGACGCGGCCAGCTTCAAGCCCAGCACGTCCCCCTCCCCTGCCCGCACCTCCACCGCGCCGAAGCCCTGGAGCGCTTCGAGTGCGCGCGTCCGCGAGCCCCGCACCTCCAGCACGATGGACGGGCCGCCCAGGCTGCGCGACAGCTCCTCCTCGCTGCCCTGCGCCAGCAACGCGCCCTTGTGGATGATGAGCAGCCGGTCACACGTCTGCGAAATCTCCGGGAGGATGTGGCTGGACACGAGCACCGTGTGCGCGCCCTTGAGGCCGCGGATGACGTCGCGCATCTCGACGATTTGAAGCGGATCCAACCCGCTGGTGGGCTCATCCAGGATGAGCAGCGCGGGCCGGTGCACCAGGGCCTGCGCCAGCCCCACGCGCTGGCGGTAGCCGTGGCTGAGCGTGGAGATGACCTCGCCGTGCACGTCGCGCAGGCCCGTCTTCTCCTCGGCCTCGCCCACGTGCGAAGGGGTGGCCTTCGCGGGCACGTCGCGCAGCCGGGCGACGTAGGCCAGGTATTCGCCCACCGTCATCTCCTCGTAGACGGGCGGCACGTCCGGCAGGTAGCCGATGCGCTGGCGCACCTCGTGGGACTGGTTCACGACGTCGTGCCCGTCGATGACGACGCGGCCCGAGGTGGGCAGCAGCACGCACCCGAGAATCTTGAGCGTCGTCGACTTGCCGGCGCCGTTGAGGCCCAGGAAGCCGATGACCTCACCCTGGCCGATGGTGAAGGCCAGGTCCCGGATGGCCGCGTGCTCGCCGTAGTACTTCGTCAGCCCTTCGACCTGGATCATCAGGACTCCTCGAAGCGAGGGGGAAGCGGCGTTCTTCTGTCCCCCCGCACGGGGAGTGTCAAGTGTGGCGGAACTCCGCGCCCCCGGCGCTCCGGCCCAGGCAGAAGCGCAACGCGCCCTCCAGGTCCGGGTGCAGGAAGGTGTAGCCGTGGGCCTGCGCGGCGGCGGGCAGCACCCGGGCCCCGGACAGGACGGTCTCCTCGCCCATCTGCCCGAACGCCGCGCGGACGAGGCTGGGAGGCGTCGGGAAGAAGGCGGGGCGGTGGAGCACGCGGCCCAGCGTCCGGGCCATGTCCCCCTGCCGCACCGCTCCGGGCGCCACGGCATTCACCGGGCCGCGCACGGCCGGGTTCGCGATGGCGAAGCGCACGAGGCCCACGATGTCCTCCAGCGAGACCCAGCTGAACCACTTCTGGCCCGTCCCGAGCGGCCCGCCGATGCCGGACTGGTACACCGGCAGCAGCTTCGCGAGCGCCCCGCCGCGCGGATCCATCACCACGCCGATGCGCAGGTGGACCACGCGGATGCCCGCGGCCTCGGCGGGCGCGGTGGCGGCCTCCCACTCGCGGGTGACCTGGGCGAGGAAGCCCTCGCCGGACGTCGAGGACTCGGTGAGCGACTCCTCGCCGCGGTCTCCGTAGATGCCGATGGCGGAGGCGCTCACGAGCACCTGGGGCTTCTGCCTCAGACGGGCCAGCGCCTCGCACAGCACGCGGGTCGTCTCCGTGCGGCTCTTGCGGATCTCCTCCTGGTAGGCCGGCGTCCAGCGCTGCGCGGCGACGTTGGCGCCCGACAGGTGCACCACCGCGTCCACGCCCTCCAGCGCCGCGGAGTCGATGTGTCCCTGGTCGGGGGACCACGCCACGTCCCCCCTCGCGGCGTTCGCGCGGCCGCGCACCAGGCGCTTCACGCGATGGCCGCCGGTGGTGAGGAAGGGCACCAGCGCCTGGCCCACCATGCCGCTGGCGCCACTGATGGCGACGCTCAGGGGGCCCTGGCTCGCGTACGCGGCATGGCGGCGCAGGTCCTCGCGCGTGAGCGTGTGGCGGTACCCGAAGATGCGCTCCAGCCGCCGGCGCAGGTAGCCCCCGCCGAACGTGTCACCGACCGCGCCCAGGGGCAGCGTGTACGCCACCTCGTCCTCGAGGACCGAGGCCTCCGGGGGGGAGCCCGGGTGCATGCGATGGGCGTGGACCCAGGTGGCGAAGGGGCCCTCGCGCTGGGTGTCCTCGAAGCTGGAGCCCTCGACGTAGCCGGTGTGCTCGGACACGAGGCGCTGCGGGAGGGGCCCCATGCGCAGCTCCAGGGTGACGCGGGCGCCCACGTGGATGCCGTCGCCGGTGCGTTCGAGGACCTGGACGGAGTCCCAGGGGGGCGTCAGCCGTTCGAGGGCCCCCTCGCGGGCATGCCAGGAGAAGAGGTCCGCGGCGGGGACTGGCATCTGGCTGCGCGCGGCGAAGACGTGCGACTTGCCCATGGTTTCTCCTGGGGGGACATTGCGGCCCGCGCATGCTTAATCCGGACCTCCTCGCCCGTGCAGTCGAATTGCTGCGACGCGGCGGTGTCATCGCCCTGCCAACAGAGACGGTGTACGGCCTCGCGGCCAACGCCGAGGACGAGCTCGCGGTGAGGCGGGTGTTCGCCATCAAGGGCCGGCCCGCGACCCACCCGCTCATCGTCCACATCCCCGGCGCGGAGCACCTGCCCGAGTGGGCCCGCACCGTCCCGGACGAAGCGCAGGCACTCGCGCGGGCCTTCTGGCCGGGGCCCCTGACGCTGGTGCTGCCACGCACGGCGAGGGCCACGGACGCGGTGACGGGAGGCCAGGACACCGTGGCGCTGCGAGTCCCCGGGCATCCGGTGGCGCTGGAGGTGCTGCGCAGGCTGGGCGGAGGCGTGGCCGCGCCGAGCGCCAACCGCTTCGGCCGGGTGAGTCCGACGACGGCGGAGCACGTCCGTCAGGACCTGGGCGGCGACGTGGACCTGGTACTGGACGGAGGGCCGTCCACGGTGGGCGTGGAGTCGACCATCGTGGACCTGTCTTCAGGGGCTCCGGCCATCCTGAGGCCGGGAGGCCTGGCGACGGAGGAGGTGGAACGGGTGCTGGGAAGGACGGTGCCGGTGCGCGCGTCCACCACGGTGCGCGTGTCTGGTTCGCTCGCGTCCCACTACGCGCCGCGAGCGGGCGTGGTGCTGGCGGAGCCTTCCGAAGCGCTCCAGCAGGTGACGGCGCTGCGGGCCCGGGGCCTGCGCGTGGGCGTGCTCGGCCCCGCGTCGCTGTCACTGCCTTCGGACGTGCAGCGCTTCGACGTGCCGGGAGAACCGGCGGAGGCCGCGCGCGTCCTGTACGCCCGGCTGCGTGAAGCGGATGAACAGGGCCACGACGTGCTCGTGGCCTGTCTGCCCGCCGCGAGCGGATTGGGCATCGCCGTGCGGGACCGGCTGTCGCGCGCGGCGGCGCCCCGGGAGGGCTGAGTGCCCGCGAACGCTCCAAACAAACACTATCGCCACATGCAATGCCGGGGTGATTCAGCGGCCGGCCCCTTTGAATACTCCGGTCACACAGCCGCGCGCCATACCCCCCATGGGGGATAGCCGTCTGTAAGGCTCCACCGGATTCTTGTCTGACAACCCCAAGAGTCGAGCAAGCGACCTCGGAGCGTTCTCAGATGAAGCTCAACATCACCCTCTTCAACGCAGAGACCAAGTCCTTCGAGCAGTGCCTGCGCGAACCGGCTCGGAATCGCCGATTCCTGCCAACTAAATCCAAAAAAAAGCTACCGGACGCAGAACACGAAATCTACCTCGTCAAGACCGAACCCCAGCCGCCCAAGTGGCTCCCCTTCATCAAGAACTACATTGCCAAGGACGAAGATGAGCATCTCAGCAACCACACAGCTTCAGCCCTGATCCTATTGAAGGTCAAAACAGATGAAGGGCTTCGGTATTTCGGCATGTCAGCGGGCTTTGGGCATCACGTCATCAACAAGGACAACGTCGAACTCAACTTCGGCCTTATCACGACGCTCAACTCGGTCGACCCGTTGAAGCTCAGGACGGTTGACTCGAAGAAGATCGGAATCCAGACACTCCAGAAGAGAGAGGCCTCGAATCTTGAGACCAAGCTCGGCGAGTTTTGATTTGAGTTCGACAGCGAGATCCTCCACATCATTTCTGGCACGTGCATTGACGACAGCCTCGGCACCAGAATTGGAGGCTCTGACAGCCTCAGCCTGAATGCGACCCTGGACTTCGAAGAACTGCCGGCCAAATGCACAGCTCTCTTCAAAAGATTTCGAGGCACCCAATACAAGGAGTCGTTCTCCTTCATCGACCACATCAAAATAGAGAAGAACACCCGCATCAAGAATCAGCTAGACGAGCAGGTACTTGATGCACTGAACAAACGCAAGAACACGACCCAGCTCTCCGTCGCCTATCCGGATCAGATCGAGTACGAAAAATGCGTCAGCTATCTGATTTCAGGAAAAGGAGGCGCAGTCGTCCACGACCAAGTCTCGCTCGACAGCATCTACAATTACATAGGAAGCGAAACGCTGGCGCTTGACGATCTCAAGAAAATCAAAATCGTCGGGTTTGACGATCTGGCCAAAGAATCAAGATGCACTTCCTCTGAACCACTTTACGCCTACCTGACTTTTGAGACTGAGCTGAACAACAGGAAATACATCCTCAGCAACAGGCGCTGGTACGAGATAGACGGTGACTACATTGACACGCTGAACCGCGATCTGGCTCTACAAGTCAAGTTCTGCAAAGACCCAGTCCTGAAACCCTGGCTAAAAACGAAGAACAGCAAGGGGAAATGGGTTCATGACGAGGGAGATTACAACTTGGCCTGCAGCAGTGACCAAGACTTTCTCCTTCTCGACAAGAAACTCTTCTCATTCGGAGCTGGTCGAGGGCGCAGCAAGGTGGAAATCGCCGATCTATTCCACAGGCCATCTGCAAAGCTTCTTTGCGTCAAAAGGCTTTCCGCCTCGGCGACGCTCAGCCACCTCTTCTCCCAGGCAACTGTCTCTGCAGAGCTGTTCTGCGACATGACGGAATACGGCGACAAGTTCCTATCCACCATCGCCAAACATTGGAAGGAGCCTGAGCAGGACCACAGCTACATCAAGACCCTGAAATTCGTCTATGCCATTGGCACAGACCGGACAGAGCCTCTTTTGGAACTCCTCCCTATCTTCAGCAAGGTAATGCTGATGAAGCATATCCGGATGTTGCAGCGGACTCGGTTCGATGTCGAACTCACCAAGGTCACGATGAGTCCGGATCAGACGCCAGCGCCTGCGGCTCACGCACCCAAGCGCCGGAGTGCAAAGCCCGCTCAGCCTCAACCCTGACATCCCTTCCGTAGCGCGACGAAGCGTTCGGCCTTCAATCAGCCCCGAAGAGTCAAGACTGCCACCAATCTTCGTCAGAACTCGTTCACCAAGTCCTGACGGCCCTTCTGGCTGAACCGGCCGATGAGGCCCGCGCGCCGGGGCGCATACCGGGTGCTCTCGTACTGGATGGACATCACGCCCTTCTTGGGCAGCGCCCACCGCGCTAAACGGAAGTTCACGATTCTCAATCGGCGGGTAGCGGCTGGGGCCGGAGATTCGGCCTCTGCGGTAGACCAGACGACCAAGGGCGTGACCTCTGGTTTAAAGGTCCTTCACCATTTCCTGGCGCTCCAGCGCACGGGCTCTTGTGATTTCAGACTCGTACCGGGCACTTTCGTATTCGATAACGATTGAAGCGGCGTTCGGCGATTTCAGTCCCGTGAGTTTCACGTGGCTTTCAGTCGTCCTCCATCGACTCCACAGCTTGAAATCACTTCGGGCGGCACGAGCCTGAAGGAGAGCTTCTTCGTCCGGATGCTCTACGCGGACATCGACTCGAGCCTGACTGGCTCCATCCTGCGGCCAACCACTGTTGGAAAAGCCAGGTCGTCCGAGCGTAATGGCAACCTCAGTAGCAGTGCGGTACTTCCCCGCTCGTCGTTGCGCCTCATCCGCAGTGTCACGGTCACGAACCGGCGGGCCATACTTTTGAGAGAGCAGATCGCGCAGGAGTTGGTGGCTCTCACGTATCTCCGCAATCTCTAGAAAGACGACATCAACAGCGACAAACCTTCCACCCAGGAAACCAAGATTCACGGCAGCAGGCATTTTGGCAATTGTTGTCTGCAGATGAAGCGCACCGCGATTGAGCGGCTTCGCCTCCGGGAAGAGGGCCTGCACCTCTTCTAGGGCCATCCCCCAGCGAGCTTCCTGGAAGCCTTCCGTGCTGCGATAGTTCGAGCCCTGCCGCGCCCAATCTTGCATGGCCTCACGACGTGCCTGAGGTGACGGCCCCTTGCTGCGGGGCGCGCAGCCCACCACCAAAATCAGCACCCATCCACAGACGCAGACAGCAATCCTCACGAAGCCCCCAGCTGGGACACGAAACAGTCACGACGCCCATCAGCCCGCAGTAGCGAGGTGGCCGTGCAAAGTCCCTGCAGACCTCTTCACATAGAAGATCGCGGACCCCAGCGGAAGCCCGGTTCCCTGCCACCCAGGGGGTCTTGCGGTCGAGGTGTCGGAGCGCCCAGTCTCATGGGGGTGCGGGGGCCAGGGCGCCTCAATGGAGGCCCATGCTCCGGCGTGCCGCGTCAATGTACCTTCTCCCTTTTACAACCGTCGCCCGCTCCGCTATCCCGCGACCGTCCACCAGGAGTGTCCCCGTGAAGCGAAGTCTGTGCGGTCTGCTCGTTGCCCTCGCGTTCACAGCCTGCAAGCAGGAAGCCCCCGGGAAGATGGAGCCCATCCCGCGGCCTCCCGGCTCCACGGCGCCCGCCGAGGAGGCCGCGGCGCCCGTCGCCGCCGCGCCCGCCGTCCCCAAGGACGCGGTGCTCCTGCGCTGGAAGCTCGTCGCGGGTGCCCCCGTCTCCTTCCGCCTGTCGCTCGCGTTGGACCGCAACGCGCCCGCCTTCGAGTCCGCCCCGGCGCCCAAGGCGGCCAAACCCGACAAGAAGAAGAAGGGCGCCAAGGAGACCCCGGCCCCCACCGCCGCCCCCGCGACCGCCGTCGCGTCGGACTACACCTACGCGCTGGAGCTCACCACCTCCGGTGAGCGCCTCCTGCGCGTGACGCCCGCGGGCGCCCCGTCGGAGGAGGCCAACGTGAGCGACCGCGGCTTCATCATCGACGGCCTCCTGGGCCCCGCGCGCAACCTGGCCACGCTGGTGCTGGAGCTGCCGCGCGACCCGGTGCGCCCGGGTGAGACGTGGTCGCTGGGCACGGAGCTGGTCGCCCCGGACGCCCTCGGCACCCAGTTCCGCCGCGCCACCGGCGGCAGCGAGCGCCACAACCGCGTGAAGCTCGTCTCCGTCACCCCCGGCGACAACGGCGAACAGGTGGCCACGCTCGAGTACGATCTGCTGGAGCAGTTCGGCGGCATCCTCACGCCCTCGCGCACCACCGCCAACCGCGCCCCGCGCATGGCCGGCGCCGAGGGAGGCCCCGCCACGGTCGTCAAGGACGAGCTGGCGGATGCCCCCGCCCCCGCGGCCCCCGTCGAAGGCACCGAGCTGAGCGCCACCGTGAAGGTCACCGGCCGGGGCGAGTTCCTGGTGAAGGCCGGACAGTGGCGCTCCTGGGAGGGCACCCTCTCCAGCACCATGACGGGCCCGGCCCGTCCGGCCGTGAACCTGCCCGTGGGCACCTACAAGGCCCGCCTCGAGCCCGTCGCCGCGCAGCAGCAGGCAGCCCCCGCACCCCAGGCGGCGCCCACGCCTACCGCGACGCCGCCCGCTCCGTAGACAGCGGCCCGTCCGACGCGCGCACCAGCCGCACCACGGCGTCCACCCACTCCGGGTGGGCGTTGAGGGACGGCACCAGCGTCAGCGACTCGCCCCCGGCCTCCACGAACTGCTCTCGCGCGCGGATGCCCACCTCTTCCAGCGTCTCCAGGCAGTCCGCCACGAAGGCCGGGCACATCACCGCCAGCCGCTTCACGCCCTTCGCCGCCAGCTCCGGCAGCACCACGTCCGTGTAGGGCTTCACCCACGGCGTGCGCCCCAGCCGCGACTGGAAGGACACGGTGTAGCCGCCCTCCGGCAACGCCAGCCGCTGGGCCAGAAGCCGCGCCGTGGCGTAGCACTGCGCCCGGTAGCAGTGCCGGTTCGCGTCCCCCATCACGTCGCAGCAGCCCGCGGACGCCAGGCAGTGCTGCCCCGTGGGGTCGCTCTTGCGCATGTGGCGCTCCGGCAGCCCGTGGAAGCTGAACAGCACGTGGTCCGCGCGCGCCTCGGCAATCACCGGCCGGCCCACCGCCGCGAACGCGTCCAGGAAGCCCGCGTCGTCGAAGAAGGCGGGCACCGCGCGCACGTTGGGCACGTCCCACCCTTCCGCCAGCACCTCGTAGGTGCGCGCCAGCGACGACGACGCGGACGACGCGGCCTCGTGCGGATACAGCGGCAGCACCGTGAACTCCGACACGCCCTTCGCCTTGAGCTGCGCGATGACGTCCGGCAGGGACGGGTTGCCGTAGCGCATGGCGAGCGCCACCTCGTAGTCCCCCTTCAGCCGCTCCGCGACCGCCGCCTCCAGCGCGCGGCTGTACACGAGCAGCGGGGAGCCCTCCTTCGTCCACACCTTGCGGTACGCCTCCGCGCTCTTCGCGGGGCGGAACGGCAGGATGAAGAGGTTGAGCAGGAACCAGCGCCCGACTGGATTGATATCGATGACGCGCGGGTCGTTGAGGAACTCGCGCAGGTAGCGGCGCACCGGCCCCGGCTCGGGCGCGTCCGGCGTCCCCAGGTTGATGAGCAGCAGTCCCCGCTTCGTGCTCGGCAGGCTCATGCGCGCAAAGGCTCCGGCGGCAAGGAAGGTCAGTGCAGCGCGTGCGGCAGCGTGAGCGCGAACTCGGCGATGCGCGCCTCGAAGCGCGTGCCATCCGGGCGCACCATCTCGTAGGTGCCGCGCATCGTGCCGAAGGGCGTGCGCAGCATCGCCCAGCTCGTGTACTCGAAGCGCTCGCCCGGCCCCAGCTTCGGCTGGCGGCCTACCACCCCTTCGCCCTTCACCTCATCGATGTGGCCCTGGGCATCCGTGATGACCCAGTGCCGGGCGTGCAACTGCGCGGGGGCGCTGCCTTCGTTGAGGATCTCCACCTTGTACATGAAGGCGAACTGCCCGGACTCGGGCGTGCTGCGCTCCGGCCAGAAGGTCGGCTCCACGGTGACGCGGATGCCATCAGTGGTGGCGGTGGACATGGCGGGAGACTTGGCAGCGACGCCCGCCCGATGCAAGGGAAACGCAAGCCTGCTTCAGCCGCGCTCCTGCTCCCGGACGGGCGGCTCCGGCTGCTTCTCCCCTTGCGCCAGCTCCGGCGGCTTGGGGAACGCCAGCGACGCGAGGATGGCCGCCACCAGGCACCCGGCGATGATCGCCAGCGAGATGCCGATGGGGATCTTGTAATAGCCCTCAATCAGCATCTTCACGCCCACGAAGCCCAGGATGACGCCCAGCGCGATCTTCAGCAGGTGGAACTTCTCCATCAAGCTGGAGACGACGAAGAACAGCGAGCGCAGGCCCAGGATGGCGCAGACGTTGGACGTGTAGATGATGAACGGGTCCTTGCTGATGCCCAGCACCGCGGGGATGGAGTCCATCGCGAAGAGCAGGTCCGTGGCCTCCACCACCATCAGCACGATGAACAGCGGCGTCACCTTGCGCCGGTTGTCCTCGGTGATGAAGAAGCGGCTGCCGTCGCCCTGGCGCGCCACCGGCAACAGGCGCCGGGACATCTTCACGATGAAGCCCGCCTCCGGGTCCACGTCCTCGTCGTCCTTGGACGTCAGCATCTTCACGGCCGTGTACACGAGGAACGCGCCGAAGACGTAGATGAGCCAGTGGAACTTCGCCACCAACGCGGTGCCCGCGAGGATGAGCACCGCGCGCATCACGAACGCGCCCAGGATGCCCCAGAAGAGCACCCGGTGCTGGTGCTGCGGCGCCACCCGGAAGTAGGCGAACACCATCAGGAAGACGAAGAGGTTGTCGACCGACAGCGCGTACTCCACCACGTACGCCGTCAGCCACTCCAGCGCCGGCCCCTTGCCGCCGTAGTGCCAGACGCCTCCGCAGAACGCGAGGCTGATGCTCACCCACACCAGCGTCCACAGCGTCGCCTCCTTCGGCGACACCGCGTGCTCCTTGCGGTGGAACAGCCCCAGGTCCAGGCCGAGCATCGCCAGGACGAAGACGTTGAAGCCCACCCAGGGCCAGAGAGATTCCGTCATCACGTGCGCCCGTTCCCGGTCCGAAGACGCCGCGCGAAAAGGCGCACCCGGGGAAGGTGCCGCCTCGCGCGTCCAGCCCGCTGCCTACTCCGGGAAGCGCCCCGGGGCTACTCCCATTCCGTCGCCGGCCGCCGCAGCACCACCACGGAGCGCCCCGCCGCCTGCACCTTGCCGCCCGCGGGCGTGTGCGTGCGCTGCGACTCGCCCGTGGCCGCCGTGTCCACCACCAGCTCCCAGTCCGCGCCCCACTCCAGCGCGGGCAACAGGAAGGTGATGGGCTCGTGGTGCGCGTTGAGCAGCACCAGCAACGTGTCCCCGACGATGCGGTGGCCCTCGTCGTCCGGCGTGGCGATGGCGTCCCCGCCCAGCAGGAAGGCCAGGGAGCGCACATAGGGCTTCTCCCAGTCCTCCCGCTTCATCTCCTTGCCGTCCGGCCGGAACCACGCCAGGTCCTTCAGCTCGCTGTCCCAGATGTGGGCCCCGCGGAAGAAGCGGCGCTTGGACAGGACGGGCTGCTCGCGCCGCAGCTTCGTGATGCGCGCGGTGAACTCCAGCAGCTGGCGCTGCTTCTCGTTCAGCTCCCAGTTCACCCAGGACAGCTCGTTGTCCTGGCAGTAGGCGTTGTTGTTGCCCTTCTGCGTGCGGCCCATCTCGTCGCCCGCCACCAGCATGGGCACGCCCTGCGACAGGAAGAGCGACGCGAGGAAGTTGCGCTTCTGCTGTTCGCGCAGCGCGTTCACCTTGGGGTCCGTCGTCTCCCCCTCCACGCCGCAGTTCCAGGCGTGATTGTCATTGGCGCCGTCCCGGTTCTCCTCGCCGTTGGCCTCGTTGTGCTTCTGGCTGTACGTCACCAGGTCGTGCAGCGTGAAGCCGTCGTGCGCGGTGACGAAGTTCACGCTCGCGGTGGGCTTGCGTCCGGACAGCGCGAACAGGTCGGAGCTGCCCGTGAGCCTGGAGCCGATCTCCGCCGCCTGCCGGTCATCGCCCTTCCAGTAGCGCCGGATGGTGTCGCGGTACTTGCCGTTCCACTCGCTCCACAGCACCGGGAAGTTGCCCACCTGGTAGCCGTAGTCCCCCACGTCCCAGGGCTCCGCGATGAGCTTCGCCCGGCTCAGGACGGGGTCCTGGTGCATGATTTGAAAGAAGGCCGCGCGGGTGTCGTAGCCGTGCCTGTCGCGTCCCAGCGTCGTCGCCAGGTCGAAGCGGAAGCCGTCCACGTGCATCACTTCCACCCAGTAGCGCAGCGAGTCCGCCACCAGCTTCAGCGCGTACGGGTGCGTGGCGTTCCACGAGTTGCCGCACCCGGTGAAGTCCATGAAGTAGCGCGGGTCCTTCTCGCTGAGCCGGTAGTACGCGCCGGCGTCCAGCCCCTTGAAGGACAGCGTGGGGCCCAGGTGGTTGCCCTCGCAGGTGTGGTTGTAGACCACGTCGAGGATGACCTCGATGCCCGCGCGGTGCAGCAGCTTCACCATCCCCTTGAACTCCGCCACCTGCTCGCCCAGCGAGCCTGACGCGCTGAAGCGCGCATCCGGAGCGAAGAAGCCCAGCGTGTTGTAGCCCCAGTAGTTGACGCGCCCGCGCTGGGTGAGGAACGGCTCGTCCATGTACGCGTGGATGGGGAGCAGCTCCACCGACGTCACGCCCACCTTCTTCAGGTGTTCGATGGAGGCCGGGTGCGCCAGCCCCGCGTACGTGCCGCGCAGGTGTTCGGGGATGCGCGGGTGCAGCTTGGTGAAGCCCTTGACGTGCAGCTCGTAGAGGATCGTCTTGTGCCACGGCACCTGCGGCTTGCGGTCGTCCTCCCAGTCGAACCCGTCCGCCAGGATGACGCCCTTGGGCACGCCCCAGGCGTCGTCCTGGGTGTCCATGACGAGGTCCTCCTCCTTGCCCCCGTGCACGTAGCCGTGGATGGGGGCCTTGGGGTCCACCTTGCCGTGCAGCGCCTTCGCGTACGGATCCACCAGCAGCTTGTGGGGGTTGAAGCGCAGCCCCTTCTTCGGCTCGTACGGGCCGTGGACGCGCAGGCCGTACAGGCACCCGGCGTGGATGCCGGGCATGTAGCCGTGCCAGACGTGGTTCGTCGTCTCCAGGAGCGGGAAACGACGCGTCTCCTTCTTCGGGTCGGCGGGGTCGAAGAGGCAGACCTCCACCTTCTTCGCGTGCTCGCTGAAGACGGCGAAGTTCACGCCGTTCCCGTCATACGTGGCGCCCAGGGGAAACGGCCTCCCTGGAAGCACCTCGGCCCTTCTCATCCAGTGCTCCTCTCCATCTCCAGCAACACCACCGGGAACTCCGCGAAGAGCGGCCCCAGGGCCAACCCCACGCCTCCCGGCCCCTGCTGGGGACGGACCTGACTCCCGGTGAAGACGTTGCGGAACATCATGCCCGCATATGCCTCCGGAAGGTCCAGGAACGTGCCGTCGTACGCCTTTGAAAGCCCCCCGGACTCCAACGCCTCCAGGGTGTAACGCGGCGCGCAGGCAATCAGCACCGTGTCACCGTGCGTCCGGGCAAAGCCCACCGCCGCGGGGGCCCGGGGCCCGGACAGCTCCAGGGCCAGGTAGCCGCCCTTGCGGAACAGGTCCGCGTGCTTCTGGCGCAGCCGCAGGGACTCCGCCAGGACGAAGAGCTTCACCTGGCCGTCGTCCAGGTCCTTCGACAGCCGGGCGCAGAGCGCCTGGCGGTCCTTCGCCGCGTCGGCGTCCAGCGCCGTGAGCAGCTTCTCCCGCAGGGCGTAGTCCACCGGCCGGCGGTTGTCCGGATCCACCAGCGACAAATCCCACAGCTCGCAGCCCTGGTACGTGTCCACCACGCCGGGCGAGGCGAGCTTCAGCAGCAGCTGCCCCAGCGCGTTGTGCTGGCCCGCACGCTCGATGCGGCGCTTGAACGCACGCACGTCGTCCAGGAACGCCCGGCCCGTCTTCGGGTCGAAGCACGCGTCCACGTAGCGCGCCATCGCGTCGTCATAGGAGCCGTCCGGGTTGGTCCACGAGGTGCGGACCTTGGCCTCCTTGATGGCCTTGCCCATGTACTCGCGCACGCGGCGGTGGAACTCCGCCATCTCCTGGGCGGAGACCTGTTCGCCCATGGGCCACGCGCCCACCACCGTCTGGAAGAAGAGGTAGGTGTCGTTGGCCGAAGGCGCCGGCCCCGAGGGCAGGTGTGAGACGAACGGCTGCGTCAGGTCCGCCCACGCCCGCGCCCGCTCCCGCCAGGCCTCCGGCAGCTCGGTGAGGACGTTGATGCGCGCGCGCACGTCCTCGCTGCGCTTGGTGTCGTGGGTGCTGGAGGTGAGCATGCTCGCCGGCCAGTGCGCCACGCGCTCCTCGTTGCGCTGGTGGAAGATGCTGGCGCGCATGCCGAAGTGCTCCGGCTCGCCGCCCACCTCGTTGAGGCTCACCAGGCGGTTGTAGATGTAGAAGACCGTGTCCTCCAGGCCCTTGGCCATCACGGGGCCCGTCACCTGCTGCAGCTTCATCGCGAAGCGCAGCATCACGGCCTTCTCGTCGTCACCCACGTGGTCCGGGTAGCGGCCCAGGAGGATGTCGCGCAGGAAGTCGAAGATGGACGCGTTGGTGTTGGTGTTGCGCTCCTTGGCGCGCTGGATGGTCCACTCGATGTATTCCACATCGCGCGCGTCCAGCTCCGCCCGCCAGCCGTCCACGTAGGTGCGGTAGACGGGGAACAGCGCGATGAACTCGATGAGCGCGCGCCGCAGGCTGTTGAGCGTGAAGTCGCGCGTGCGCCGGTTCATCTCCGAGATGCGGTTGAGCTCGTGCGACAGCACGTTGATCTCGCTCGCCATGGACACGCGCATGATGAGCAGCTTCTTCTGGTACACCAGCTCCGCGAAGTCCTGCGTCGCGCCCGCGAAGCGCTCGTACGTCTCCGTCAGGTGCGCCTCCGCCGCCGGGTGCACGAACAGGCCGCTCACCGCGTTGGCGAAGCGGTAGCCGGTGGTGCCGTGCACCGCCCAGGCCTCCGGGATGCGCTCACGGCCGCCTTGAATCTTCTCCACCGACACGAAGAGCGCCTTGCGCAGCGGGCTGTCCGGCGTGCCCATCACCTCCGCGCGCCACAGCCCCCGCAGCAGCGCCTCCACCTGGGGCCAGCGGGTGTCCTGCCCCCCCTTCAGGTCCGCCTCGAACCGGGCCCGCGCGCGCTCCACGAAGAAGCGCTCCTGCAGGTCCAGGAAGTAGGCGGTGGGGTCGAAGAGGCCGTCCGGATGGTCGATGCGCAGCCCGGTGACACACCCCTCGCGCAGCCACTCGAAGATGCGCTGGTGGGCCTCCGTGAAGACGTCCGGGTCCTCCACGCGGATGGCCGCCAGGCCGTTGATGTCGAAGAAGCGGCGGTAGTTGATCTCCTCCCCCGCCACGCGCCAGTGCGCCAGCCGGTAGCTGCACTCCTGGAGGAGCGAGTCCAGCATGTCGAACGAGCGCACGTTGCCCGGCGTACCGTTGAACGCCCGGACGTTCTGCTCCACGTATGCCAGCAGCTCCGGGCTGTCCGCCACCGCCGCGGCGAGCCGGCGCTTGATGACCTCCTTCTCACGGTGCCGTTCAATGACCTTCGCGCGGTCCACCTCCGTGCGCGGCGGCAGGTGCTCCAGCGCGGTGAGGATGGAGAGCAGCTCCACCAGGTGCGGGTGCTCCGCGCCCAGCTGCGTCTCCAGCCGCTCCAGCCCGTGCCGCAGGATGCGCGCGTACTGGCGCGGGGCCACCGGCAGCCGGTGGTCGTAGTAGTGCAGGTGGAAGGCGCCCGCGTCGAAGGACAGCTTCAACTCCCCCCGCTCCAGCACGATGCCGTACTGGTCGCCGAGGATGGGCAGCAGCACCTTGTCCGCCAGTTCGTCCTTCACCGGCCGCCAGTCGATGTCGAAGAACTTGGCGTAGACGGACGACGGGCCGTTCTCCAGCACGTCCAGCCACAGCCGGTTGTCGCGCTCGATGCCCATGTGGTTGGGCACCACGTCCAGCACCTGCCCCATCCCGTGCTCGCGCAGCGCGGCGCAGAAGGCCGCGTGGTCCTCCGGCGTGCCCACCTCCGGGTTGAGCCGCTGGTGGTCCACGCAGTCGTAGCCGTGGGTGCTGCCCGGGGTCGCCTTCAGATAGGGGGAGGCATAGAAGTCGCTCACCCCCAGCCGGGCCAGGTACGGCACCGTCGCCTTCGCGTGCTGGAAGGTGAAGTCCTGGTGCAGCTGCATCCGGTAGGTGGACAGCGGCGTGACGCGCCGCGACTCCAGTTCGCGCCGCACCTGGGCGAACAGGCCCTCCGCCAACCCCTCCACCGTCGTGTTCATGCCATCCGCGTCCGCCTGCTTCGCGGTGCGCTCTGCTGCCTCGTGCCCGTCCTGGAACATGGGACCCACAAGTAGGCCTGAGCCGGCGCATCCGCCAGCGCGCAGATGCTTGTCCGCCCCCTTTTCAACGCTCCATGGGAGCGGAGTGGGCAAAAAGCTGAGGGCCCGTCGCGCGCGATGCGTGACGAGCCCCCGGGGTCCTTCGGAAGACCAGCGTCGGCCCCGATGGGCCCTTCGCCAATCAGCTCAGCTGCTTGTTCACCAGCGAGGTCATCTCGAACATGGTGACGTTCTTCTTGCCGCCGAAGATGGGCTTCAGCTTGTCGTCGGCGTTGATCTGCCGCTTGTTCTTCGCGTCCTGGAGGTTGTTCTTCTTGATGTAGGCCCAGAGCTTCTTCACAACCTCGGTCCGGGGGAGCGGCTTGTTACCGACGATCTCCGCGAGCGCAGCGGAAGGCGTCATCTCCTTCATGAAGGACGCGTTCGGCTTGCGAGCGCCTTCGGTCTTCTTCGCGGCGGACTTCTTGGCGGCGGGAGCGGCAGTGGTCTTCTTCGCAGCGGCTTTCTTGGCGGCCATTCGTCTTGTGTCTCCTCCCCTCCGAAGGGGACGTTGCACGGCGTGCTTGCGTCTTCAAGCTAGAGCCGATGGCGCGTAGTAGCACGGCCAAGCTCGAAAAACAGTGCCCATCGCGTGCTTTTTCCCTCGGGAAACGCCCGAAGCGATGGGTTCGGAGCCTAGAACTCGGCCCCGCAGCGCATTCTTCCCTCGGGAGTGGAAGCCTCGTGATGCGTCCGGAGCCCTAGAAACCGGCCCGGGAGGGCGTTTTCCCTCGGGGATTGTGTCAGCGAACGCGTCCGGAGGCGGATTGCCGGCCCTGCGAGCACGCGTCCCCTCGGGGATGCTGGCCCCATTTCGGCGGTGGACGGGATGTGGCTTTTCGGATGAAACAGCGCCCATGAATGCCCTCATCACCGGCGCCGGCGGCTTCCTGGGGACCTGGCTCGCGCGTGCGCTGGTCGCCCGCGGCGACCGCGTCTCATGCCTGTTGCGCCCCACCACCGACACCCGCGAGCTGGAAAAAGCACTCCAGGGACACCCCTGGACGCGGGTGATGGGGGACGTGACGGACCGGGCCTCGCTGGACGCCGCGGTGCAGGGCGTGGACGTCGTCTTCCACCTGGCGGGCATCCGCCGCGCGGCCCGGAAGGACGAGTTCCTGCGCGTCAACGCGGGCGGCACCCGCCTCTTGTGCGAGGCCCTGGCCGC
>NZ_RAWG01000168.1 GCF_003611735.1 Corallococcus sicarius | reverse complement strand
AGTCGTCGGCAGCGTCAGAGGTGTATAAGAGACAGCGTAAGGAGGCCTCGCGATGAACGCTCCCTTCCGGCTGCACTCCGCGCTCGCCGCGCTGCTGTTCCTCTCCGCTTCCGCCTCCGCGCAGACGCCCGCTCCCGCCGCTACGCCCAAGGCCACTGCCGCTCCGCCGAAGGCCGCTGCTGCCGCGATGCCGACCGCTCCCGCCGCGACTCCTGCCACGCAGCCGCCGAAGGCCGCTGCCGCTGCCGCGACGCAGAAGCCCGCGCCCGCCGCTACGGCCGCCACGACGCCACCGAAGCCCGCGCCAAAGGGCGTCACGTTGCCCGCCGCGACCACCGTCACGCTGAAGAACGGTGCGCGGCTGCTCCTCGTGGAGAAGCGCGAGCTTCCCCTCGTGGCCTTCTCGGCGTGGCTCCGGGGCGGCGCCGTCACCGACCCCGCGGGCAAGGAGGGCCTGGCCGCGCTCACCGCCGAGCTGCTCCAGAAGGGCGCCGGCTCCCGCGACGCCCAGCAGTTCGCCGACGCCGTGGACGGCGTGGGAGGTGAGCTGGAGGTCACGCCCGGCCGCGACGCGGTGACGCTCACCGGCAGCTTCCTCGCCCGCGACTCCGCGCTGATGGTGGAGCTGTTGTCAGACATGCTCGTGCGCCCGCGCTTCGACGCGCAGGAGCTGGAGAAGACCCGCGCGCGCCGCGTGTCGGAGCTGGCCGCCGCGAAGGACGGCGACCCGCGCGCCCTCATCGGCACGTACTTCGACGCGTTCCACTTCCCCGCGCACCCATACGGCCAGCCCATCGGAGGCAGTGAGGCCTCGCTGCCCGCGCTCGGCCGGGACGACGTGCTCGGCTGGGCGAAGGCGAACCTCGGTGGAGACCGGCTCATCCTCTCCGTCGTGGGGGACTTCGACGCGAAGGCGCTCGCCGCGAAGCTGGAGTCCGCCCTGGGCGGCTGGGCCCCCGCCGGACAGCCCCTGACCCCGGTGCCCGCCACCGCGCCCACGAAGGGCCGGCGCGTGCTGCTCGTGGACAAGCCCGACGCCACCCAGACGTACTTCTGGATTGGCAACACCGGCATCCCCCGCACGGACCCGGACCGCGTCGTGATGGAGCTGGGCAACACCGTGCTCGGCGGCCGCTTCACCTCGCTGCTCAACACCGAGCTGCGCGTGAAGACGGGCCTGACCTACGGCGCCCGCTCCTCGCTCTTCCCCGGGCTCCAGGCCGGCCCCGTCATCCTCTTCTCCTATACCCAGACGGAAAGCACCGGCCGCGCCATCGACCTGGCCCTGGACGTGCTGTCGCGCTACCGCAAGGACGGCATGGATGACGCCATGCTCGCCTCCGCCCAGGCCTATGTCCTGGGGCAGTTCCCCCCGAAGCTGGAGACGGGCGCGCAGCTGGCCATGAAGCTGTCGGAGCTGGCCTTCTACGGCCTGGACGCCCAGGACGTGAACGGGTTCGCCAGCGCCGTCTCCGGCACCACCCGCGACAGCGTACGCACCGTGCTCCAGCGCGTCCTGCCCGCCCCGCAGGACCTCACCTTCGTCCTCATCGGCAAGGCATCCGCCCTGCGCGACGTGGCCCGCAAGTACGGCCCCGTCACCGAGATGAAGATCTCCGACAAGCGCTTCACCCCGGTGTCCGCGCCCATTCGCTGAGCGCGAGGCATCCGGGTCGTTGGGACCGCAAGTCCTTGCGCCAGGCAAGGACTTCCCGGGTGACCCGGCATGTCGGGCAGGTGGCTGCGTAGGAGTGGGGGTCGGCGCTGGAACTGGCGCCGACACTCCACCATCGCAAGTCGCCTGGAGGCGTCATGTCGTTGCGTCGTCTGTCGTTGTTGCTGGTCCCCACCTGCGCCACGTGGCTGGGCTGCGCCGAACCGGAGCCCACCGTGCGCGCCGAGCTCCCGGCGGAGAACCCCGAGTGCCCCGCCTCGTCCGCCGTGCTGGTGAAGGCCGACACCCGCTTCCACTCGGGCGCGAGGGTGACCGCCGTCCCGCAGGACCTGTCGGGCCGCGACCTGGAGCTCTTCATCCTCCAGGGCTCCGGATTCGAGCGGCGCGCGCCGGTCGCCGTGAGCGACGGGAGCGTCTGCTTCCGCGACGTGCCGGAAGGGGCGGATTACTACCTGCGCTCGGACACCACCTACTACCTCGGCCACACGCGCCGCTTCGACCTGGGCGTCAACCGCAACGGCCGGCCGGACACCGTCACCTCCGATGCAATCCAGACGCCCGTGAGGCTGGACCTCACCGGGCTCCAACCCTGGCGGGCCCACGAGACCTCCGCCGAAGGCAGCCTCCTTGAGGTCGTCAGCGGCGAGGTGGCCTGGACGGCCGGACTGACGTTCCCGGCGGCCCAGCCCGTGGCCGGCGCCACCCAGATGCAGGGCATGGAAGCCCAGGCGTGGTCCCTCGACGGCAGGCTGCCCGTCCTGGAGGGGGAGAAGGGCGACCGGCTCTACGTCAACCAGCTCGACCTGGTGGAGGACGGGAGGCTGCCGAGCGGCGCGCCCCTGAAGTACCGCACCGTGGTGGGCAGCCTGCATGCCCCGGCCGTCTCGTTCACCCCGGATGGCGACCCGGCGCTGGTGCTGTCCGGCGAGTTGAAGGCGGTGCGCCAGGCGTCCTTCTCCCCGCAGTGGCCGCTGTCCGCGTTCACCCGCTGGGGCCCGGAGGTGAACCCGGACGCGCAGGCCGGCGAGGCCCGGTTCGACGTGATGCCCGCGACGTTCAGCCTGACGGCGGGCCGGGTGGGCTACCAGGGCGAGCTGTTCACGCTCGAGGTCCCCGGCGGCGAGGACGGCGACATCGCGCGCCGCTTCACCTACGGCAATCCCTATCCTGGAAGCTGGGGCCTGGTGGGCTCCGCGAGCTACACGTTCGTTTCGCCCACCCCGGTCATCGTGGGCAAGAGGATCCACCGTCCCAGCGGCAGCATGCTCGTCATGGACCGGCTGTCCTCCCTGACGGCCCACGCCATCGTGCCGGTCATCACTCCGCCGCGGCTGCTGCGCATCGACGGGATGGATGCCGCCACGGTGCGGACGGTGACGTCCACCCAGCCGGTGGTGAGCTGGCGGTCGCCGTTCGAGGGGGTGCCCGGGTCCTACCAGGTCGAGTTCATCAAGCTGGGGGCGGAGGCCACCGACAGCCCGACGGTGAGCTTCTTCGTGACGTCGGACCGGCAGCAGGTGAGCCCGCCGCCGGGCGCGCTGGAGGCCGGCTCCACGTACTACGTGCGCGTGACGGCGGACGGTTCGTCCTTCACGCCCTGGCAGGCGCCGGGCGCCACCGCCGACGTGCTGCCCGTCTACAAGGCGGCGACGTTCAGCGCGGCCTTCACCACGCCGTAGCCCCGGAAGAAGGCGCCCGCTACCGCGAAGCCTGGCGGTGGCGGGTGAGGCACCGCTGGTAGCGCGCATCCACCGAGCGCGCGAACCACGCCGTGCTGCGCTCCCCGCTCAGCTTCACGCTCTTGAGCGTCACCTGCGGAAGCTGGGCGTAGGCGGGCGGCTGTCCCGTCTGTTTCGCATACACGCGTTTCACCGAGAGATACGTGTCGGTTGTTTCGAACTCCGCGGTCTTCTCCTTCTCCACGTCCTTGCGCACCCGGCGCTCGCTCAATTGCGGTGCGTGACGTTGTCTGAAGACAAGCAAGGCCTTGAGGCTCTGGCTGTCTTCATCCCGGGGTTCGCCTTCCTTGTCATACAATCTCAGGTCGCCATCCGTCGCGAGAGTGATTCCGGTGAGGCGGCTGACCTGGGCCTGCAGCGCGGCGTTGCGTGAGCTGTAGACACCGGCGTTGTAGTCCGCGAAGCGGAAGAGCGGCTCGCCGTACGCGGCCTCGAAGCCCAGCAGCCGCGACGTGCCGTACCGTACGCCCCCGGCGCGCGTGTACAACGAGTCCCGCACCTCGTCCGGATCCGCGTCCTCGCCCGCCTTCTCCACCGCGTAGCGCACGCTGACCTGCATGGAGCCCGCGGTGGTGATGGGGTTCTGCCCCGCGAACGAGGACGGGCCGAACAGGGTGCTGGCCAGGTCCGCCGCCGCGTACGTCGCCGGATAGGCCTCCTTGTAGTACGCGAGCATGTCGCGGAAGAGCCGGTCCAGGTCCCGCTCGCTGCGCGCCGCGTCCAGCCGCGCCCCGAAGGAGCGCTTCGCCCCCTTCGGCTTCGCGGCCAGCACCTCCTCCAGCACGCGCCGCCCCAGCGGCCCCAGCTTCCCCGCCGTGCTGTCCAGCTTCTGACGCACCAGCTTCGCGAGCCCCGGCACCGCGGGGTCCGCCTGGAAGCCGGACTCCTGTTCGATGACGGCCAGCACCTGACACACCACCGACGGCGACGGGAGCTGCGCTTCCGCGTCCAGCGCCGCCAGCACGTCGCGCGCCCAGCCCTCGCGCTCCTCGCCCTTCACCTTCGCGGGCAGCAGCCGCGCCACCTGCGCCGCCGTCAGCCGGGGCGGAGGCGGGACCTCCGTCGCGGGCCCTGGCGCCCGCGACGCGCACCCCACCGCGAGGCCCAGCAGCACCACCAGCGCCAGGGCCCGCGTCGTCCTCGACCCCCGGGGCCGGGGACTGGCATCCTGCGTCATGTCAGCCCTCCCGTGCATGCTGCGGCCCGCCTCCTGAAACACCTGAAACATCCTGCCGGGCACCGAGGCTGTCGCCAGGGAGGCTCGAAGACAGACTCATCCAAAGGAGGTCCGATTAACGTGTAATTCGCGCTCAGTAGGCTTGTTCTGGAGGGCGGGGGAAAGTAACTAAACGCACTTTCTCCAAAAAGTAGTTGCCCTGATGATTTCAAGTGTGACACGTATCATCCCGCTGTTCTTCTTGGAGGTATCGCGTTGGCTACTCGACTGTTGAAGACGATTGGCGCGGCTTGGCTCGGCGTGGCTCTGACGGCGTGCGGTACGCAGGGTTCCACGGGTGATGAGACGCAGGCGCCGGAGCAGGAGAAGTCGGGCGAGGACATCCAGAGCACGCTGAACGCGCTCGGTGGTGCCCAGGTGGTGGGTGTGCACGCGGACGGCATCCCGGACAGCATCCGGGGCGAGCTGGGCCGCGCGGTGGGTACGCTGAACACGCTGTCCGCCGCGCATCCGGCGGTGGCGGGCGTGGCGCCGGCGTTCCGGCTCAACGCGGAGGACCTGGTGCTGCGCTCTTCGCACCGCGACGAGCAGGGCAACCAGCACCTGCGCTTCAAGCAGACGAAGAACGGCCTGGAGGTCGTCGGCGGTGAGCTGGCGGTGCACGTGCGCCCGGACGGCACGGTGTACGCGGCCAACGGCTCCGCGCGCGACGGCATGAAGCTGTCCGCCACGCCGCGCATCGCGGGGACGGCGGCCCGGGAGGCGGCGCTCGCCGCGACGGTGGGCAAGGACCTGTCCGCGCAGGGCACGCCCCGGCTGGTGTACGTGCGCACCGAGGACGGCGCGCTGCGCCTCGCCTACGAGGTGACGGTGACGGGCGAGGGCGTGGACAGCCCCATCCGCGACCGCGTCTACGTGAGCGCCCAGGACGGCTCGCTCGTGCTGCGCGCGCCGGAGATCCACACGGCGCTCAACCGCCGCGTCTACAGCGCGAACAACGGCACGAGCACGCCGGGAACGCTGAAGCGCAGCGAGGGCCAGGCGGCCATCGGTGACTCGCACGTCGACACCAACTACGACATGCTGGGCTACACCTACGACTGCTACAAGACGCTCTTCAACCGCGACTCGCTGGACAACGCGGGCGCCGTCCTCATCAGCACGGTGCACTACAGCACCAACTACGTGAACGCCTACTGGGACGGCACCCAGATGGTGTACGGCGACGGCGATGGCGTGAACTCCATCGAACTGGGCAAGGACGCGGACGTCACGGTCCACGAGCTGACCCACGCGGTGACGTCGAAGGAGTCCAACCTCACGTACTCCGGCCAGTCCGGCGGCCTCAACGAGGCGATGTCCGACACGTTCGGCGCCATCTGCGAGAGCTGGAAGTCGGGCACCTGGAGCACCGCGCCGGCCATCTGGATGGTGGGCGAGGACGTCTGGACGCCCGGTACGGCGAACGACGCGCTCCGCTACATGGATGACCCGGTGAAGGACGGCGCGTCCAAGGACTGGGCGGCCAACGTGACGTCCGGCACGGACGTGCACTACAGCTCCGGCGTGCCCAACCTGGCGTTCGCGCTGCTGTCCAAGGGTGGCGTGCACCCGCGCGGCCGCTCCACCATCAACGTGCCGGCCATCGGCGTCGAGAAGGCCGCCCGCATCTGGTACAAGGCCAACACGGACATCTACACGGCGGGCACCACGTTCCTGCAGGCGAAGACCTGGACCATCCAGGCCGCGCAGGAGCTGGGCTACGACCAGGCCACCCAGGACGCGGTGAAGGCCGCCTGGGAAGCGGTGGGCGTGGGCGGCGTGGTGGTGCCTCCGACGACGGTCCCGCTGACGAACAACGTCGCGGTGACGGGCATCGCGGACGCGGCGGGCAACAACAGGTACTACACGCTGGCGGTGCCCGCGGGCTCCACGGCGCTGACGTTCACCACCTCCGGTGGCACGGGTGACGTGGACCTGTACGTGCGCTTCGGTTCCGCGCCGGACGCGGCGACCTACGACTGCCGTCCGTACGCCGGTGGCAACGCGGAGACGTGCACCATCACCAACATCCAGGCTGGCACCTACTACGTGATGCTCAACGCCTACTCGGCGTACTCGGGCGTGACGCTGAAGGGCAGCTACACGGGCGGTGGCGGACCGACGGGCAACG
Organism: Corallococcus sicarius; assembly: GCF_003611735.1. Taxonomy (GTDB): domain Bacteria; phylum Myxococcota; class Myxococcia; order Myxococcales; family Myxococcaceae; genus Corallococcus; species Corallococcus sicarius. Next base: position 13,735 of record NZ_RAWG01000168.1, on the reverse strand, counting down.
TGCTGCAGAGCAACGTGCCGGTGACGGGCATCTCCGGCGCGGCCTCCTCCTTCACCACGGAGTGGACGACCCTGGATGTGCCGGCGAACACGACGGTCACCATCACCACCACGGGTGGCACGGGTGACTCGGACCTGTACGTGCGCTTCGGCTCCTCGCCGACGACCACCACGTACGACTGCCGTCCGTACACCTCCGGCAACGCGGAGACCTGCACGCTGACCAAGACGACGGCGGGCAAGTACTACGTGAAGCTGCGCGGCTACGCGGCGTACTCGGGCGTGACGCTCAAGGCCGTCTACTAGTCGGTTCCGCAGGATGGAAGACAGGCACCCGGGGAGCCCCAAGGCTTCCCGGGTGTCGTCGTTTCGGGAGTCCAACGGCGTGACTAGCGGCGCACCTGCACGTCGCGCGCGACGGTGCGGCCGCCGATGAGGTCGAACCGGGCGCTCACCGGGGTGCCTTCGCGCAGCTCCCGGAGGGACACGCGCTGGCCCTGGCGCAGGCCACGGCTGCGAGGGTCGAGCTGCAGTTCGTAGACGGTGCCCTCGGCGTCGCGCACGTGCAGGCTGTCGCGGCCCACGCGCGTGACCTTGCCGCTCACGGTGCTGGAGGCGATGACGACCTGCTCCAGCGGCCGGTCCGCGGTGTTGTCCGTCACGGCCGCCTGCGCCGCCTTGGCCGCGCCCTCGTACCAGGCCTCGTCGTCGTTGGCCTGGACCGCCTGCGCGCCAATCATCACGCGGCCCTCGTCCGGGGCCAGCGTTCCGGGCTGTCCGTTCGCGGTCGGCCCCACGGCGCCCTCCGCGGGAGGCCGGGCCGGGGGCATGCCGCTGCCGCCGGTGGCCGGGGCCTGCTGGGCCTGGGCGTCGCCGCTGCCTCCGTAGTCTGGGACCTGTTCCTCCTCCATGCGGTCGGGTTCATTTTCCGGAGGGCTGCGCAGCAGCCGTCGGGTCCCCGGAGGTGGCGCCGTGTCCGGTGGTATCTGGGCAATCGCCTGGGACCGGAGGCCGTCCGTCGCGCCCTGTGCCAGGACGGGCCTGGCGGGCACCCAGAGCGCCCCGTTCGTGGAGTCCCTCGTCGGCGTCGCCTGGAGCCCCGTCGTGTCCGTGCCGTCGTGCTCCCGACATCCGGAAGCAAGCGAGCACAGTCCCACCATTCCCATCCAAAGCCAGCGTCCACCCATCCGCCAATCCTCCCGCAGGCAAACGTGCGGACGACCTCCGGCCGCTGCAAGCGCCCGGTGTCAGGGCGGGGTTGGTCGCTCGGTAGGAGCAGGCGACCAGGCAGGGAAGGTGGTCGCCACGGCCTGCACGTGCTCGCGCACCAGCTGCCTCGCGGCGAGCAGCTCCGAAGCGCTTCCGGGCGTGTAGCCCAGGCACAGCACCACGTCGTCCTCGGGCGCGGCGCGCGTGCCCAGGGCCGCGTAGTCGAGCGAGCGCGGAACGGGCTCGCCCTCCGTGTCATGGGTGAAGCGGCCGAACACCGTGGCCTGGGCATCGCGCCCCGGAGCGGTCTCCTTCAGCGCGAAGAGGCGGCGCAGCGCGCAGAGGGACTCCGGGCGCTCGCGCAGCAGCTCCGGACGGGCGGGGCCGCCCAGCTCCCACTCGAGGAGCTTCAGGCAGCCGCGCACGAACTCCACGTCGGTGATGACGAGGCCGTAGAGGTACCAGTCCGCGCACGCGGCCTGGACCAGCCGCGCCTGCGCGTCGGTGAGCCAGCCGAAGGATGGACAGGTGAAGGTCTCGCAGACGGTCGCGCGGTACACGCCGCAGTCGCGCAGGTCCGTGCCGCCCGTCACCAGGGGATGCCCCAGGCAGCCCACGCGCTGCTGCTCCGCGTCCAGGAAGCCCAGCAGGGGACACACCCGCACGATGGGGAAGAGCGCGGAGGCGCCACGGTTCGCGGTCAGCTCGCGAGCCGCCTCGCCATAGGCCTCCGGCGTCCGGGGCGCATGGGCAAGCCGCGCTGTCTGCGTGGCCAGCCGCTGGGTGAGCGCCGCGCGCGAGTGGTCGCGGAAGTTGTAGAGGCCGCAGCAGGCACCACACGAGGCGCCCCCACCGGGCTGGCACAGGTGGAAGGAGACCGACATGCGCGCATTGTGACGGATGCCGGGCGCTCGTGGCGCGCGGAAGATGCACTCGGGCGCGGAGCGCTCAGAACCAGTCGGCGTGCATGCGGGCGTACGAGTCCTCGCCGGTGCGACACAGGTGGGCGAGCAGCGGCACCCGGGGGACCTCCACCGCGAACCAGTACTGCGTGGCGGCGAGCTTCCCTTCGTAGAAGGCGCGGTCGGAGCCCCCCGCGCCCGTCAAGGCCGCGCGCGAGAGGCCGTCCTTCGCGGCGGCGGCCTGCGCGAGCCAGCGCCACGCCACGGCCACCACGCTGAAGAGCTCCAGGAAGTCCGCGCTGTGGCGCAGCATCGCGTCCACCTCGCCCGCCATGCCCCGCGCGCCCAGCTCCAGCGTGAGGGACGCGGCCTGCTGGAGCGCGTCCTCCAGCGCGTCGCTCCAGGCGGGCTCCACGCCCGCGGCCCGGGCGCGCGCGGTGGTGGCGCGCACCTCCTCGTCAAGCACGTGCAGCGCGGCGCCGCCTCCGGCCACGGCCTTGCGCCCCAGGAGGTCCAGGCCCTGGATGCCGGTGGTGCCCTCGTGGATGCTGTTGAGCTTCTGGTCGCGCAGCCACGCCTCGGGCAGGTACTCGCTGGAGTAGCCGTAGCCGCCGTGGATCTGCAGCGCGAGCGCATTGGACTCGAAGCCCCTCTCCGCCGGGAACGTCTTGGCGATGGGCGTGAGCAGATCCAGCAACAGGTGTGCGCGCTTGCGCGTGGCTTCATCCGGCGCGTGGTTCGCGAGGTCCGCCTGGGTGGAGGTGGTGAGCAGCAGCGCGAGCCCGCCCTCCACGATGGCCTTCTGGCGCAGCAGCATGCGCCGCACGTCCGCGTGTTCGATGATGGGGGACTGGGCGCGCGCGGTGTCGCGGGCTCCGGCGGGCCGGCCCTGGGGACGCTCGCGCGCGTAGGCGAGCGACTCCTGGTAGGCGACGGCCGCGGTGGCGACGCCGTTGAGGCCCACCATGATGCGCGCCTCGTTCATCATCTGGAACATGCAGGCGAGCCCGCGTCCGGGCTGGCCTACGAGCCAGCCGTGGCAGTCATTGGATTCGCCGAAGTTGAGGACGAGGCTGGGCAGGCCGCGCCAGCCAATCTTGTGGATGACGCCGGCCACCTGGACGTCGTTGGGGACCCGCGTGTCGCCTTCGGGCCGGCGCGCGGGCACGGCGAAGAGGGACACGCCGCGCGTGCCGCCCTCGGCCCCGTCGATGCGTGCCAGGGTGAGGTGCACGACGTTGTCGGTGAAGTCCTGGTCACCGCCGCTGATGAAGATCTTCGAACCCTGGAGGCGGAAGCTGCCGTCGGGCGCGGGCGTGGCGCGGGTCTTCACGTCCGCCAGGCTGCTGCCGGCCTGGGGTTCGGTGAGGGCCATGGTGCCGGTCCACTCGCCCCGGTAGAGGCGGGCCATGAAGTGTTCGCGCAGGAAGGGCGTGCCGAAGACCTCCAGCAGGTGTGCGGCGCCGAGCGTGAGGCCCAGATAGCCATAGGCGCTCAGGTTGGCGGCCATGAGGTAGGCGCTGGCCACGGCGTGCACGGTGAGGGGGAGCTGCTGGCCGCCCACCTCAGCGGGACGGGTGGCGGTGAGCAGGCCCAGGTCCACCATGCCGGCGTAGAGCGAGCGCATGGCGGGGTGGACGCGCACGCGGCCGTTTTCGAAGACGGGCGGGGCGGCGTCCATGGGCCGGTAGGTGGGGGCGAGCACCTCGCGGGCGAAGCGGCGGGTGCTGTCCAGCAGGAGCGCGAAGGTGTCGCGGGAGTGGTCCTGGAAGGCGGGGAGTGTGCAGAGGGCCTCGGTGTCCAGCACCTCGTAGAGCTGGAAGTCCACGTCGCGGTCCGACAGCAGCGGGTTGGGGCGGGGCACGCTCATGTCCTGGTGCGTACCAGGACGGGGCGGCGCCGTCGAAGCTGTCGTGCGCGGGGCTTCTTCTGTCGGACAAGGGGACGGGGAGACAGGGGGCGCAGGGCATCCCGGTGTGGCCGCTGCGAGCAGGGGGGCATGACGCACCTTCAAGAGAGGTGGCCCGAGCCCTGGAGGCGCGGGCGCCTTCAAGAGAGGTCGGTCACATGGTCATCATCGGGTCGATGCTGGTGGGCATCCTGTTGCTGCTGGCCATCATGGCGGGAGTCGTGATGGGTGGAGCGCTGGCGAACAAGACCACGCGCATGGATGTGGAGCGGGACGCCGCGAGGCGAGCGGCACGGCGGGACGACGAACGGCAAGGGCCGGTGGGGCCCGTGGGGCGACGGCCCTAATACGCGTGAGCGGTGAATCGGTGGGCGCTGCTCCTGGGGCATGGGAGGATGCGCCGTGCGATTCGCGTTGCCCTGCCTGCTGGTGCCACTGCTCGTGGGGTGTGCCGCCTCGACCCCTGCTCCGACCCGTGTTGCGGCTGCGAAGACGGTTCGAGGTCCCTGGGCGGAGATTCCAGCGGTCGAGATGCCCGCGGAAGACAGGTCCATTCCCATCGATCTGCTGCGAGACGTGGCGGAGGCACTCCTCAAACGTCCCGGGGCCCGGACGTGCGACCCGGTGACCCATCGACCCATCCAGGGGTTGTCCACGGAGTATTGCGCGACGGTCATCATCCGTGTGGAAGTCCGCCCTCATCGGTGGACCTCCTGGCCTGGCCTACCGACGCGTTCGAGCCGATGACCGCCATTGCGATGGTCCGTCTCGTCCCGGGCAATCCCGCGCCCGCCCTGTTCAAGAGGGTGGCCATCGAGATGGCGTCCGCACTGGTCGCGGAGCGAGCTGACGGGACGCGGGTCTACCTGCGCTATTTCCCCACGGGAGAGGTCGAGCAGTGGAGTGGCCGCCGACGCCGGTGGGTCCTCCTGGGGATCTGTGCCCCGATGGTGAGTCGGTTCGATGCGGCGCCCCAGTGCACGAAGGGGCCGCTGCAACTGCTGCGCGAATAGGAGTCATGGACGATGGTCAGGGGATGGGCAGCAGGACTCGTTGCGATGCTCATAGGCTGTGCCGCGCGGTCGCCGGCCTGGAAGACGCCGGTTGAATGGCCGGACGACAACTCGGCCACGCTCGTGGGACAGCCCATGGAGGCTGGTGCCGCAGTGGCCGCGGCGGGCGCGGTGCGCGAGTTGATCCGCACGAACACCGACCCCACCTTGTTCGATGGGTGCTCGACCCCGGAGCAGGGCCTGATGGTCGCCGTGTTCACCGGGCCGACGTCGGGTTTGTATTACGTGGTGGTGCATCAGGACTTCCGGCGGTGTGGTGGACCGCGCATCCGGGTCCTCGATGCCTGGGACGCCTATGCGGTCACCCCTCAGGGGCAGGTGGTCGCCAAGGCTCCTCCGCCCGCGGGCGATGCTTCCTTCGCGGCTCCACCCACTCCCCCGGAACCCCCAACACCGCCGCCCGCAGCCAGCCCGCAGCCTCCCGTGGAGCCTCCCGTGCAGGAGCCACCACCTCCCGCTCCGACCCCCTGACTACAGGGGCCGGGGGGCGTAGTAGCGGCGCAGCCAGCGGCTCAGGCCGTCCAGGCCGGGGAAGAGCACGCGCTCGGTGATGTTCGCCTGGTCGAGCTTGTCCCGCACCTCCCACTTGAGCGACGCCGGCACGATGAGCCGCCGCACCCCCTCGTGCTGGTGCCCCAGGAAGTCGTTCAGGCTCAGGCCCGGCCCGTTCATCACCGAGAACAGCGCGAACTGGTTCACGATGCGCGCGTCCAGCGACGGCGGCTCGAAGAACAACACGAACGGGTGCTTCGCCAGCCCGTCGAACGTCGTCAGGTCGCCCGCCACCGTCGCCAGCATCTCCGCCGTGAACACGTCCGCGCCCTCCATCCGCAGCTGGTCTCTCAGCGGCCGGGGCAGCTGCTGGTTCGTCTGGTGGTAGTCCACGCACCAGATGGCCCCGTCGGCGTTCGCGTACTCCTGCCGCTCGGTCATGAAGTGCAGCGCCACGTACGGGCTGAACGTCCAGTCCAACAGCCGCGTCGGCATCCCGTGGTGCTGCGCCAACGCCAGCCAGTCCCACACCGAGGTCAGCTGCGCCGTGCCCGGCACGCCCCGCGCGTACTTGCGGAAGGCGCGCAGCAGATCCCGCTCGTGCCGCACGAACGCACCCTGGCGGTTCAGCGCCGCCGACAGGTCCAGGCTCGCGTCCGGGACGCCCCGGAAGACGAAGCTCGTGCGAAACCGCCCCAGCGGCTCGTTCCAGGAGCCCCCGAACAACAGGTCCTGCAACTCCAACCATGATGTGACGCGCTGCTCCTGCATCCCGCCCCCTCGCACCCCAAGGTGGTGCCTGCCTCACGAGGCGTCACCAACCCGGAGGCCCGGAGGCATTGAACGACGGGCGCCCCCAGGTCCGCTTCCTCCCCCTGCGGGGAAGCACGGGCCCGGTCGGACGCCCGGTCGCCTCAATCACAGATGTAACACTGAATTACGGCGAACTACGGCCGCCCGAAATCGGCGGGCTGGGTGAAGGCATACGAACTCGCACCCGGTGCCTTGTCCGCCTGGAACAGCGGGCACTTGGCGCAGGTGAAGCTCTCCCAGTCCTCGCGGACCGCCACGTCGATGCAGCCGCTGTAGAAGCGGCAGTGGACGTTGCGGTACTCCTCGATGGAGAAGGAGTCAGCCCGCAGCGGGAGATGAAACTCGGTGGGTCGCGGCTGTGGACAAGGCATTGGTTCTCTCTAGCCCCCCTCGTGGGTGCTGATTCCCTCTACCGACTGGTGCGTCGCGTCATTCCCGAGGGCCGGGCATGCAGGTACTGAACGCCTGCACCCTGGCTCATCGCAGCCAGCAGAAGACCGTGTAGGTTCGAAACGCTCAAAAGGCAGAACAGCCTATGCACGTCATGCGTCCCGGGCCCGCCCTGCCAGGATGTCTGCCTTCACGTCCGCCGAGCAGGCGGGCTTGACTGTCGGAATCTTCACTCGCGGAGCGCTTTCCCGCGAAGATGCGGAATGTGAGCTCCCCCGTTCGAACCTCCCCCGTCCCGTCCCGCTGGCTGGGTGCCCTGGCCCTGGCCTCGCTCATCCTGCTCAGCGGCTGCTCCGCCTTCTCCCGCGCGGTGCGCGAAGGCGATGCCTCCTCCAAGGAACGCCGCTGGGCGGAGGCCGAGGCCGCCTACCTGCGCGCCCTGGCCGCGGATCCGGAGGCCTCCGAGGTCACCGTGAAGCTGCGCGCGGTGCGCAAGGAGTGGGGCGCGGAGGTGTACCAGGAGGCCGGCGCCGCCCATGCGTCCGGGGACCTGCCGTCCGCCACCAAGCTGCTGGTGCGCGTGCTGGAGCTGGACCCCGAGCATGACGGCGCGCGCGCGCTGCTCGCCCAGACGTTGGATGCGCGGGTGGGGGTGGCGCTGGGGCTGTTGAAGGAGGAGAAGCTCCAGGAGGCCCGCGCGGAGCTGGACGCGGTGCTGGCCGTGGCCCCGGACCACACCGGCGCGCGCAAGGGCGTGGACGCGGTGCAGGTGGCGTGGGCGAAGCGCTTCTTCGCGAGCGCGGAGACGCTGGAGAAGGCCGGCAAGCTGGGCAACGCGCTGTTGGCCTACGTGCGCGCGGACCAGGAGCGCGTGGGCGCCACCGCGGCCCGGGAGCGGGCGGAGGCGGTGCGGTTGAAGCTGCGCGACGAGGTGGCCTTCCTCGTGGTGGCCGCGCCCGTGGATGACCAGGCGCAGGCGCCCGACGTCGCCCAGCGGCTGGGCGCGGGCCGGCTGGCCGCGTTCCTGCCCACGCAGCTGCCCCTGAAGGTCGTGACGGAGGCGCCCCCGGGGCGCGTGGGCGTGAAGCTGGAGCTGGCGCTGGAGCGCGTGCTGCCGCTGAAGGCCATCGAGGAGTCGCAGCGCTCCAAGCGCTACCTCGCGGGCAACCGCTCCGTGCCCAACCCCAAGCGCGGCCAGTTCGAGTCGAAGCTCCTGGAGACCGAGCGCACCCTGGAGGCGGTGGAGCGCAAGCAGGCCGCGGTGCTGCGTGAGTACCTGCGCGCCCAGGTGGAGCTGGGCACGCTGCGCGATGCCGCCGAGCGGTGCCGCGAGCGGGAGAAGCGCGAGTGCCGCGAGGCCCTCCAGGAGTGCGGCGAGGAGGCCCGCGACGCGAAGAAGCCGGGCAGCCTCCCCGGGGAGTGCAACCCGGAGCGCTGTTCGGGGCAGTGCACGCAGGACGAGGGCCTGATGGTGCAGAAGGCCAAGGCCACGCGCGTGCTGGAGGGCGCGGTGCAGCTGGCGTTGGACAAGGCGGAGTCGCAGCGCTCGGAGGTGCAGCGCCACCGCGACGCCGTCTTCCGCGAGCCCATCACCGTGGAGGAGCCGATGTACTCGGACTTCGTCTACGACGTGCAGCTGCACCGGCTCACCGTGACGGCCACCGTGACGACGGTGATGCGCGACCTGCTCACGCCCCAGCAGGTGCCCGCGCCCAACACGCAGGACTACGCGGTGCTGCACGAGGACGTGACGCACAAGGGCTATGACCGCTACGGCGTGCTCGCGGACCCCGTGCAGCTGCGCAACGAGCTGGAGCTGCGCGTGGACGCGGGCGACAAGGCCGTCGCGGACCTGGCGAAGCGCGTGAAGGCGCGCTTCGACGTGTACCGCGGCAAGCGCGTGGAGGACGCCCGGCGCGGCATGGTGCGCCCCGGCGCCGAGGACGTGGTGGAGACCGCCGTGCGCGCGCTGCTGCTCACCGCCGACGCGCCCCCCCAGGACGTGCTCCAGCCCGTCGCCCGCGCGCGCGGCCTCACGCGGCCCGAGGCCCTCCTGGGCCTGTAGTCGCCAGGAGCCGAAGCGCCACCGGTCGCCCGCCGCGCGAAGTCGCGGCGGGGGCCGCAGCCTTCACTCCGCGCAGGCCTCGCACGACGCGCGGGCCTTCACGCCTCGCGAGCCTCCACGCCTCGCGAACCGCGCAAGCCTCAGTCGAGGCTGGCGCTCATCTCCGGGCGCTCCAACCGCAGCGCCTCCACCCGGCGGCGGCGGGTGCCCGCGATGGCCAGGTGCCAGCCTCCGGCCGCGATTCCCAGCGCCATGCAGCCCACCCACAGTGAGGGCGACCCGTAGCGCCCCAGCACCGCGCCCCCCAGCGCGGGGGCGGCGCTGGACGCGAGCCCCCACATCATGTGGTACACGCCCTGGTAGCTGCCGCGCAGCTCGCCAGGCGCCAGGTCCGCCACCACGGACGGCGCCACCGGCGACTGGACAATCTCCCCCAGCGTCCACACCGCCACGGCGAGCATCGCCCACGGCACGCTCGCCGGCAGCGCATGCAGCCCGAAGCCCACCCCCGTCAGCACGCCCGCGAGCGCCAGCGAGGTGGAGCGCCGCAACCGGCCGGTGACGCGCGTGATGAACGGCTGCAGCGCGACGATGAGCACGCCGTTGACGGACAACACCAGGCCATAGGCGGTGGGGCTCAGGCCCTGCGCGGCCAGCGTCACCGGCAGGCTCATGTGGTTCTGGAAGAAGAGGAGCGCCAGCACGAAGATGGGCAGGCAGAACGCCAGGTAGACGCCGTCGCGGAAGGGCGTCAGCAGGTCCCCCAGCGTGGAGCGCGCCACGCGCCCCGGCTCCGCCGCGGGCTTCGTCTCCGGCACCAGCACCCAGACGCAGCAGCCGTAGAGGAACGTGGTCACCGCGTCCGCGATGAAGAGCAGCCGGTAGCCCAGCGTCGCCAGCAGGCCCGCGAGCGGCAGGGCGATGGCGAAGCCCAGGTTGATGACCCAGAACAGCAGCCCGTACGCCCGAGCGCGGTCGCGCGGCGGCACCACGTCCGCGACGGCCGCCGCCACCGCCGGACGGTACAGCTCCCCCATCAGGCCCAGCAGGAAGGCCGCGACCGCGATGCGCGGCAGCGTGTCCGAGTAGCCGGTGAGCAGCATCGCGCCCGAGCCCGCCCACAGCCCTCCGGCGAGCGTGATGCGGCGGCCCACCCGGTCCGCGAGCATCCCGCCCAGGGGCGCGGCCAGCACCGCGCCCGCGCCGTTGAGCGACACGACGAGCCCCGCCTGCTCCACGCTGAAGCCGCGCTCGCGCGTCAGGTACAGCGCCAGGAAGGGCGCCACGAAGGCCCCCAGCCGGTTCACGAAGGTGCCCACCCACAGCACCCAGTACGTGCGCGGCAGGCCACCCCCGCCGAGCGCTCTCACCATCGTGGCAACGGGATTCATGAAGGAGGCCGGACGCGGAGTCGAAGGGGAGGCTGACCGCGCGCCACAATGCGCCTGCCCCCCGGCCGTTACCACTGGCTTTTGTTCACAGGACTGGACTTCCAAGGCGGGCTCCTCCAGGTTGCGCCGCCACCGGAACGGGAAGGCGAAAAGCGGGGCATGGGTCAGGTCATCGGACTGCTGGGGGTGTGCCTGGTGCTGGGGGTGCTCGCCCGCCGCACCGGCCGGTTCCCCGAAGCCACGGCGTCGGTCTTCAACGTCTTCCTGCTCAACGTGTCGCTGCCCGCGCTGGTGCTGCGCGCGATGCACAGGCTGGAGTTCGTGCCCGGGCTGCTGGTGGCCGCCGTGGCCCCGTGGCTGCTCTTCCTGGGGGCCAGCGTCTTGATGCGCCTGTTGGGCCCCCGGCTCGGGCTGTCACGCGAGTCGGTGGGGGCGCTCGTCCTCTCCGCGGGGCTGGGCAACACCGCCTTCGTGGGGCTGCCCATGGCGGCGGCGCTGCTGGGGCCCGCGGGCGTGCCGGTGGCGGTGGTGGCGGATCAGCTGGGCTCGTTCCTGGTGGCATCGACGCTCGCCACGCTGGCGGCGGCGAAGGCGAACGCCGGGGGCTCGCTGCCCGCGCGCGTGCTCGTGCGCAAGGTGCTGATGTTCGCGCCGTTCCAGGCCCTGGTGGTGGCGCTGCTCTTGCGGCCGTTCGCCTTCCCGGACTGGCTGGACGTCGTGCTGCAACGGCTGGGCGACCTGCTCACGCCGCTGGCGCTCTTCATCGTGGGCTTCCAGCTGCGGCCAGGCGGGCTGCGGGAGCGGGCACCGGCGCTCGCGCTGGGGCTGTCCTACAAGCTGGTGCTCGCGCCGCTCGCCGTGCTCGCCCTGCTGGCGTTCGTCCCGGGGCTCGCGCTGGTGGTGAAGCAGGCCACCGTGCTGCAGATCGCCATGGCCCCCATGGTGACGGCCACGCTCATCGCCGCCGAGTACAAGCTGGACACAGAGCTGGCGGTGCTCATGGTGGGCGTGGGCATCCCGCTGTCGTTCTTCACCGCGCCGCTCCTCATGGCCCTGGTGCACTGAAAAAGAAGGGGACCGCGGCGCGCCACGGTCCCCACGTGCCTCTTCGCACTCTTTCTACGTCTGTCGCCGCCGCGAGCGGGGGCTCCCCGGGCGGGCCGTACACCGTGAGGAGGGACGCTCGCTCAGGCGAGCGCCGTGGTCTCGAAGGACAGCTCCACGCCGTTGGGCTTCACGCGCATCTGCGGGCGCGACAGCACGTGGCAGTGGGGGCAGTAGCCGTGGGCGCCAGCGGGCGTGGCCCGGATGGAGACCGCGCCGCCGCACATCATGCAGCCCTCGGGAAGATCGAAGTCCGCGAATCGCTCTCCGCTCTGGGTCTCGAAGTGGGTCATGCCATTGAGTTAACGCAGGATCAGCCCAACACAAGGACGATACGACCCGGGTCCAGGGCTGCAAACGTTACCGGGGGGTACACCGACTGCTCACCTGCTGACACCGCAACCCCTTGGCCGGACGTGGGCAGGCTGGCACGGAGATTTCATAGCGCACACCCTCGGACAGCGTTGGGACGGGGGAGGTGTGGGATGGGCGCGGAGAACACGGTGACGGTGCGGTGCGACCGGAAGGGCTGGCGCGTGGAGGTGGAGGCCGGCGAAGGGGACGTGCGGCGCTACCGCTACGGCAGTGAGGCGCAGGCCCGGTACTTCGCGGCGGTGTTCGCCCTGGGGCCGAGCGTGCTGCCCCCCAAGGACCATGCGCGAAGGCGGCAGGGGGCCCGCTTGCCTCTACCCATGCGGCCCTCTTTCGGAGAGGCTGCGATGCATGAGTGATGCTCCCAAGCCCAAGCCCTTCATCATTCCCAACCGGCAGCACGTCACCAAGGAGCCGGATCCCGGCGGCCGCTGGTCCACGCAGTTCCCGGAGATGATCGGCTACACCAGTCAGGGCGGCGGCAAGGTGCCGGCCGACTTCGAATGGAACACCAACCCCAAGCAGTGGCAGGAGGAGCTGACGCCGCAGACGCTGGCGGAGCGCTTCGAGGCGCTGCGCATCCTGCCGCCGAAGCAGGAGGCGCCCGCGCTGCCCTCGGCCGCGGCGTCCACCGCGCCCACGCCGCCGCCGTTGCCCGGCATCAGCACCGCCACCGGTACCCCGAAGCCCTGAGCGTGACTAGCTGAACGGCAGGCTGGCCAGCCGCTCGCGGAAGCGGGCGAGCAGGTCCCTGGCGCCAGCCTCGTTGAGCCCCGCGGCCGCCTCCTGGCGGCCCTTGCGGAGGAAGACGTCGAAGGGGACCGAGCGGCCGGACAGCGCGCCCGCGGCCTCCACCGCTTCCTCCAGGACGCGCGCCGCGCCCGGCGAGCCCAGCTCCAGGTGCATGTCCACCTGCTCCAGCCGGACGCCGCTCGCCGCCCACACCGCGCGGTCATGCACGGTGAGCCAGGTGCGCGTCAGCTCGTCCATCGCCTCTTCCAGGAGCGCGAGGAAGGGCTCCACGAGTCCGGGCAGCACGTCCGGCCCCAGCTCCGCCTTCGTGCCCGCCTCGCGCAGCCGGCCCCGCGTCGCGACGATTTCGCGCTTGGTGGGCGTGCGCAGCGCGAGCGACGAGGACAGGGACACGAACGCCGCGAGGCTCTCCTCCGCCTGACGGGCCAGCGCGGGCCGCTGGGCGTCCGTCGCCTTCGCCGCGCGCTCCAGCCGGCCCTGCAGCGACCGGCGCAGGTCCGCCGCCGCGCCCCGGAGGGCCACGCGCGCGCCCACCTGGTGCGAGTAGCCGGGCACCACGTCCTCGTGCCGCACGTCGGCGAAGGCCGCGGCGGTGAGGTAGACGAGGTCGCCCACGCGGTTGCGGAAGTCCGCGCGCGACGCGGCCAGCTCTGACATCAGCGTCCAGCGGTCGCTCACGACCTCCGGCCGCCGCATCTGCACGCCCAGCTCCTGCACGCGCTTGGAGAGGCGCTCGGCGCTGGCGTGCAGCACGGCCTCCGCTTCCTGCGCGCGGCGCTCGTCGGAGCTGGACGGGGGCGGGGCCCAGCCGCCGTCGCTGGAGCTGGCAGGACGGGCCGGCGGAGGGAAGGCGTCGCGGATGGCGACGACCAGCCGGTTGACGTCCACCAGCGTGTCGCCGATGGCGGGCGCCATCGTCTCCCAGAGGGACAGGTCCGCGGCGTCGTCGGGCTCGGCGGTGGTGGGCTCGTACTTCACGACGTTCAGGTGGCCCAGCCGGTCGATGGCGACGGCGGCCGCCTGGTAGACCTTGCGCAGCCGCTCCGCGAAGCCCCGGTCCATCAGGGACTCGAGCAGTGCATCCAGGCGGGGAGGCAGGGCGTCCTGCGGAGGGCGGTTCTTCGGCGCGACCATGGCGCGGCCACCACCGTGCAGGCGGACAAGCGCTACCAGCGCGTCCCCAAGCAGTCCGAGCTGCAGCTCGACCCCCGCGCCGCCTACGTGCACCTGACGAGCAACAACACCATCTTCGGCTCGCAGTGG
>NZ_RAWG01000167.1 GCF_003611735.1 Corallococcus sicarius | reverse complement strand
GTCGCCCCCGCCTCCACCACCTCCTCCGGCCGGCCGCAGCCCAGCACCGCCACCACCGGGCGGCGGTCCCCCGCGTCCAGGCCCAGCCGCCGCCGGGCCTCCTCGCGAGGCAGCAGGGCGTCCGCGTCCAGCAGCAGCCACGGAGAGGTCCGCACCGCGCGCGGGTGGTGGGCGAAGGGCGCGTCCTCGCCGGGCACGACGAGCCCTTCGTACGCATCCACCGCGCGCGCCACGTCGAAGCGCTCCACGTAGACGGGGTTCAGGTCGCGGTGCACCAGCACGCGCGGCGCGCGCACCGTGGGAAGCAGCGCGGCCAGCTCTCCCGCGAGCCCTCGGGGGAAGGTGTCCACCACCAGCACGTCACAGGGCGCGGCGGTGAGCCAGGCCGTCACCGCCGCCACCGTCGCGGGCTTGTCCAGGCGCGCGTCCAGCCGGTGCACGACGGCGCCCGGGCCCAGCAGCGACTCCAGGGGCAGGCCCGGGGCGAACGGACTGTTGGTGAGCAGCTCCACCGCGTGCCCCCGGGCCACGCCAGCGCGGGCCAGCGCGGAGGCGCGCGTCAGGTGCCCCAGGCCACCGCCGAGCGCGTACAGGCGCCAGTGCTGACGTCGCACGGCCGCTCAGCTCCCGCCCAGGTCCTCCTCGAAGGAGGCGTCGTCCTCGCGGCGCAGGCTCTCGCCATCCGCCTCCGTGAAGTCGTTCTTGTCGTGAGAGCGGGAGCCGCCGGCGGTGGTCCACGCGCCCCGGCCGTAATAGCCGTAGCCGTCGTAGTAGTAGCTCGGGTCGTCGTCGGCGTACGCGGAGTTGGACGCGTCGCGGTTCTCGTCGCCGTTGTCCGCGGTACGGGCACACGACACGCAGAGCGTCTCCGCGCCGTCGGGCATGCGCATGTGCAGCGCGCACACCGGCTTCTGACAGCGCATGCACTGCGTGGCCGCCGCCCGCTCACAGGGGTGGGAGAAGAGGAAGCCAGACGTCTCCAGGCAATGCTCGGCGGACGGGAAGGATGGGCGCATGGCGGAAGGCTCAGGGCGACGGCGCGCCCGCGGGGGAATGGAGGCGGAAGAGCAGGGCCATGCGCAGGGGCAGCTCCAGCGTGGCGAAGCCCAGACACGCGGCGGCGTCGGGAGCCACCGGCGTCTTGGTGGCGAGCACCGTGTTGCCGGACGGGTCGCGCAGGGACAGCTTCCCGTCGCGCACCTTCACGCGGATTTCCTCCGCGCCGGAGGCGCCCTTCACGGACGCGCCCACCCCTTCAGCGGACACGGTGTAGAGGACGGCACCCTGGGCGTCGGTGAGCTTCCAGCCGGAGCCCTCGCGCGCGAACGTGTAGCGCACGGTGGCGCGCGCGGCGTCCTTCACCTGGAACACGTCCGGGCCGCCGGTGACGTACGCCAGCACCGCGTCATCCGGACCGGACACCTTGAGCTCGCCGCCCTTCCACTTGTAGCGCGCGACCTCCTTGTCCTCGCTGTCCACCAGCTTGGCGCCGTCGTCCTTGGGCTTGAGCGAGAAGCGCTCGCGGTCATCGCCGTCCTTGAACTTGAGCTTGGCGCCGGCCTCCTTCGGCTCCAACGCGGCGGCGGACGTGGCCTGCGTGACCGGAGCCGCGCCGTCATTCGAGGCGGGAGCGCCCCCTTGCGAACACGCCGAGGCCGCGAGCACACCCAGGCCCACGAGGAACAGGACACGCAGCTTCATGAAATGGCCCTCGCGTCCCCGCGCTTGCGCAGGGAGCTGGAGAAGTTGAGCACCTGGTAGAGGCTCAGGAGCATCATCGTCGCGGTGCGCGACGCGTCCTGCTTCAGCTCCGTGCTGGCGGGAGCCTTCGCGCCCTTGCCCTTCACGGCCGGAGACGGGGCGGGCTTCGGCGCCTGGAGCACCCAGTCATGGGCCAGCAGCGCGCGCAACATCACCCGGTCCTGGGCCACGCGGATCCGCGACAGCTTGATGCCCGGGGGCAGGCGCGCGGCGCTCCGGGCGCTCGCGTCCAGGTCCGCGAGCCCGGGGTAGCGCTCCGGTTTCACGCGCAGGGACACCTGCATCAGGGCCTTGCCCTTCTGCTTGCGCTTGGTCTTCGTCTTGCCGCGGGCGTTGCGCTGCGTGCGGCTGCGCTTCTGCAGGTGCTCCACCATGGACAGGTGCAGGTGCGTGCCGTCCGCGAAGCGACCCTGGAGGTCCAGCCACGCGTCGGTGAAGTCCTCGCACTGCCACCTGCCACGGGGGCCCTGGCGGACGCGCTTGTGCGCCTCGTCGTTCGGAGCCAGGTCCAGCGTCAGCGACACGGGCGAATCCGGCTCCATGTCCACCTGGAGGCGCTTGAGCAGCGTGGCCACCAGCCCGTAGCGCCGGTTGTCCAGGTCCAGCCGGCGCCGACGCGCGCGCACGATGAACAGCACCACGGACGTGACGAGGTGCAGAACGGCGACGCCGGAGACCACGGGGCCGTACACGTCCCATTCGGCCTCCGGGTCGGCGGCCTGCAGGAATGGCAGGAGGACGAAGTAGGTCAGGATCGCGCAGCCGAGCAGGACCCAGGCGAGGATCCACAGCTTGCGCCGCGTCATCTCGGCCTGCCAGTCCAGGTGCCCCACGACCTCCAGGTCCGCCAGCACCGCGGGCACGGAGGAGTCCTGCGCCCGGTAGACATGGGTCTTCTGGAATTCGGTGAGGTCGAGCGCCACGGTGGGAAGCCTTCTTCGACAGGACCGTCCAGCGGTCGGTCGCGAGCGTAGGGGTCCCCCCCGGGCAGGTCAAACCGACTGTCGCCGGGCCCGCGTCGCCTGGAGCTTGCCCCGCCGCCGGGCGTAATGGACCACCTGGTAGAGGCTCAGGAGCATCATCGTCGCCGTGCGGGACGCGTCGTCCTTCACCAGCGCCTGCTTCCAGAAGGCGGGCGTCTCCGGGTCATCCGGCGACCGCGTCACCTGGACCACCCAGTCATGGGCCAGCCGGACGCGCATCGACAGCCGGTCCGCCGCGACGCGCACGCGCTCCAGTTGGATGTGCTCGGGCAGGCGCACGGCGGCCGTGGCCTGCCGCTTCATCGCCCCCAGCCCGGGGTGCCGCGCCGGCTTCACGCGCAGGGACACCTCCAGGCGGGCGAAGCCCTTCCGCTTCGTCTTCGTCTTCGTCTTGCCGCTGGCGCTCGTCTTGGAACGCTCGCGCTTCTGGAGCCGCTCCACCACGTGGATCCGCAGCGTCGTGCCGTCCGCCAGCGACGCTTCCAGCAGGAACCACGGGTCGACGAAGAACTGGGTGTTCCACCAGCCGACCATGTCCTCCTTGACGCGCTTCTCCCGCACGTCGACCTGCCGCAGGTCCAGCTTCAGGCGCACCGGCGCGTCCGGGGCCAGGTCCACTTGCAGGCGCTCGAGCAGCACCTCCGCCAGTCCGTAGCGCCGGTTGTCCAGGTCGCGCGGCTTCAGGGAGGCGCGCCAGAGGAACAGCAGGAGGCCGACGACGAAGAGCGTCCCTCCCAGAAGGGCTTCGTCCTTCACCAGCTCCGTTTCCGCGCCCCCCGCCCACACCCCGAACGACATGAGGGACAGCAGCACGCCGGGAATCAGCGTGAGCCACGCGAAGAGCGTCAGCACGCCCAGCTGCGACTCCGCGCGGGCGTCCAATCCCGCGAGGACCTTCAGGTCCTCCAGCAGCTCCGGCACCGTCGCGCGGGACTGGTAGAGGAACACGTTGTGGAATCGGGTGATGTTGACCGCCACGGCGGAGGACGCTCCTGGGACGCCTGTCGGGCGGACCGCGCGCGAGCGTAGGGGCCCGCGCGAAGGACGGTCAAACCGCCCGCCGGCCGCGACGCTTCCTGGCGCGGTCCCCAGGAGATACGCAGTGCCACGCGAGGCCCTTCGGGTCGGGAGGCGCCCGAGGCCAGACAGGCGCAGGCCCGCTCACCAGAGCGGCGTGAAAATCACCTTGTTAGGATGGGACGGCACCCTCCACGAGGTGGACCTTGGATGAAGTGAGCAGCCGCAGGGCAGCGCTGAAGTTGATCGCGGCGGCGGGTGTCAGCACGGCCGCGGCCTGTTCATCCCGCGCGCCGGAAAAAGCAGGGGAGCAAGCAATGGGTCAGACGCAGGGACAGTCACCAGAAGCCATCATCCGCGTGGATCCGCTCGGGATGCCGTGGCGCACGCCGGATCCATTCCTCTTCTGCGTGCATCACGACGACCACTATCCCGCGGGCAACGAGCGCTTCGGGCCGCAGGCCTCGCTGGCGGGCCGCGAGCTGGGACAGGACTTCGGAGGGCGGGACGGCTGGAACATGTACCACGGCACCGTCGTGCCCGGGTTCCCGCAGCACCCGCACCGCGGCTTCGAGACGGTGACCGTCGTGCGCAGCGGGCTGTTGGACCACTCCGACTCGCTGGGCGCGGCGGCGCGCTTCGGCGGCGGTGACGTGCAGTGGCTCACCGCAGGCAGCGGCATCAACCACTCGGAGATGTTTCCGCTGCTCAAGCGGGACCAGCCGAACCCCGTGGAGCTGTTCCAGATCTGGCTCAACCTGCCGCGCGAGAACAAGCTCGTGGCGCCGCACTTCTCCATGCTCTGGAACCACGTCATCCCCCGTCACGTCGCGAAGGACGAGGCAGGCCGCGCCACCGAAATCACCGTGGTCGCCGGCCGGCTGGGCGACGTGAAGGCCCCGCCTCCGCCGCCGAAGTCCTGGGCGTCGCGCGAGGGCTCGGACGTGGCCATCTGGACGCTCAAGCTGGAGCCGGGCGCGCGCTGGACGCTGCCCGCGGCGGCGCGCGGCACGCACCGCATGCTGTACTTCTTCAAGGGCTCCAAGCTGACCGTGGCAGGCCGCGCCATCCCGCCGTCGCACAGCATCGAGCTTCGCGCCGACGCGGACGTCGCGCTGGAGAACGGCGCCGACGTGACGGAGCTGCTGATGCTCCAGGGTCGCCCCATTGGCGAGCCCGTCGTCCAGTACGGCCCGTTCGTGATGAACTCGCGGCAGGAGATCCAACAGGCCTTCGCGGACTACCAGCGCACGGGCTTCGGCGGCTGGCCCTGGCCGGACCCCGCGCCCGTCCACGCGCCGGAGGAAGGGCGCTTCGCCCGCCACGCGGACGGCCACGTGGAGCGGCCGGCCTGAGTAGCGCTGGTCAACACCGCTGGGGCCTTTGGCGGCCGGGCGGGGGCGGCTTGGGACTACGCTGCCCCGCTGCTGACACTTTACTAAAGGCTTCTCCATGGCGACCCAGGACGCAAAACCGCAGCTCCCGCGGGCCCACACGGACGAAGGCCTCCGCACGGAGCGGAAGAAGTCGGACCAGGAGTACGCCCAGCGGCAGAGCTCGATTGAAGAGGGCTCGGACGCCGCCATCGACAAGGCCCGGGGGCAGGCGGACGAAGCCCTCCAGACGGCCCGCGACACCGCGGACGGGAGACGGGCGCGGGACGCGGCGCCCGAGGAGAGTGAGGCCCTCACCCGGGAGCGGGCGTCCGAGGATGCGACGCTGCAGGGAGAGCGGGACACGGCGGACGCGGAGCTGCGGGATGAACGCGAGGAGCGGATGCTCGCCCTGGAGGCCCTCCTCTACCTGGAGCGGGCGGAGACCGACCTGCGGCTGTCCGGAGAGCGCGCGAACTCCGACGAGGCGCTCGCGACGCGGGACCACTTCATGGGCATGGTCAGCCACGACCTGCGCACGCTGCTCGGGGGCATCGCGTTGCAGGCGGCCCTGCTCAAGCGCGGCGCCGGCGAGGACGAGGCGGGCCGCAAGGCGACCCAGGCCGCGGACAAGATCCAACGCTTCACCGCGCGGATGAACCGGCTGATTGGCGACCTGGTGGACGTGGCCAGCATCGAGGCGGGGCATATCCGCGTCGCCCCCGCGATGCAGGACGCGAACGCGCTGGTGAAGGACTCGCTGGAGGCGTTCCAGCCGCTGGCCGCCGCCCAGGGCCTCACGCTCGACGTGGAGCTGCGCGGGAACACGCTGATGGCGAAGTTCGACCATGAGCGCATCCTCCAGGTGCTCGCGAACCTCCTGTCCAATGCCATCAAGTTCACGCCCGCTGGCGGCAAGCTCCTCCTCCGGGTGGAGCCGGTGGACCAGGACGTCCGCTTCTCCGTGACGGACACCGGCCCCGGCATCCCGAGCCACCAGCTGGCGGTGGTGTTCGAGCGGTTCTGGCAGGCCCGCAGCGAGGACCGGCGCGGGCTGGGGCTGGGGCTCTACATCTCCAAGGGCATCGTGGAGGCGCACGGCGGGCGCATCTGGGCGGAGAGCCAGCCCGACCAGGGCAGCACCTTCCTCTTCACGCTCCCCGGGCCGCCGGCCACCGCGACGTAGCGACGCTCAGGGCTTCGTGGCGTCGGAGGGCTCCCAGGAGAAGTCCACGGCCGGAGCCTGCGCGGCCTTGGCGTCCTTCATCAGGAAGCCCTCCTCGCGCTTGGCGGCGCGTTCGAACGCTGGCCGGAGCGCCACGGGGAGGGGCAGCAGCACGCCCACCACGAACTTGTTCCCGCGGCACGCCTCGTTGTCGTAGCCGAACGCGATGCGCACGGCGACCTTGTTCGCCTCCAGGTGGTGGAACGCGACGGAGCGCCTCACCGCGTCCAGCCCGGACAGGAAGCCCACGCAGTCCTCCCCGGGTTGCAGGCTCGCCATCAACGCTTGCACCGTCCGGGCCTTCTTGAAGGCGTCCTCGTCGTGGATGTGCTTGCGGATGAAGGCATCCGCCTTCAGCGCCTTGAGCACGTCCTTCTCCGCGAACACGTCGAGCAGCGAGAAGGTTCCCGGCTTCTTCGTCACGTCCTCGGTGACGTAGCCCTCGTGCGCGTACGGGTGGGCGCCGCCGGTGTAGCCGGAGTTGGAGGTCTCGTAGCTCACCCAGGGCCCCACCACCGACAGCACCTTGTAGGACTCGAAGCCCTCCCAGTTGGACATGTCCGTGTCCGGCTCGGCCTCGAAGTTGGAGAGGAACTCCTTCTCACGCGAGCGCAGGCCGAACAACTCCTTGCCGCCGCGCAGGGCGCGCAGGTCCTTCGAAGACAGCTCGAACGTCACGTCCGAGCCGGTCACCTTCCACGTCTTCGCTGGCACGGGGGCTGGAGTGGGTGCCGCGAGCAGCATCACCATCACCACGGAGCTCATGAGCATGGGTGCCATCGTAGCGCGGCGGAGGCGGGAGCCGCGCCAGCGCCCACCCCTGTTGGAAAAATCGGCGGGCGAAGCACTCGCGAAACCGGGCTTCGTTCAACGGGGCACAAGTCATGGATTCGATGCAATCCCTGCCTTTCAACCTCCTCTAGATCGGCGCCACACCCGTTGTCGTGAGGCCCGCATGCCCATCCCGATTCCACGGCTCCGCCTGCTCCCCCTGGCCTGTCTGTTCGCAATCGCTGTCGCCTGCGCTCCTGAGCCCGACGGCTCGGAGTCCCCCGAGTCGCTCGACACCGTCACCTCCGCCATCACGCTGCCGAGCGGCTACTCGGACGCGCAGGTCACGGCGGTGGGCGCGCCCACCTCGCTGGCGTTCACGCCGGACGGCAGGATGCTCATCACCACCCAGCCGGGCGCGGTGCGGGTGTTCAAGAACGGCGCGCTGCTCCCGACGCCGGCCCTCAACCTCTCCGCCAGCATCTGCAGCAACTCCGAACGCGGCGTGCTCGGCGTGGCGGTGGATCCGCAGTTCACGAGCAACCGGTACGTGTATCTCTATTACACGTTCAAGAAGTCGGGCGTCTGCACCACCAACAGCGCGGACGCGCCGGTGAACCGCGTGTCGCGCTTCACGCTGGCGGACACGGACACCATCAGCCCGTCCACCGAACTGGTGCTCGTGGACAACATCCCCTCGCCGGGCGGCAACCACAACGGCGGGGACCTGCACTTCGGAGCGGACGGGCTGCTCTACATCAGCGTCGGCGACGGAGGCTGCAAGGTCGGTGACCCCACCCGCTGCGCGGGGCAGAACGACATCGCGCGCCGGCTGGACGTGCTGCTGGGAAAGATTCTGCGCATCAACAAGGACGGGACCATTCCGGCCAGCAACCCCTGGACGGGCATCGCCGGCAGCCGCCGCTGTGGTGACCCCGCGGGCGTCCCCGCCGGCACCGGCCCCTGCCGCGAGAACTTCGCCACCGGCCTGCGCAATCCCTTCCGCATCGCCTTCCGGCCGGGCACCAGCACCTTCGTCATCAACGACGTGGGCCAGAATGTCTGGGAGGAATTGGATGAAGGCCAGGCGGGCGCGGACTACGGCTGGAACGTGCGCGAGGGCTTCTGCGCCAACAACTCCACCACCAACTGCGGCTCCACCCCCGCGGGGCTCAAGGATCCGTTCTTCGCCTACAAGCACGGCTCCAACCCCGCCCCGTCGCCGTTCCAGGGCTGCAACTCCATCACCGGCGGCAGCTTCGCCCCGGCCGGCGCCTGGGCCCCGGGGGATGACGGCGCCTACTTCTTCAGCGACTACGTGTGCGGGAAGATCTTCAAGCTGACCGGCTCCGCGGGCAGCTACACCGCGACCGAGTTCGGCACCGGCCTGGGCGTGAGCTCGGCGGTGACGCTGCGCTTCGGTCCCTCCGGTTCGGCGCAGGCGCTCTACTACACGACCTACGCCAACGGCGGGGAGATCCGGCGGATCACCTATACCGGCACGGCCAACCGTCCGCCGTCCGCCGCCGTCAGCGCCACGCCTCGCACTGGCACCGCACCGCTGGCCGTGTCGTTCAGCGGAGCGGGCAGCGCGGATCCGGACGGCGACGCGCTCACCTACCTGTGGACGTTCGGAGATGGCACGTCCGCGCAGACCACGACCGCGACCACCAGCCACTCGTACACGGCCAATGGCACCTACACCGCGTCGCTCACCGTGCGGGACGCGCGCGGCGCCAGCTCCGCGGCGGTGACGGTGCGCATCGACGTGGGCAACACCGCGCCCGTGGTCACCATCACCTCTCCGGCGGAGGGGTTGCAGTTCCGGGTGGGCCAGGCACTCACGCTCACCGGGACCGCCACCGACGCGCAGGACGGCACGCTTCCCGCCACGCGGCTGACGTGGACGGCGCTGCTGCACCACAACGAGCACACGCACCCGCTGCTCGCGCCCACCCCGGGCAACAACCTGCCGCTGACGGCTCCGCAGCCGGAGGACCTGCCGGCGGTGCTGACGAACTACGTGGAGATCCGCCTCACCGCCACGGACTCGGCGGGCCTGAGCACCACGGTGGTGCGAAACCTCTACCCGCGCATCGTGGACGTCACGGTGGCGACGCAGCCGGCGGGCCTCACCTTCACGGTGAACGGCACGACCTTCACCGGCCCCGCGGTGGTGAAGTCCTGGGAGGGCTACACGCTCAACGTGAACGCGCCGGCCCAGGCGGACGCGGCGGGCAACTGGAAGGTGTGGTCGTCCTGGTCGGACGGAGGGGCGCGCGCCCACGGCTACGTCACCCCGGCCACGGCCTCCACACTGACCGCCACGTTCGTGGACGGCTTCCGCGCGCGGGTGAACTTCCAGCCCGCCGGGGCCGCCATCCCCGCCGGCTACGTGGCGGACACGGGCGCCGTCCATGGAAGTCGGGGGAACGGCTTCACCTACGGCTGGAACGCGGACAACAGCCTCCAGACCCGCGAGCGGAACGCCAGCACCGACCAGCGCCTGGACACGTTCACGCACCTGCAGAAGGCGGAGAACCCCAACGCGTCCTGGGCGCTCGCGGTCCCGAATGGCAGCTACCGGGTGACGGTGGCCTCGGGTGACCCGAGCCACTTCGACAGCGTCTTCCGTCTGGCATTGGAAGGGGTGGAGGTGCTGAACGGCACACCGACCACGGACACGCGCACCTTCACCGTGACGGCCCCGGTGACGGTGACGGACGGTCAGCTGACGCTCACCAGCGGCGCGGGCGCGAGCAACAACAAGGTCAACTACATCGACGTGGAGCAGCAGTAGCGGACCGGTCTGGCCGCGTCACAGGCGGTGTGTCATCGTCGGGGCGGGGGGCGCGTTCGCGGCCCTCCGCCCTGGGGACACCGACCGCATGCCGCCGTACATCGTTCAACCGGCTGACACGTTGAATGGCATCGCCGCGAAGAAGCTGGGCAACGCGAACCGGTGGCCGGAGATCGCACGGCTGAACAAGCTGGCCAATCCCAACCTCCTGCTGGTGGGCCAGCGGCTCGAGTTGCCGGGCCCGCAGGCAGGCCACCCCTCCTTCTCCCTGAAGCCCCCCGCGAACCCCTGGTCGGGCCTGACCACGCTGAATGAGCTGTGGGACCCAGGCCCTGGAGAGCGAGCGTTCCTGGCCACGCAGCAGGCCCAACATGCGCAGCAGCCCGCGACCTTCGCGTGGGCGCGGGGCTCCCTCTTCGTCGTGTTCTCGCAGCTGTCGGAGACGACGGGGAAGCTCATCCGGAAGGTCGCGGTGATTCCCACGGACTTCTCGCTCATGCCCGCGAACCTGCTGGGGAAGATCACCCCCGCCGAGCATGCGATGGCGTTGAACCCCCTGGGCAGCCAGTACCTGTCGACGAGTCAGAAGGTGTTTGGAGCGCCCTCCATCAACGGCACGCCGCTGCTGATTGACATCGCCAAGGCCGAAGCGGCCGGGGCCCGGATCATCCCGGTGGAGCAGCTGGTGTCGGAGCTCAAGCAGTTCGCGGCGCAGAACCCAGGCGCGCAGACCCGCGTGAACAGGCTCATCGACATCATCCAGACCGTCGAAGGGGAGGTGTTGATCGAAGGCAAGGTGCCGGGCAAGGCGGTCAGCAAGCTGTCGACCCCGCATGCCGCGTACGTCCGCGCGGCCGAAGACCTCTGGAAGCAGTTCGCCGACAAGAAGCTCTCCAAGGCGCAGCTGGAAGCGGCGCTCAAGAAGATGGAGAGCACGTACAACAAGGCCAAGGCCCTTGGCAGGCTGGGGCGGACGTTGACGGTCGTGGGGGTCATCTTCACGGTGAAGGACGTCGCGGACGCGACCCAGCGCTCCATCCATCAGAAGTCGTACAAGCCCCTGGCCGCCGAAACCATCCGGCAGGTCGGCGGATGGGGAGGCGCCTTCGCGGGGGCCAAGGTGGGGTTCGGGGTCGGCGCCTTGTTTGGCATCGAGACGGGCCCTGGCGCCATCCTCACGGGCGCGATTGGCGCCATCATTGTCGGCGGCGCGGCCTATTACGGCTGCGACCTGCTCGCGGATGAACTCTCACCCAACTGATGACAACCCTGCCCCCCAAGCCGCCCTGGATCGAGTACCCCGACGAGGAGCCCTGGTGGGGCGGTTGGCGTCAGGGCACCAGCGAAGCCTGGCTGCTGCGAACCTGGCTGCCGTTCTGGCAGGCCCTGGGTGACACCGCGAAGGAGGAGTACCTCCAGCGCTGGCCGCCGCCCACGGAGGACTGGCGGATCCAGGTGACGGTCTATTGGAAGTGACGCGCCCGTTTGCCGTCGCGCCCCGGGCGCGGTAGCACCGGCTCCGTGGCCTCTTCCGGAATCGTCTACGCGTCCTTCGACCGCTTCCCTGCTCCCAAGGGCGCGGCCGTGCACATCCGGGCCTTCGCGGAGGCCCTGGGCGCCGCGTTCGGCCCGGTGGACCTCGTGGCCATCGGCGATGCGCCCGGCATCCCCACTCCGGCCCTGAGCAACGCCGTCACCTACCACCCGCTGGGCGCGCGGGGAAAAGACCTGGTGGCGCAGGCGCTGACGTTCCGGGCGCACCTGGGCGCGTGGTGGCACGGCCGACCGCGCGCGAAGGTGGTGCACGTGCGCTCCATCTTCGAGGGCTACCCCATCGCGCAGCGCAAGGCGTCTCTCACCGATGCGCTGGTGTACGAGGTGAACGGGCTGCCCTCCATCGAGCTCAAGTACCACCACCCGGACGTCGCGGACGACGCGGAGCTGATGCGCAAGCTCGTCACGCAGGAGGACGTCTGCCTCCAGGCCGCGGACCTGCTCGTCACGCCCAGCGCGGTGACCGCCGAGTACCTCGTGTCACGGGGCGCGGACCCCCAGCGCCTGCGAGTCATCCCCAACGGCGTGGACCTGGACGTCTTCCGCTACGCGCCCCCGCGAGCGCCCGAACCCGGCCGCCCCCTGCGCCTGCTCTACAGCGGCACGATGACGTCCTGGCAGGGCGTGCACCACGCGCTGGACGCCTGCCGACTGCTGCTGCGGGACCTGCCCGTGGTGCTCACGCTGGTGGGCCCCTTGCGCAAGCACACGCGCCGAGCACTCCTGGACCGCTGCGGCGACCTCCTGCTCCAGGGCGCGGTGGAGCTGCTGGAGCCCCTGCCGCAGGAGGAGCTGGCCCGGCTGCACCACGCCTGTGACGTGGTGCTGGTGCCGCTGCCCGCGAACGACCGCAACTGCCTCCAGGGCTGCTGTCCGCTGAAGCTGCTGGAGGCCATGGCCACCGGCACGCCCGTGGTGGCCAGCGACCTGCCCGTGGTGCGCGCCCTGGCGGAAGACACCGAAGTGCTCCGGGTCCGTCCAGGCTCCGCCAAGGCCATCGCGGAAGCCGTGAAGGCCCTCCTCGCCCATCCCATCCAGGGCGCCGCGCTGAGCGCCGCGGCCCGAGCCCGCGTGGAGCGGGACTTCCCCTGGGGCCGCGCGCAGGAGGCGCTGGTGAACGCCTACGCGGATGACCTGGGAATCGCGCGCGCCAGCACCCGCTCCAACACCGCGGCCTCCGCGTCCGCCTGAAACCGCGCCTCGATGCGCGCTCGCGCCGCCTGCCCCATCGCCGCGCGCTCCGGCTCGGTCATGCCCAGCACGTCCAGACAGGCCTGCCCCAGGTGGTTCAGGAGCGCCTTGGGCACCAGGAAGCCGTTCTTGCCGTGGTCCACCGCCTCCGGGATGCCTCCCGCGTCACTGGCAATGACCGGCCGTGCGCACGCCATCGCCTCCAGCAGCGCGTTGGGCATGCCCTCCCACAGGGACGGCTGGAGATACACATCACACAGGCGCAGGTGCTCCGCGATGAGCGCGGGTGACTCCAGCGCGCCGGAGACGACGATGCGGGCCGCGTCCTCGGGGTGCTCCGAGCGGTAGGCGACCAGGTGCTCGGCGTCCCGGGCGCGCACCTCTCCAATCACGAGCAGGCACGCGGGCCTCACACGTCGCACCTCGGTGAGCGCGGAGAGCAGGAACGGCAGCCCCTTCTTGTGGCGCAGCTCCCCGGAGAAGCCGAGCACCGCCTCATCGGGCGTGATGCCCAGCCGCTCGCGCAGGGACGCGTCCGCGGGGCCCGGAGAGAACAGCGCCGTGTCCACCGCGTTGGGGATGACCTCCACGCCCGGGTCGCGGCCGAGCAGCAACGCCATCTTCCGCCCCAGGTCCGCCGACGCGGCGGTGAGCACGTCCGCCCGCTGGAGCGTCCAGAGCAGGCGAGCGAAGTCCCCCGGCGGGAACATCAGCTGATCCACGTCGTTGCCCCGCGCGCTGAGCACGGACGGCAGGCCCGCGCCCTGCGCGAACACCACCGCGAGGAAGCCCGGCGGATACAGGTAGTGCCCCCAGACAAGGTCATACCTCCGCCGCGCGTGCAGGTAGCCGAGCACATCGAGCGTGTGCTGCATGGACAGGTCCGCGCTGCCGAACAACCCCAGCCGGTGCAGTGTGACGCCCTTCGCGAACGGCGTCACCGCGCCCGCGTCCTCCACCGTCTCCAGCGCCCCCGGTGACGCCGTGCGCGTCCACGCCACCACGTCCACGCGTGCGCCCAGCCGCACGAGCGAACCCGCGGTGCGCGCGCCGCTGCGTGCCAGCCCTCCGATATCGGGAGGAAAGCGCTCGGCGAGGAGGAGGACACGGGGACCGGAAGCCATGGTGCGAAATCCTATCCACCCCGGCCCCGTTGCAACGCCCAATTCATGATGCACCCCCACCACCACGGGCCTCAGGGGCCTCCTCGCCTCCCTGTGGTTGGCCGTGCGTGGCTCCACGGAGGACCTGGATGGTGATGGAGTCCATCTTCGCGCTGGTGGACGTGCTCTTCGTCTCGCACCTGGGCGCGGGCGACACCGACCGCGCGGAGCGGACCGCGTGGCGCGCCAGCTTCTACACGCTCGCCTTCCTGGGCACGGTGGCGGTGGGCTTCCTGCTCTTCGCCGAACCCCTCATCCACCACTTCACCACCGACCCGGACGTGGGCCTGCACACCACGCGCGGCCTGCGCATCGTGAGCTGCAGCCTGGCACTGTATGCCTTCGTCACCGTGCTGCCCCATGCCTTCAACGGCGCGGGGGACACCACCACGCCCACGGTGGTGAACCTCGTCTTCTCCTGGGGCCTGCAGCTGCCTCGCCTGGCTCCTCGCCCGTCCGCTGGCGTGGGGACCCACGGGAGTGTTCGTCACCATCGCTGTCACGTACGGCGCGCTGGGGCTGGCGAGCGCGGCCCTCTTCCGTCGCGGACAGTGGAAGCCGCGGCACGTTTGATGCCACACGCCGCCAATGGACAGTCGTCACTGTCCAGAGGCTGAGTTGAAAGCGCCCGCTCATATGCCGACTTTCCCGGCACTCTCGCAGCGTGTCGGCGCACCCATCGCGCTTGCGGACGCGGGCGCTCCCGACATCCCGGAGCCGCCTCCATCGCGTCGCTGCGAGCCATGGAGTGGAACGGTCGACGGGAAGGGTCTGAACACATGGCGGGCAGTGAACGGCTGGGCGTGGCGATTGTGGGCTTGGGCGGGGCGGTGGCGACGACGGCGGTGGCGGGCATGGAGCTGCTGCGCCGGGGTCGGGTGGACACTCGGGGATTGCCGCTCGCGGGCGTGAAGGGGCTGGGGCTCGTGGACTACGGCGCGCTGACGTTCGGCGGCTGGGACCTCTTCGAGGAGGACCTGGAGCAGGCGGCCCGCAACCACGCGGTGCTGACGGAGACCCAGCTGGAGGCGGTGGCGCCCGTGCTCCGCCGCATGCGGCCCTGGCCCGCGGCCTTCAACGCGAAGTTCTGCAAGAACATCGTCGGCACCGCGACGCGCAAGTCGAGCACGCTGCGCGAGCAGGTGCGGGCCATCCGCGCGGACCTCACCCGCTTCAAGCAGGAGCAGGGGCTGGAGCGCGTGGTGATGGTGAACCTGGCCTCCACCGAGCGGGCAGTGGACCTCACCCGCCCCGAGTTCGCCACGCCCGAGGCCTTCGAGAAGGCGCTCGACGCGGACGACGCGGAGATTGGCCCGGCGATGCTCTACGCCTACGCCGCCATCGTGGACGGCATCCCGTTCGCCAACTTCACGCCCAGCGTCGCCGCGGACGTGCCCGCGCTGATGCTGCTCGCGAAGCGCACCGGCGCGCCCATCGCCGGCAAGGACGGCAAGACGGGGCAGACGCTGCTCAAGACCGTGATTGCGCCCACCCTGCGCGACCGCGCGCTGCACGTGGAGGGCTGGTACTCCACCAACATCCTGGGCAACCGCGACGGCGAGGCCCTGGATGACCCGGCGTCGAAGCAGAACAAGCTCGACACCAAGGGGGCCGCGCTCGACAGCATCCTCGGCTACAAGGTCCCGGACCACGTCGTGCAGATCCAGTACTACCGGCCGCGCGGGGACAACAAGGAGGCCTGGGACAACATCGACGTGTCCGGCTTCCTCGGGCAGCCCATGCAGCTGAAGCTCAACTTCCTCTGCAAGGACTCCATCCTCGCCGCGCCGCTCATCGTGGAGCTGGCGCGCACGCTGGACCTGGCGCAGCGCCGGGGCGAGGGCGGCGTCATCGACGCGCTCGGGTGCTTCTTCAATGCGCCCATGTCACCCGACGGCCAGCCCGTGGAACACGCCACGCCCGAACAGCAGCGCCGCCTGATGGCGTGGCTGGGCCGGGACCGCGCGCGGCAGGCGGCGACGCCTCAGGAACGCCTCAGGGGCTGACACCATGAACACACCCGCGCGTGACACGACGGTGGCCTCGGGCCGCCTGGCGAAGCTCCGCCCGCTGCTCGCGGAGCTGATGGACCTCAAGCGGATCCGCACCCCGGATCATCCGGACGGACTGGCGGCGCACGGCTTCCGTCGCGCCTGGGCGGCGCTCGCCGCGGGCCTGGACCCCGCCACGGTGGCGCTCCAGGAGACGGCGCGCGCGGTGGCGGCGGTGCGGCTCGGAGGCCTGGACGCGGACGTGCTCCAGCGGGCGGGGCTGTCCCAGCTGGAGACGTCGCGGGTGCTGCGCCGCGGGTTGGACGCGGTGGCCGGGCCGCTGGAGCCGGGCCTGCGCGAACAGCTGTCCCTCGCGCTCTCGGAGGGGCTGGAGTCCGCCGGCCCTCCGAACCCGCCCGCGTTCGTGGAGCGGCTGGTGCACCAACCCCGCGCCGGGGCCACCTTCCCCGGCCGGGCGCGCATCCTCGTCTCACCGCAAGAAAGCCACGCCGACCACTGCTACGCGGTGGCGGTGGGCGCGGTGCTCGTCTCGCCGCGCTTCGGTGCCTCTCTGGCCCTGCCCTTCCTGGCGGGCCTGTCGCACCACCTCTTCAACGCGGCGCTGCCGGACACGGGCTACGCGGGCGAACAGCTCCTGGAGGACCTGCTCGCGCCGCTGATGAAGCGCCTGACGGAAGAGGCCCTGGCCTCGCTCCCCCCACCGCTCGCCCGGACGGTGCGGCAGGCGCTGGGGCTCACGGGCCACGTGTATACGGCCGAGGCGAAGGCCTTCAACGCCGCGGACGCGCTGGACCAGGTGCTGGAGCTGGACGCCCACGCGCGCGCGGCGGGCTTCACCCTGCGCCAGGCAATGGAAGACCTGGAGCTGATCCACCCGGGTCCGCTCCAGACGTTCGGCAACGAGGTCCTCGCCGAGGCGGCGGTGTGGCCGGTGCGGGGACCGCAGGACCTTCTGGAGGGGGATGGATCATGTTCGGTGTGAAGCCAGAGACCCGCAGGCTGGGCTGGGCCGTGGTGGGGTGTGGTGGGGTGGCGCGGGACTACGTCATCCCGGCGCTCCAGGGTTCGACCAACGCAAGGCTCGTCGCCCTCTGTGACGACGACGCGGAGGCGCTCATCCGCAGCCCGGCGGACGACGTCGCCCGCTACACCGCGCTGTCCGGGGTGCTCGAGGACAAGGACGTGGAGGCCGTCTACATCGCGACGCCCAACCACCTGCACGCGGCGATGACGGAGGCGTGCGCGGCGGCGGGCAAGCACGTGCTGTGTGAGAAGCCCATGGCCGTCACGCCGCAGGACGCCCTGCGCATGCTGGCGGCGTGTCAGCGCGCGGGCGTGCACTACGCCACCGCGTTCGACCAGCGCCATCATGCGGCGCACCGCAAGCTGCGCACGCTGGTGAAGGAGGGCGCGCTGGGCACCATCACCCAGGCGCGCATCCACTACGCCTGCTGGCTGCCGGCGGACTGGGCCCCGCGCAACTGGCGCATCGACCCCGAGCAGTCCGGCGGCGGCGCGATGATCGACCTGGCGCCGCACGGCCTGGACCTCCTGGAGGTGCTCCTGGGGGATGAATGGCAGACGCTCAGCGCGCTGACGCAGCGGCGCGTGCACGACTACGCGGTGGATGACGGCGCGGTGCTGATGGGCCAGTTCAAGAGCGGCGCGCTGGGGCTGTTGCAGGTGGCCTACAACTGCCCGGACGCGTACCCCCGGCGCACGCTGGAGCTCATCGGCACGAAGGCGCGGGCGCTCGCGTACAACACGATGGGCCAGACGCCGGGCGGCGCGCTGTCGCTCACCAACGCGAGGACGGGCGAGGAGAAGTGGCTGCACCTCTGGCCGGAGGAGGACCGCAGCCCCTTCCTCAACCAGGTGGAGTCCTTCTCCACGTGCGTGCTGGAGAGCCGGCCGCAGCCCTTCGCGGCGGAGCGGGACGTGCGCCTCGTGGGGCTCCTGACCCAGGCGACGCGGGACGGGAGGGCGTTCCCGCCATGCCATTGATCCGCTACGCCTGCACCCACTGCGGCACGTGGCAGCCGGGCTTCGCGCACACGCCCCCCACGGGCTGTCCCTCCTGTCTGGACGTGCGCAACGCGCTGCCCTTCGACGGCTGGGAGTTCCAGTCCGCGGGCCAGGTGTCGGAGCGCCTGAGCACGAACTGGGAGGAGGCGCTCCCCGGCATCTGGGGCTTCTCCTGCACGCCGTCCTTCGGCCTGGGGTCCACCGGGTGGCTCTTGCGCAGGCCCGAGGGCAACGTCGCGTTCGAGGGCGCGCCCTGGTACTCGCGCGCGGCGCTGGAGGGGCTGGAGGTGCTGGGCGGCATCGAGGTGCTGTCCGCTTCGCACCCGCACGGCTTCGGGGCGCTGTGGCAGCTCCAGGAGCGCTTTGATCCGCTGCTGGTGCTGCACAGGGACGCGGTGCCGTACAGCAAGGCCTTCCAGGTGCGCTGGCCGGTGGATGACGAGCACGTCTTCGCGCCGGACCTGACGCTGCACTGCGTGGGGGGCCACTACGAGGGCCACAGCGTGCTGTACGACGCGCGCACCCGCTCGCTGTTCTGCGGGGACGCGCTGAAGGTGGAGCTGGACGCGCGGGGCAGGCCCGTGGCGCTGTCGTGTCACAAGGGCTTCCACGCCGCGATTCCGCTGAGCCACGGAGAGCTGCGCCGCTACCGCGCGGTGTTCCAGCAGCTCCCGTTCGAGAACGTCTTCACCCCCTTCGAGTTCGCCCGCGGCGTCACCCGCGAGCACGCGCTGGCGCTGTTCGACCGGCTGCTCGCGGGCATGCCGCACACCCGTCCGTTGCCATTGGAGGAGTTGTCATGAGCCTTGCCCAGGCCCTGGATGCCTATTTCCGCGCCGTCTCCGCCGGTCCGTTGCAGCTGTTCCGCATCGACCCCATCGACCGGCTGGGGGTGCCGGTGGCCTCCGCGAGCCTGCGCATGGGAGACGGCCCTGGCGCCGTGCTGCACGGCAACGGCAACGGCCTCACCGGGGACGAGGCGCGCGTCGGGGCCCTGGGCGAGCTGGTGGAGGAGACCTTCTGCGAGTACGCGATGCAGCGGATGCCGCGCGTGCACGGCAGCTATGCGGCGCTGGTGCGGGCGCGGGGGCCCACGGCGGTGGCGGATCCGCTGACGCTGGGGCTGCCCGCGGGCAGTCCGTACCACCCGGACCTGGCGCTCGTCTGGGTGGAGGTGCAGCGGCTGGCCACCGGGGAGCGGGTGCTGGTGCCAGAGGAGTTCGTCGCCATCCACCCGGGGCAGTTGCAGGGGCGCACGCCGCTCATCACGCCCATCACCAACGGCCAGGGCGCGGGGCTGACGCGGTCGCAGGCGCTGGCGCACGGGCTGCTGGAGCTGGTGCAGCGCGATGGCAACGGGCTGCAGTACCGCGCGTTGGACCAGGGCGTGGTGCTGGACCTGGAGGGCGCGGAGCTGTCGCCGGACGTGCGGGAGTTGCTGGAGCGCTACCAGCTCGCGGGCGTGGAGGTGATGGCGAAGCTCGCGAGCGCGGACTTCGGCCTGGTGAACGTGTACGTGGTGGGCCGCGACCTGTCGGAGGACTCGCAGCCGCTGATGGTGACGGCGTGCGGCGAGGCGGCGGATCCGGACCGGGACCGGGCGCTGCGCAAGGCGCTGTTGGAGTACGCGGCCTCGCGAGCGCGCAAGGCGTTCATGCACGGCCCGCTGAGCGAGGTGGCCCGGATCGCGCCGCCGGAGTACCTGGACCGCTACGTGCCGCAGGTGGACCTGAGCGCGGAGGAGCCGCGAGCGCTGCGCGCGATGGTGGAGTGGGCGCGGATGCCGGCCTCGGTGTTGCGTGAGCTGACGGCGTGCACGCTGATGAACCGTCGCAAGGTGCGCTTCACGGACCTGCCCCGGGTGCCGACGGTGGAGGACCCGGCGCTCCGGTGTGACCACGTGGTGCGCCAGCTCCACGCGGCGGGCTTCGACATCCTCGTCGCGGACCTGTCGCCCCAGGGGCGCGCGGTGCAC
Organism: Corallococcus sicarius; assembly: GCF_003611735.1. GTDB lineage: Bacteria > Myxococcota > Myxococcia > Myxococcales > Myxococcaceae > Corallococcus > Corallococcus sicarius. The sequence continues at coordinate 664 of NZ_RAWG01000167.1, read as the reverse complement.
GTGGTGAAGGCGCTGGTGCCGGGGCTGGAGGTGGAGACGATGACGTACCACCGCGTGGGCGAGCGCAACGTGGCGCGACTGTTGGAGCGGCGCGACCCGCTGGTGGGCCTGGGGCCCCCGCCGCCCGGAGCGGAGCCGGTGCGGCTGACGGCGGAGGCCGAGGAGCGGCTGGGCGGGCCCGCCTGGTTCAACGTGAGGCTGGCGGAGGCGCGCCTGGGGCGCCTGTACGCGCTCTACCGGGAGCCGGACCGCCACGCGGTGCCGGCGGTGCTCGCGAGCCGTCGTTTCGGGGGGGAGTGAGTCATGGCGCTGCGCTTCGCGTACGACAGCTTCGAGGACGCGCTGCGGCTCATACACGTTCGCGCCGGACTTCGAGCAGCGCGCGGAGCAGCTCGCCACACTGTTGGAGCGGTTGGGATTGGGGCTGGTCGTGGAGACAGGGGCGCGCTTCCTGTTGGATCCGCGAAGGAAGCATGAGCCCACGCGCATCACGCCGGACGCCGGAGGAAGGGCGCGGCGGTGGGAGTTCCTGAAGCGCGCGGTGGACGTGTGCGCGATGTGCCAGGGCGAGGCCGAGTCGTTCTGGGCAGGAGTCCCCCGGCCGGGGGTCACGGATGAGGCCGCGTGGTCCTGGTGGGTGGAGGGGGTGGACCGGTTGGCGGAC
>NZ_RAWG01000166.1 GCF_003611735.1 Corallococcus sicarius | reverse complement strand
GCGCAGCTCGTCCCCCTGTCCGCCCGGAGCCCGGAGGCCCTGCGCGCGCTGGCGCGGGACTACCTGGCGCTGGGGCCCCGGGGCCCCTCGCCCCTGGAGTCGCTCGGGTTCTCCGCGGCCACGCGGCGCGGGCACCAGTCCCACCGCGCGGCCCTCCTGGCCACCACCTGGGAGGAGCTCCAGGCCCGGCTCCAGGCGCTGGCGGAGGGACAGCCCCACCCCGGCGTGGCGACGGGGCCGCAGAGCCCCGGCTCGCGTCCCCGCGTCGCGTTCGTCTTCTCCGGACAGGGCCCGCAGTGGTTCGGCATGGCCCGCGCCCTGCTGGCGCAGGAGCCCGTGTTCCGCCAGGTCGTGGAGCAATGCGACGCGCTCCTGAAGCCCCTGGCGGGCTGGTCCATCCTGGAGGAGCTGGCGGCGGAGGAAGGCCGCTCGCGGCTTTCGCAGACGGAGTTCGCGCAGCCGGTGATGTTCTCCCTCCAGGTGGGGCTCGCCGCGCTGTGGCGCTCGCTGGGCGTCGAACCGGATCAGCTCGTGGGCCACAGCGCCGGCGAGGTCGCCGCCGCGTGCGTCGCGGGAGCCCTGTCGCTGTCCCAGGCCCTGGAGGTCATCCTCCACCGGGGCCGCGTCACGCAGCAGGCCTCGGGCCGGGGCCGCATGGCCCTGCTGGAGCTGGCGCCGGACGAGGCCGCGCGGCTGCTCGCGGGCTACGAGGGACGGCTGGCCATCGCCGCCCGCAACGGCCCCACGTCCACCATCGTCTCCGGTGACGTGGACGCGCTCACGGAGCTGCTGGGCTCGCTGGAGCAGCGGCAGGTCCACGCGCGGCTGCTCGCCGTCAACTTCGCGTCGCACTGCCACCACATGGATCCGGCGCGCGAGGCCATGCGCGAAGCGCTCCGCCACCTGCGGCCCTCCGCGCCCACCGTGCCCATGGTCTCCACCGTCTCCGCGCTGCCCGTGGAGGGCGCGGTGCTCGACGGCGAGTACTGGGCCCGGCAGCTGCGCGAGCCCGTGCGCTTCGCCGACACGATGGAGCGCCTGGTCGACTCGGGCTGCGGCCTCTTCGTGGAGGTGGCGCCCCACCCGCTCCTGCTGGCCGACATCGCCCAGCTCTTGCGCGTGCGCGGCCTTCCGGGCGTGGCCGTGCCGTCCATGCGCCGGGGTGAGGACGAGCGCGCGGTGCTGCTCGGTTCACTGGGAGCGCTCTACGCCCAGGGCGTGGACATGAGCTGGAGCGAGCTCTTCGCGAAGGACACCCCCGGCGTGCCGCTGCCCACCTACCCCTGGCAGCGGGAGCGGTGCTGGGTCGCCCTGCCCCAGGGGGGCGCGGCCACCCCCACCGAGGCGCCCGAGCTGTCCGAGGACTGGTTCTACGGGACGCGCTGGGAGCCCGCCGCCCCGGCCCCCGCCGTGCAGGTCGCCGCGCGCTGGCTGCTGCTGGGCGACACGCACGGCACCGGCGCCGCGCTCGCGGAGCGCCTGCGTCAGCAGGGCCAGCCCGTGATGCTCGTGGAGCCGGGCGAGGGCGGCCTGGACGCGGCCCACGCCTCCGACGAGGCGCTGGCGCGGGTGCTCGACACCGCGCTGGGTCAGGACGCGCGGAGTCCCCTGCGCGTCGTCTACCTGCGCGCGCTGGATGGCGTGCTCCCGGAGAGCGCGGACCTGGAGACGGTGGGCGCGGCGCTGGCGCTGGGATGCGTGCCGGTGGTGTCCGTGCTGCGGACCCTGCTTTCGCGGCAGCCCGCGGACGCGCGGCTGTGGCTTGTCACGCGCGGAGCCCAGCCCGTGGGCGACGGCCCGCATGCGCTGGAGACCGCGCAGGCCACGCTCTGGGGCTTGAGCAGCACGCTCGCCTCGGAGCACCCCGAGCTGTGGGGCGGCATGGTGGACCTGGATCCCGCCGCGTCCGCGGAGGAGGGCTCGGCGGCGCTGTGCGAGGCGCTCCAGGCCGGCGACGGCGAGGACCGGGTGGCGCTGCGCCAGGGCCGCCGCTTCGTGGAGCGCATGGTGCGCCGCCAGGAGCTGGCCGCGTCGCGCGCGCCGCTGCGCGTGCGGGCGGACGGGACGTACCTCGTCACCGGTGGCCTGGGCGGACTGGGCGCGCACGTCGCGCGCTGGCTGGTCCAGCAGGGCGCGCGCCGGCTCATCCTCCTGGGCCGCACGCCGCTGCCGCCGCGCTCGAAGTGGAAGCGCCTGGAGCCCGACGCGCCGCAGGCCCGGCAGGTGGGCCTGGTGCGCGAGCTGGAGGCGCTGGGCGCCAGCGTGCACGTGGCCTCCGTGGACGTGGGAGACGGGGCCGCGCTGGCGCAATACCTGGAGACCTTCCGCGACGAGGGCTGGCCGGAGCTTCGCGGCGTCATCCACGCGGCGGGCGTCCTGCTGCCCCAGGAACAGCCCGTGGCCCAGATGGACGCGCGGCCCTTCGACACGCTCCTGCGGCCCAAGGCGCTGGGCGGCTGGCTGCTGCACCGGCTGCTGCGGGACACGCCGCTGGACTTCTTCGTCTCGTTCTCGTCGGTGTCGGCCTACATCGGGTCGCCGGGCCAGGCCCCCTACTCCGCCGCCAACGCCTTCCTCGCGGCCCTGGCCCACCTGCGCCACGCGGCGGGGCTGCCGGCGCTCACCATCGACTGGGGCACGTTCGCCGAGGCCGGCATGGCCGCGCGGCTGGAGCAGGGCCGTAGAATCACCGGCCGTGGCCTGCGGCTGATGGAGCCCGAACAGGCGCTGCCCGCCATCGCGCCGCTGCTGGCCGCGGGCGAGCCCGTGGCCGGCGTGATGGACATCCGCTGGTCCGTGCTGCGCCAGGTCCTGGAGACCCGCGGCGAGCGCCGGGTGCTCGCCCTGCTCGCTGACACCGGGCCCGAGGCGGCGCTTCCGGTGGCCGCTTCCGGGCCCCAGCTGCGCGCCACGCTGCTCGCGCTGGACGGGTCCGCTCGCGCCGATGCGCTGACCGCGTTCCTGCGCGGCGAGGCCGGCACGGTGCTGGGCCTTCCGCCGGAGAAGCTGGACGTGGGCCAGCCCCTGGGCACGCTGGGCTTCGACTCCATCATGTCGGTGGACCTGCGAAACCGCATCCAGGCCCGCTTGCAGGTGACGATCCCCATCGTCGAACTCGTCAAGGGTCCCAGCCTCACCACCCTGACGTCGCGCCTGCTCACGCTGCTCGCCGCCGACCCGGGCGCAGCGCACGCCGAGGGCTCCGGGTCTCCGCCGCTGCGGCGGCTCCCGGACGAGAGCCCCACCCACCCGCTCTCGTACGCCCAGGAGCGCATGTGGTTCATCCAGCAGCTGGAGCCCGGCAACATCGCCCTCAACGTGCCCCTGCTGGCGCGCTTCCGCGGCCTGCTGGAGCCGCAGCCGCTGGGCCGCATCTTCACGGAGCTGCTGCGCCGCCACGAGGCCCTGCGCACCACGTTCGCCACCGTGGACGGGCGCCCGCTCCAGGTGGTCGCGGAGCCCTTCGACGTCCAGGTCCCCTGCTTCGACCTGCGCACCCTGCCGCCCGAGGCCCGCGAGGCCGCGGCGCACGAGCGGGTGATGGAGCTGTCGCGCCAGACGTTCGACCTGGAGAAGGGCCCCATCCTCCGGCTGGCCCTGTTCCAGCTCGCGGACGACACGTCGCACGTGCTGATGGTGATGCACCACATCATGACGGACGGCTGGTCCCTGGTGGTGCTCGCGAGCGAGCTGGGCTCGTTGGTGGAGGCCGCCTCGCGGGGACGCGTCACCCCGCTGCCCGAGCTGCCGGTGCGCTACTCGGACTTCGCCCGCTGGCAGCGGCAGTGGCTGCAGGGCGACGCGCTGGAGTCCCAGCTCGCCTGGTGGAAGGCGCGGCTCGCCGGCGTTCCCGACGTGCTGGAGCTGCCGACGGACCGGCCCCGGCCCACCGTCCCCTCCCGCCGCGGTGAGCGCTACGCGCTGCGCCTGTCGCGCCCGCTCACGCAGGGCCTCAAGGCGCTCAGCCAGCAGGAGGGCGCCACGCTCTTCATGACGCTGCTGGCCGGCTTCCAGGTGCTCCTGCACCGCTACTCCGGACAGGACGACTTCTGCGTGGGTTCACCCACCGCGGGCCGCAGCCGTTCAGAGCTGGAGGGGCTGGTCGGCTTCTTCCTCAACACCCTGGTGCTGCGCGCCAGCTTCCAGCCGGCGCTGAGCTTCCGCGAGCTCGTCGCCCAGGTGCGCGAGGTGGCCCTGGGGGCCTACGCCCACCAGGACGTGCCCTTTGACCGGCTGGTGGAGGCGCTCAAGCCCACGCGCACGCTCAGCCACGCGCCGCTCTTCCAGGTGCTCTTCATCCTGCACCGGGCGCACGACGCCTCCATCCTCACCGGCGCCCTCACGGACGTGGAGGACATCCACTTCGGCGCCACGCTGTACGACCTCAACCTCTCCTTCATGGAGGACGAGCACGGCTTGAAGGGCTGGCTGGAGTACAGCGCCGACCTCTTCGACGAGGCGACCATCGCCCGCATGGCGGCGCACCTCCAGGTGGTGCTGGAGGGCGCGGTGGCCGACCCGGGCCAGCGCATCACCCACCTGCCGCTGCTCACCCCGCCCGAGCGCCAGCAGCTGCTCGTGGACTGGAACGCCACGCGCGTGGACTTCCCCACCACCGCGTGCTTCCCCCAGCTCTTCGAGCAGCAGGCCGCACGCGCTCCGGACGCCGTGGCCCTGGTCTGCGAGGAGCGGCAGCTCACCTACCGCGAGCTGAACGCCCGGGCCAACCGCCTGGCGCACCTGCTGGTGGCCGAAGGCGTGGGCCCCGACATGCCCGTGGGCCTGCTGGGCCCTCGCGGCATCGACTTCGTCACCGCCCTGCTCGCCATCCTCAAGGCCGGCGGCACCTACCTGCCCATGGATCCAGCGCATCCGCCGCACCGCATCGCGCAGGTGCTGGAGCAGAGCCTGGCGCCCCGCGTGCTCGTGGCGGCGGAGCTCGCCTCCACGCTGGAGCACGCGTGCGAGCTGCTGCCCACCCCCGTGGCGCGGCCGCGAGGCCTCGTCCTGGAGGACGCCCTCGCGCAGCCGGGCCCCGACGTCAATCTGCCCGCGCGCGCGGGGCCGGGGCATCTGGCGTACATCATCTACACGTCGGGCTCCACGGGCGTGCCCAAGGGCGCCATGCTGGAGCACGCGGGCCTGCTCAACCACCTGTACGTCCTCATCCAGGAGATGGCGCTGTCCGAACGCGACGGGGTGGCGCAGACGGCGTCCCAGTCCTTCGACATCTCCGTCTGGCAGTTCCTCACGGCGTTGATGCTGGGCGGCCGTACGCACCTGCTGCTGAACGACGTGGTGCGAAGCCCGCCGCGGCTGCTCCAGGAGATGCAAGCGCAGGGGCTCACCATCGTGCAGGTGGTGCCCTCCGTGCTGCGCGTGATGCTGGAGGAGGCCGAGGCGCTGGGCCCGGCCCGCCCCGCGCTCGAGTCCCTGCGGTGGATGATCCCCACCGGCGAGGCCCTGCCTCCGGAGGTGAGCCGCAAATGGTTCTCGCTGTACCCGCGCATCCCGCTGCTCAACGCCTACGGCCCGGCGGAGTGCTCGGATGACGTGACGCTCCACGTGCTGCGCCAGGCCCCCACCACGGTGAACACCCCCATTGGCCGCGTGGTGGCGAACCTCCAGCTCTACCTGCTGGACCGCGCGGGACAGCCCGTGCCCCTGGGCGTGCCCGGGGAGATCCACATCGGCGGCGTGGGCGTGGGGCGTGGCTACCTGAACGATGCCCGGCGCACGGCGGAGCAGTTCCTGCCGGATCCCTTCCGCGGCGAGCCGGGCGCGCGCTTCTACCGGACGGGCGACCTGGGCCGGTTCCTGCGCGACGGCACCATCGAGTTCCTGGGCCGCGTGGACCACCAGGTCAAGGTGCGCGGCTTCCGCATCGAGCTGGGAGAGATTGAGCTGGCGCTGGAGCGGCACGCGGCGGTGCTGGAGGCCGTCGTCGTCGCGCGCGAGGACGTGCCCGGCAGCGTGCGGCTGGTGGGCTACGTGGCGCCGCGCGCGGGCCAGACGCTGGACTCCGGCGAGGTGCGCGCGTTCATCAAGGAGCGGCTGCCGGAGTACATGGTGCCGCCCGTGCTGGTGGTGCTGGAAGCGCTGCCGCGCTCGCCCAACGGCAAGGTGGACCGCAAGAGCCTGCCCGTCCCCACGGCCGGCGCCGTGAGGCAGCGCGAGTTCGTCGCGCCGCGCACCGCGCTGGAGCAACAGCTGGCCCAGATGTGGGTGGAGGTCCTGCGCGTGGAGCGCGTGGGGCTGCACGACGACTTCTTCGAGCTGGGCGGCCACTCGCTGCTCACCACCCAGGTGCTGTCGCGCATCCGCAAGGCGTTCCAGGTGGAGCTGCCCCTGCGCGAGCTGTTCGACGCCTCCACGGTGGCGGCCCTCGCGGCCCGGGTCGAGGTGGCGCTGGGCGACACGCGCACGTCGCGCCCGCCGCCGCTCACGCGCGTGTCCCGCGAGGGGCGGCTGGTGCCGTCCTTCGCCCAGCAGCGGCTGCTCTTCATCGATCAGCTCCAGCCGGACAGCCCCCTCTACAACATCCCCTCCGCGGTGCTGCTGGAGGGGCTGCTCGACACGGACGCCCTCGAAAGGGCGCTCGCGGAGGTGCGCCGCCGTCACGAATCGCTGCGCACCACCTTCCACGTGGACGACGCGGGGCCGCGCCAGCACATCACTTCCGACGCCGGGCTGCCGCTCGCCCGGCATGACCTGCGGCACCTGCCCCCGTCCGAGCGCATGTCGGAGGCCCTCCGGCTGGCGTCCCGGGAGGCCCAGCGTCCCTTCGCGCTGGACCGGGGCCCGCTGGTACGGGCCGCGCTGCTCCAGTTGGAGCCCGCATGCCACGTGCTGACGCTGACGATGCACCACATCGTCTCGGATGGCGGGTCCATGCTGCTGCTGGTGCGCGAGGTGGCCGCGCTCTACGAGGCCTTCCGCGCGGGCCAGCCGTCCCCCCTGCCGGAGCTGTCCGTCCAGTACACCGACTTCGCCCACTGGCAGCGCCAGTGGCTCCAGGGCGGCGCGCTGGAGTCCCAGCTGGACTGGTGGCGCCAGGAGCTCCAGGGCGTGCCGCAGGTGCTGGAGCTGCCCACCGACCGCCCCCGTCCCCGGGCCCAGTCCTTCCGGGGCGCGGCCATGCCCGTCCACTACCCGCGCGCACTGTCCGACTCCGTGCGGGCCTTCAGCCAGCGCGAGGGCGTCACGCCCTTCATGCTGCTCATGGCCGCGTTCCAGGTGCTCCTGCACCGCTATTCGGGCCAGGCCGACTTCTGCGTGGGTTCACCCACCGCCGGCCGCAACGTGGCGGAGACCGAAGGACTCATCGGCTTCTTCGTCAACAACCTGGTGCTGCGCGTGCGGCTGGGAGGAGACCCCACCTTCCGCGAGCTGCTGGCCCAGGTGCGTGAGACGACGCTCGGCGCCTTCGCCCACCAGGAGCTGCCCTTCGAGCGGCTGGTGGAGGCGCTCCAGCCCGTGCGCGACCTCACGCGCTCCCCGCTCTTCCAGACCGTCTTCGTCCTCCAGCAGGACGTGCTCCCCGAGCTCAAGCTCCCGGGCCTGTCGCTGCGCCCGCTGACGCTGGAGCAGCACACCGCCAAGTTCGACCTCCTGCTGTCGCTGACGGACACGGCGGACGGCCTGGTGGGTTCGCTGGAGTACGGCACCGACCTGTTCGACGGCGCCACCGCCGCGCGCATGGTGGAGCACCTGCACCAGCTGCTGCTGGGCATCCTCGCGGACCCGTCGCGGCGCATCTCCCGGCTGCCCCTGCTGGCCCAGGCCGAGCGGCACCGGCTGCTGCGCGAGTGGAGCGGGCCGCGCGCTTCGAGTCCCGCGAGCGCCTGCGTCCACCACCAGTTCGAGGCGCTGGCGGCCCGGACGCCGGACGCCGTCGCCGTCACCTTCGAGGACACCCACCTCTCCTACGGCGAGCTCAACGCGCGCGCCAACCGGCTCGCGTGGCGGCTGCGCGGGCTGGGCGTGGGCCCGGAGACGCTCGTGGGCCTGTGCGTGGAGCGCTCGCTGGAGATGGTGGTGGGCATCCTCGGCATCCTCAAGGCCGGCGGCGCCTACGTGCCGTTGGATCCGGCCTACCCCCGGGAGCGCCTGGCCTTCATGCTCGAGGACTCGCGGGTGCCGGTGCTGCTCACGCAGCAGGCGCTGGTCGCGACCCTGCCGGAGCACACCGCCACGGTGCTGTGCCTGGACGCCGCGCCGGAGCCTGCGTCCGAGCGGCAGGACAACCCCGTCTCCGGCGTCACCTCCGAGCACCTCGCCTACGTCATCTACACGTCCGGCTCCACCGGGAAGCCCAAGGGCGCGCAGCTTGCGCACGGGCGCATCACCCGCCTCTTCTCCGCCACCCAGCCCTGGTTCCACTTCGGCGCGAACGACGTGTGGACGCTGTTCCACTCCTACGCGTTCGACTTCTCCGTCTGGGAGCTGTGGGGCGCGCTCATCCACGGCGGCCGGCTGGTGGTGGTGCCCTACTGGGTGAGCCGCTCCCCGGAGGCCTTCCACGCCCTGCTGAAGCAGGAGCGCGTCACGGTGCTCAACCAGACGCCCTCCGCCTTCCGCCAGCTCATCCAGGTGGACTCGGCCACGTCAGGCCCGAGCGGCCTCGCCCTGCGCAACGTCATCTTCGGCGGAGAGGCGCTCGAGTTCGCCAGCCTGCGGCCGTGGTTCGCCCGGCACCCGGACACCCGGCCCCGGCTGGTCAACATGTACGGCATCACCGAGACCACGGTGCACGTCACCTACCGTCCCCTGCGCGCCGAGGATGCGCAGGGCACGACGGGCAGCATCATCGGCGTGCCCATCCCGGACCTGCAGCTCTACGTGCTGGACGCGCACCTGCAGCCGGCGCCCATCGGCGTTCCGGGCGAGCTGTACGTCGGTGGCATGGGCCTGGCCCGCGGCTACCTGGCGCGCCCGGCGCTCACCGCGGAGCGCTTCATCCCGGATCCCTTCAGCGACGCGCCCGGCGCCCGCCTCTACAAGTCGGGAGACCGCGCGCGCTACCTCGTGGACGGGAGCCTGGAGTACCTGGGCCGCGGCGACTTCCAGGTCAAGCTGCGCGGCTTCCGCATCGAGCTGGGAGAGATTGAAGCGGCGCTCGCGCAGCACGGCTCGCTGCGCGAGGCGGCGGTGCTGGTGCGCGAGGACTCGCCGGGCCACAAGCGGCTGGTGGCCTACGCCGTCCCGGCCCCCGGCGCCGCGCTCGACGTGGAGGCCCTGCGAGCCCACCTCAAGGCGCGCCTGCCCGAGTACATGGTGCCCGCCGCCTTCGTCAGCCTGACGGAGCTGCCGCTCACCTCCCACGGCAAGCTGGACCGCGGAGCGCTGCCCGCGCCCGAGCAGGCCGTCCCCGAAGCCGCCTTCGTCGCGCCCGTCACCCCCGTGGAGCAGACGCTGGCCGCCCTGTGGGCGCAGGTGCTGGGCGTGGTGCGCGTGGGCCTTTCGGACAACTTCTTCGCGCTCGGCGGCGACTCCATCCTCAGCCTCCAGGTCATCGCCCGCGCCCAGCGCGCCGGGCTGCGCCTCACCCCCCGTCAGCTCTTCCAGCACCAGACGGTGGCGGAGCTGGCGCGCGTGGTGGAGACCACCGCCGCGCCCAGGGCCGAGCAGGGCCTCGTCACCGGCGAGGTGCCGCCCACGCCCATCCAGCGCGCCTTCTTCGAGTGGGAGTTCGCGCAGCCCCACCACTACAACCAGGCCGTGCTGCTGGAGGCGCCCGAGCCGCTGGACGCCGCGACGCTGGAGCAGGCGCTGCAAGCGCTGGTGGAGCACCACGACGCGCTGCGCACGCGCGCCCTGCGCGGCGACCAGGGCTGGACGCTCTCCCAGGTAGGCCTGGACGCGCCCGTGCGGCTGGAGCGGCTGGACGCCGGAGCCTCGGGAGCCTCGCTGGAGCGCGAGACGGCGCGGGTGCAGGCCAGCCTGTCGCTGGAGTCAGGACTGCTGCTGGGCGCCGCCCTCTTCGAGCCGGACGCGGGACAGCCCCAGCGGCTGCTGCTGTACATCCACCACCTCGCGGTGGATGGCGTGTCGTGGCGCGTGCTCCTGGAGGACCTGGACACCGCCTACGGACAGCTCGCGCGCGGTGAGCGCGTGGCGCTGCCGCCGAAGACGACGCCGTTCCTCGAGTGGGCCCGGCGGCTCCAGCAGCACGCGCTGACGCCGCGGGTGGAGCAGGAGCTGGCCTACTGGCGGACGGAGGGCCGCCGCCCCGTGCCGGCCCTGCCGGTGGAGCGGGAGGGGCAGCCCCAGCACCAGGCGACCTCGCGCCGCGTGGTGGTGCGCCTGGACGCGGCGCGGACGCGGACGCTGCTGCAGGAGGTGCCCACGGCGTACCGCTCGCGCATCGACGAGGTGTTGCTGGCGGCGCTGGCCCGCGCGCTCACGCGCTGGACGGGCTCCGAGTCCCTCCGGGTGGACCTGGAGGGCCACGGCCGCGAGGACCTCTTCGAGGACGTGGACCTGTCGCGCACCGTGGGCTGGTTCACGGCGCTCTACCCGGTGGTGCTCCAGGTGCCCGCGGGCGCGAGCCCGGCCACGGCGCTCCGGGCCGTGAGGGACTCGCTGCGGCGGGTGCCGGGTCGCGGCCTGGGCCATGGGCTCTTGCGCCACCTGGGTCCGGACGCCGTGCGGGAGCAGCTGCGCGCGCTGCCGGCGGCGCCGGTGGCCTTCAACTACCTGGGCCAGTTCGACGCGGTGGCCTCCGGCGCGGCGCGGATGCGTCCCTCGCGCGAGTCCGCCGGGCCCACGCGCTCCGGGCTCGGACAGCGCACCCACCTCCTGGAGGTGAACGGGCTGGTGCTGGGCGGCGAGCTGGAGCTGGAGTGGATCTACAGCGAGGCCGTGCACACGCACGCCACGGTGGAGGCGCTGGCCCAGGAACTCCTGACGGCGCTGCGCGAGCTCATCGAAGGTCGCGACTCCGAGGACGCGCGGCGCTACACGCCGGGAGACTTCCCGCTGGCGGACGTGAGCCCCGCGGTGCTGGGCACCGTGCTGCCCGCGGGCGAGCCGGTGGAGGACGTCTACCGCCTCACGCCCATGCAGCAGGGCATGCTGTTCCAGACGCTGCTGGAGCCGGGGGCGGGCGCGTACTTCGAGCAGCTCTCCTGGTCCCTGCACTCAGGGCTGGACGTCGCGGCCTTCCGTCAGGCGTGGCAGGCGGTGGTGGACCGGCACCCGGCGCTGCGCACCCGCTTCCACTGGGAAGGCCTGGCGGAGCCGCTCCAGGTGGTGCTCCCGCGCGCGGAGCTGCCCTGGAGCGAGGAGGACCTGCGGGGCCTGTCGCCCGCGGAGCAACAGGCCCGGCTTTCGGCGTGGCTGGAGGCGGACCGCACGCGGGGCTTCGAGCTGTCGCGCGCGCCGCTGCTGAGGCTGACGCTGTTGCGGCTGGACGCGCACGTGTACCGCTGCGTCTGGAGCTTCCACCACCTCATCCAGGACGGGTGGAGCATGGGGCTGCTGCTCCAGGACGTGTTCTCCGCCTACGCGGCGCTGCTCGCGGGCCAGCCGCCCCGGCTGGGACGCGCACCGGCCTTCCGCGACTACGTGGAGTGGCTGGGACGCCAGGACCTGACGCGCACCGAGGCCTGGTGGAGGAAGACGTTCGCGGGCTTCCTGGCGCCCACCCCGCTGCCCGGTGACGAGCGCGCGGGCGCCCTCCGGGACCGGAGCCAGGGCCGAAGCGGCATGGTGGAGCTGCTCCTCCCCGAGGGGCTGACCGAAGCGCTGCAGGGCTTCGCGCGGCAGCACCAGCTCACGCTCAACACGCTCGTGCAGGGCGCGTGGGCGCTGCTGCTGGGCCGCCACACGCACCTTTCGGACGTGGTGTTCGGAGCCACCGTCGCCGGCCGGCCTCCGGGCCTCTCCACCGCGGCGGACACGGTGGGCCTGTTCATCAACACCGTGCCCGTGCGCGTGACGCTCCCCGCTGGCGAGCGGCTCCTGCCGTGGCTGCGGCGCATCCAGGCGCAGCAGGCCGAAGCGCAGGAGCATGAGCACAGCCCGCTGGTCCAGGTGCAGGGCTGGAGCGGTGTGCCCCGGGGCACGCCGCTCTTCGAGACGCTCCTCGTCTTCGAGAACTACCCGGTGGACGACTCCGTGCGCGCGCGGGCCGGCGGGCTGGACGTGCGCGACGTCCGGTTCGACGAGCGGCCCCACTACGCCCTCAACGTGACGGTCATCCCGGACAGGCAGCTGCGGCTGAAGCTGGCCCATGACACCTCGCGCCTGACACGCGCCACGGTGGAGCGGCTTGCGGGCCACTGGCGCACGCTGCTGGAGGGCCTGGTGGCGCGCCCCGGACAGCGGCTGGGCGACCTGCCCCTGCTCACGGACGGGGAGCGCCGGCAGCTGCTCACCACCTGGAACGACACCCACTCCATCTTCCCGGCCGGCTGCGTCCACCACCTCTTCGAGGCCCAGGTGGAGCGCACGCCCGACGCGGAGGCCGTGCGTCAGGGCGAAGCGCGGCTGACGTACGGCGAGCTGGAGCGCCGGGCCAACCAGCTGGCGCACCACCTGCGCGCGCGCGGCGTGGGGCCGGGCGTGCTGGTGGGCCTGTACGTGGAGCGCACGGTGGAGATGGCCGTGGGCCTGCTGGGCATCCTCAAGGCGGGCGGCGCCTACGTGCCGTTGGATCCGGGCTACCCGGTGGCGCGGCTGGCCTCCATGCTGGAGGACTCGGCGGTGCCGGTGCTCGTGACGCAGGAGCGGCTGGCGGACGAACTGCCCGCCGGGGCCTTCCAGACGGTGTGCCTGGACGCGGACCGCGCCCTCGTGGCGCGTGAGCGCGACACGCGGCCCGTCAGCAGCGTCACCGCGGACGACCTGGCGTACGTCATCTACACCTCCGGCTCCACGGGCCGCCCCAAGGGCGTGCTCATCGAGCACCGGGGCGTGGTCAACTACCTGGCGTGGTGCGCCCGGGCCTATCCGGCCGCCGAGGGCGCCGCGCCCGTGCACTCGTCGCTCGCGTTCGACCTGACGGTGACGAGCCTGCTCCTGCCGCTGACGGTCGGCCGCGCGGTGGTGCTGGTGGAGGAAGGCGGCGTGGAGGGGCTCGCGCGCGTGGTGCGCGAAGGCGGCGGCTACGGCCTCGTCAAGCTGACGCCTTCCCACCTCCAGTTGCTGGCGCGGCAGCTGCGCCCGGAGGAGGCCCGCGGCGGCGCCCGCGCCTTCGTCATCGGCGGCGAGGCGCTCACCGCGGAGCACCTGACGTTCTGGCGCGAGCACGCGCCGGCCACCCGGCTCATCAACGAGTACGGCCCCACGGAGACGGTGGTGGGCTGCTGCGTGCACGAGGTGACGGCGGACGCGGCGCCGGGGAGCGTCGTCTCCATTGGCCGGCCCATCGCCAACGTGGACCTGCACGTGCTGGACGCGGACCTGCGGCTGGTGCCGGTGGGCGTCGCCGGAGAGCTGTACATCGGCGGCGTGCAGCTGGCCCGGGGCTACTGGCGCAGGCCGGACCTCACGGCGGAGCGCTTCATCCCGCACCCCTTCAGCTGGAAGCCCGGCGCGCGGCTGTACCGCACGGGAGACCGGGTGCGGCGCAACGCGGACGGCACGCTGGAGTTCCTCGGCCGCCTCGACTCGCAGGTGAAGGTGCGCGGCTACCGCATCGAGTTGGGCGAAGTGGAAGCGCTGCTCGCGGCGTGCCCGGGCGTCAGCGAGGCGGCGGTGGTGACGCGCGAGGACGGCTCCGGTTCGGCGCAGCTCGTGGCGTACGTCACGGGCGACGTGGACGCGGCGCGGCTGCGCCAGACGCTCGCGGAGCAGCTGCCCGCGTACATGGTGCCCTCCGCCTTCATCCGCCTGGACGCGCTGCCGCTCACGCCCAACGGCAAGGTGGACAGCAAGGCGCTCGCGGGCCTGGGGCTGGAGGCCGGGCCGCGCGAACCCACGGACACCTTCCGTGCGCCACGCACGCCCACCGAGCAACTGCTCGCCGGCATCTGGGAACAGGTGCTGCGCGTGGAGCGCGTGGGCCTGGGAGATGACTTCTTCGACCTGGGCGGCCACTCGCTCCTGGCCACCCAGCTCGTCTCGCGCATCCAGGGCACCTTCCAGGTGGAGCTGCCGCTCGGCGACATCTTCGAGGCGCCGACCCTGACGGCCCTGGCGGAGCGCATCGCGCAGCAGGCTCACGGGGAGAAGCCCCCCGCCCTGGAGCGGCTGCCCCGCACGGGCGACCTGCCGCTGTCCTTCGCGCAGCAGCGGCTGTGGTTCCTGGATCAACTGGAGCCGGACAGCGCCGCCTACAACATCTCCAGCGCGCTGCTGCTGGAGGGCGCGCTCGACGTGGACGCGCTGGAGAAGGGCCTGGGCGCCCTGCTGTCGCGCCACGAGGCCCTGCGCGGCGCGTTCCCAGAGGCCGACGGTCGGCCGGTCCTCCGGCTCGCTCCAGACACCCTGCCGCTGGCGCTGCGCGTGGAGGACCTGGGACACCTGCCCGCCGAGGGGCGGCTGGACGCGGCCCTGCGCCAGGCCGCCGAGGACGCACGCAAGCCCTTCGTGCTCGCCGAGGCCCCGCTGCTTCGCGCGTTGCTGCTGCGGCTGGAGTCCGGACGCCACGTGCTGGCCCTCACCGTCCACCACATCGTCGCGGACGGCGCGTCCATGGCGGTGCTGGTGCGCGAACTCTCCGAGCTCTACGAGGCCTTCCGCGCGGACCGGTCCCCGGCGCTGCCCGGGCTGCCCGTGCAGTACGCGGACTTCGCCCACTGGCAGCGCCAGTGGCTCCAGGGCCCCGTCCTGGAAGCGCAGCTCGACTGGTGGCGCGAGCAGCTTCGGGACATGCCCCAGGCGCTGGAGCTGCCCACCGACCGGCCCCGCCCCGCGGCCCAGTCCTTCCGGGGCGCGGCCGTTCCGGTCCGGTTGCCGGTGGAGCTGACGCAGGAGCTCCACGCCTTCTGCCGGCGCGAGGGCGTCACCCCCTTCATGGTGCTCCTGGCCGCCTTCCAGGTGCTGCTGCACCGCCACTCCGGGCAGGAGGACGTGGGCGTCGGCTCCCCCATCGCCGGGCGCACGCGTTCGGAGACCGAAGGCCTCATCGGCTTCTTCGTCAACACGCTGGTGCTGCGCGCGCGGATGGGGGGAGACCCCACCTTCCGTGAGCTGCTGGCCCAGGTGCGGCGCACGGCGCTGGGCGCGTACTCGCACCAGGACCTGCCCTTCGAGCAGCTGGTGGACGCGGTGCGGCCCGAGCGGGACCTGAGCCGCTCCCCGCTCTTCCAGGTGATGTTCGTCCTGGACCAGGACGCGCTCGCCGGCGTGCAGCTGCCGGGCCTGTCGCTGAAGCCGCTCTCGCTGGAGCGGGACACGGCGAAGTTCGACCTCACGCTCGCGCTGGCGGACACGGCCGACGGACTCGTGGGCTCGCTGGAGTACAGCACCGACCTCTTCGACGCGGCGACGGTCGCGCGGCTCGCCGGCCACCTGGAGACGCTGCTGCGGGGCATCCTCGCCACGCCGGATCAGCACCTCTCCCGGCTGCCGCTGCTGTCGGAGGCCGAGCAGCACCAGCTCGTCTCGGAGTGGAACGACACGCGCCTGCCTCGCGAGGCGGGGCTCACGCTGCACGGGCTCATCGAAGCCCAGGTCGAGCGCACGCCGGAGGCCGTGGCGGTGACGTTCGACGGCGAGCACCTCACCTACCGGCAGCTGGACGCGCGGGCCAACCAGGTCGCGCACGCGCTGCGTGAACGGGGTGTGGGGCCCGAAGCGCGGGTGGCGCTGTTGATGGAGCGCTCGGTGGAGCTGGTGGTGGGCCTGCTGGGCATCCTCAAGGCGGGCGGCGCCTACGTGCCGCTGGAGCCCACGCTGCCCCAGGAGCGGCTGCGGTCCATGCTCCGTGACAGCGAGGCGCGGCTGGTGCTCACCCAGGAGCGGCACGCACCGCTGCTCCCGGGTGACGCTCCGGCGGCCCTCTGCCTGGACACGGGCTGGAGCGACTTCGCGAAGCACGCGCAGGCGCGTCCGGACGTGACGGTGCACGGCGCCGGACTGGCCTACGTCATCTTCACCTCCGGCTCCACCGGCCAGCCCAAGGGAGCGATGAACACCCACGAGGCCCTCTGCAACCGCCTGCTGTGGATGCAGGAGGCCTACGGACTGACGGCGGAGGACCGCGTCCTGCAGAAGACGCCCTACGGCTTCGACGTGTCCGTGTGGGAGTTCTTCTGGCCGCTGATGACGGGCGCACGGCTCGTGGTCGCGCGGCCCGGCGGGCATCAGGACAGCGCGTACCTCACGCGGATCATCGTCGAGCAGGGCATCACCACCCTGCACTTCGTCCCGTCCATGCTGCGCGCCTTCCTGGAGGAGCCGGGCGTCGAGTCCTGCACCGGCCTGCGGCGGATTGTCTGCAGTGGCGAGGCGCTGCCCGCCGACCTGCAGATTCGCTGCCTGGAGCGGCTGCCGGCACAGCTGCACAACCTGTACGGCCCCACCGAGGCGGCGGTGGACGTCACCGCCTGGGCCTGCGCGCGGGGTGACACCCGGACGAGCGTGCCCATTGGCCGTCCCATCTCCAACGTGTACCTCCGCGTGCTCGGGCCGCGCCTGGAGCTGGTCCCCCCGGGGGCCGTGGGCGAACTCTTCCTGGGAGGCATCGCGCTGGCGCGCGGCTACGCGGGCCGTCCAGGCCTCACCGCGGAGCGCTTCGTTCCGGATCCGCTCGGCGCGACGCCGGGGGCCCGGCTCTACAAGACGGGGGACCGGGTCCGGTACCTGGCCGATGGCAGCCTCGAGTACCTGGGCCGGACCGACTTCCAGGTGAAGCTGCGCGGCTTCCGCATCGAGCTGGGGGAGATCGAAGCCGTCCTGGCCTCGCACGCCCCGGTGCGTCAGGCGGCCGTGCTCGTGCGCGAGGACGTCCCGGGCCAGAAGCGGCTGGTGGCCTACGTCGTCCCCGCCTCCGAGCCGATGGACGAGGAGGCCCTGCGCGCCGTGCTCAAGGCGCACCTCCCCGAGTACATGGTGCCGTCGGCCTTCGTCAGCCTCCCGGCGCTGCCGCTGTCCTCCAACGGCAAGCTGGACCGGCGCGCGCTCCCCGCGCCCGGCCGCGCGGCTTCCGGCGAGGACTTCCTCGCGCCCCGAACCCCCATGGAGCGCACCCTCGCGGACATCTGGGCCCAGGTGCTGGGCCTGGCGCGCGTGGGCACGGGCGACAACTTCTTCACGCTGGGAGGTGACTCCATCCTGGGCCTCCAGGTCGTCTCGCGCGCCCGGCGCGCGGGACTGCGCCTCACGGCCCGGCAGCTCTTCCAGCACCAGACGGTGGCGGAGCTGGCGCGGGCCGCGGGGGACTCCCCCCTGCTCCAGGCCGAACAGGGGCTCGTCACCGGCGAGGTGCCGCTCACGCCCATCCAGCACTGGTTCCTGGAGCAGCCCCGCTCCACGCCCCACCACTTCAACCAGGCCGTGCTGTTGGAGATCCTCCAACCGCTGGACGCCGCGCTGCTGGAGCGCGCCCTGGGACAGCTGCTGCTCCACCACGACGCCCTGCGCATGCGGTTCCAGTCCCAGCAGGGATGGTGGACGCAGCACCTGGGCGACGCGCAGTCCGCGACGCCCGCGCTGACGCGCGAGGACCTGTCCGCGCTGCCCGCGGACGCACGGCCCGCGGCCCTGGAGCGCATCGCGTCGCAAGCGCAGGCCCGCCTGCACCTCAGCGACGGTCCGCTGCTGCGCGCCGTCTGGTTCGACGCGGGCCCCACCGCGCCCGGCCACCTGCTGCTCGTCATCCACCACCTCGTGGTGGACGGCGTGTCCTGGCGCGTGCTGCTGGAGGACCTGGACGCCACGTACACGCGGCTGCGCGAGGGCTTCCCGCCCGCGCTGCCACCCAAGAGCACGTCCTTCAAGGCCTGGGCGGAGCGGCTGCACGGCCACGCCCGGTCCGATACCTTCGCCCGGCTTCCGGCGTGGCTGGACCTGCCCGCGCCCACGCCGCTGCCGGTGGACGCGCCCGGGGGGCTCAACACGCTCGACTCGGAGCGGCGCGTCGCCGTGTCCCTCACCGCCGGGGACACCCAGCTGCTGGTGCAGGAGGTGCCCGGCGCCTACGGGGCCCGGCTGGAGGAGGTGCTCCTCGCGGCCCTGACACACACGCTCGCGCGGTGGTCCGGCCAGTCCCACCTGATGGTGGACCTGGAGGGCCACGGCCGTGAGGACCTCTTCGAGGACGTGGACCTGTCGCGCACCGTGGGCTGGTTCACCACGCTGTTCCCCCTGCTCGTGGACGTGGACGCGTCCCACGGCCCCGCCGCCGCGCTGCGACAGGTGCGGCACGCCCTGCGCGCGGTGCCCGACAAGGGCCTGGGCTACGGGCTGCTGCACTACCTGCGTCCGCGGCAGGACGCGCGGCCCCGGTCCTCCGCGTCGGGAGCGCCCGTCCTCTTCAACTACCTGGGGCAGCTCGACTCGGCCCTTCCTTCCTCGCCCCACTTCCGCCTGTCACGGCTGCCCACCGGGCCGGTCCAGGGCGGCGAGGGCCCGCGCACGCACGTGCTGGAGGTCACCGCCTTCATCCTCGGAGGACGTCTGGAGATCGCCTTCGCGTACAGCCAGAACCTCCATCAGGAAGGCACCCTCCAGGGCCTGGGCCAGCACGTCGCCCAAACGCTCCGCGCCCTCGTCTCCGAGCGCCACTCGCCCCAGGCGCTCGCGCGCACCGCCGCGGACTTCCCGCTCGCGGGCGTGCCCACGCACCTGCTGGACGCGCTGCTCCAGGATCAGCCCGCGCTGGAGGACGTCTACCCGCTGGCGCCCATGCAGCGCGGCCTGCTCTTCCACGCGCTGCTGGCACCGGGCTCCAGCGCCTACTTCGAACAGCTCTCCTGGGCGTTCTTCAACACCGCGCTCGATCCGGTCGCCCTCCAGCGCGCCTGGGAGCACCTGCTGGCGCGCCACCCGGTGCTGCGGACGGGCTTCCTCTGGGAGGGCCTTGAGCAGCCGCTCCAGCTCGTGCACGCCCAGAGCCCGTTGCCCTGGCAGGTGCTCGACTGGCGCGCGCTTCCGGACGCGGAGCAGTCGTCCCGCTTCCAGGCGTTCCTCGCGGAGGACCGGGCCCGGGGCTTCGACCTCACCCGGCCGCCGCTGATGCGGCTGGCGCTCATCCAGTTGGCGGGGGACACGTGGCGCCTGGTGTGGAGCTTCCACCACCTGCTGGTGGATGGCTGGAGCATCGCGCTCGTCCTCAAGGAGCTGTTCGCGACGTACTCCCAGCTCGCCTCCGGTCAGCTGCTCGCGCGGGCCGCGCCGGCCCACGGCTACCGCGACTACGTGGCCTGGCTCCAGGGCCAGGAGCCCGCGAAGGCGGAGGCCTTCTGGCGCGCCACGCTCGCAGGCGTGTCCGCGCCCACCGCCCTGCCTGAGCCGCTCCCGGGTGAAGCCAGCGACTCCGCCGAGGGCAGCGAGCGCGAGGTGGCCCTGTCCGAAGAGGACACCGCGGCGATGCAGGCCTTCGCCCGCAAGCACCAGCTCACGCTCAACACGCTCGTGCAGGCCGCGTGGGCCCTGGTGCTCGCCCACCACGCGGGTGGGTCCGAGGCCGTCTTCGGCGCCACGCGCTCCGGCCGTCCGGCCGCGCTCGCGAACGTGGAGTCCGCGGTGGGCCTGTTCATCAACACCCTGCCGGTCCGCGTCGCGCTGCCCGCGCACGCCCGGGTGGGGCCGTGGCTGCGGGAGCTCCAGGCGCGTCAGCTGGAGCTGGCCGACCACGAGCACACGCTCCTCGCCGACATCCAGGCCTGGAGCGGGGTGCCGCGCGGCACGTCGCTCTTCGAGAGCATCCTCGTCGTCGAGAACTACCCCGTCGATGCCTCGCTGAAGGAAGGCGCGCGCCACCTGGACATCCGCGATCCCCAGAGCTTCTCGCGCACCAACTACCCGCTCACCGCGGTCGCCATCCCACAGCGGGAGCTGCGGCTGCGGCTGGTCTCCGGCGTCCAGCGCCTCGGTCCGGCCACGCTGGAGCGGCTGCTCACGCAGTGGCGCGCCGCCCTGGCGGGGCTCACGGCCTCGGCCGACAGCCGGCTGGGAGACGTCACGCTGCTGTCGCCCGATGAGCGTCACCGCATGCTGGTGACGTGGAATGACTCGCGCGTCGACTTCACGCAGGACACCTGCGCGCACCACCTCTTCGAGGCGCAGGTCGCGCTCACGCCCGACGCCCCCGCGCTGGAGTGCCAGGGCACCACGCTCAGCTACCGGGAGCTGGACTCACGCGCCAACCAGCTCGCCCACCACCTGCTCCAGTCGGGCGTGGGGCCGGACGTGCGCGTCGCCCTGTGCTGCGAGCGCTCGCCGGAGCTGATCACCGGCATGCTCGGCATCCTCAAGGCCGGCGGCGCCTTCGTCCCGCTCGAGCCGTCCCATCCGGCCGAGCGGCTCGCCTTCGTGGTGAAGGACAGCGGCGCGACCGTGCTGCTCACGCAGAAGCACCTGGTGCCTCCAGGGACCGACACGCGGATTTCGCGCGTCCTCCTGGACGAGGATTGGGGGGCCATCGCCCGTCAGCCCACGCACCCGCCCGCCTCCCGCGTCCTGCCGGACCACCTCGCCTACGTCATCTACACCTCCGGCTCCACCGGCAGGCCCAAGGGCACCCTCCTGCACCACCGCGGCCTGTCCAACACCGCCCAGGCCGCCGTCCTGCGCCACGGCTTCGCCCCCGCCTCCCGCGTCCTCCAG
>NZ_RAWG01000165.1 GCF_003611735.1 Corallococcus sicarius | reverse complement strand
CCTCGCCCCACCCGCCCATCAGCACTCCCACACGCTTGCCCATGTCGTTGATGCCTCCGTGGGCCCACTCCAGAGCATGGATGATGCCACGCACCGGCGGTCCTCCCCCGGGGCGGACAGCGCGTGCAAACCACTGGGATGACTGGGATTTTCCGGGTGCTGCCTGCCCGGGAGCAGCCGTGTCAGGGGGGACACGGCGCGGCCCGGAGGCCACGCCCTGAGCGCCCCCCAAGCGACGGGGAGCTACGGGGAGCCACGGGGACCGGCCCGGGTCAGGTGCCTCGGGCCCGGCCCATGACGTCAGCCCGCGTCGGACCGGCCGCCGTCGGGAAGAAGCCCGCCGTCCGAGGTCCCGGCATCCGTGCCGCCCCCGTCCGTGGAGCCGGCATCCTCGACGCCGGCATCCGCGCCCGCATCGGTGGAGCCGGCGTCGGTCGGGGTGCCATCCCCGGAGACGCAGATCTGCTCCTGGCAGACGTAGCCCTCCAGGCACTTGCCCTGGTCGCAGGGCTGCCCTTCCGGGTCGAAGTCGACGAGCAGGCTGCAGGCGGACAGCCCCAGGAGCAGGGCCGAGGGAACGATGAGCGATGAAAGGCGGCGCATGGCTAGTAGTTCCGGAGATCGTCTTCGTCGAGCTTGGGGCGCTGCTTCTTCTTCTCTTCGTCGCGCCGGCGCTGCTCCTCTTCCTCGCGCTTGCGCTTCTCCTCTTCGGCCTGCTTGCGCCGGGCTTCCTCGTCGCGCTTGCGCTGCTCCTCCTGCTCGCGCTTGAGGCGGGCCTCCTCCTCACGCTGGCGCTTCGCCTCGGCCTCGCGCTCCTTGCGCGTGAGCTTCCTCGCGGGCGGCGGCGGGGCCTCCACCGCGGGAGCAGGCGTGGCGGCGGGCGGCGGCGTCGCGGCGGCCGGAGGCGGCGTCGCGGCGGGCGGCGGCGTCACGGCCGACGGCGTGGCGTTCGTCCTCGGGGCCGGCTCGGTGCGAGCGGGCGGCGGGGGCATGGGCAGCGACTCACCCATGGGCTTCGCGTCGGGCTTCGCGTCCCGGTCCGGGGCGGCGCGACGGGACGACGGGGCCGGGGCGTCGCTTCCGCCGCCGTCCTTCTTGTAGAAGGCGAGGTAGCTGCCCACGCCCGCGGACGCCAGGCCCGCGAGCACGCCCACGTCCGCCACCAGCGCGTACGTCTTGCCGGTGCTCTTCAGGTCCTCCGCGCGCGTGCTGCCCTGGGGCGCGGTCTTGAACGCGTCCGCCTTGGAGGAGGCCTCCAGGCCGAAGTAGATGCCGCCCGCCAGCAGCGCCACGCCGGTGGCCAGCAGCACGTAGCCCGCCGTGCGGCGGCTCACGCTTCCGCCCCCGGCGAAGTGCTTCACGGGCTTGCCCCCGACGCGCGCGGCGTCCTGGGCGACGAGCCCCGTCAAGAGCGACTCGGAGCCCGTGGCCATCGCGTCGCCGCGCGGCACCGGGCCCGGCGCGTACGCCAGGCTGTGGCCATCCGCCACGTCCAGCCGCAGGCCGGTGACGGTCAGCGGCGCGTTGCCCGGACCGCCGCGCACGAGCAGCGCCAGCACCTGCGGCACGCCCGCGAGCGCGCCCAGTTCCTGAAGCGCCTTGTCCCGGTCCTCACTGTCGGGGTCGCGCGCGATGCGCTGCACCAGCGCGGCCAGCCGCGCCTGCACGGGCAGGCGCGTGAGCGGGAAGGCCGCGTCACCCTCGCGGGCGCGCCCCTCCGTGACGGCATAGCCCGGCGCCACCAGCGTCACGTAGTGGTCCGCGCGCGTCAGGCCGGTGAGCGACACCGGGGACACGCCCCGGAAGGCCCCGTCCACGAACACCTGTGCGGGCACCGGCTGGGTGCTCACCGTCAGCGTGCCCTCCGCGCCCTCCTGCAGCGCCTTGCGCTCCTTCTCCACGAACGCGACCGCTTCGGGCGGGAAGAAGTTGGGGTTGAACTGGGCGCGCGGATCCACCGCCAGCACCGAGCGCATCTCCAGCTCCGCGGCCTTGTTCTCCCCGTTGGCCATCTGCGTCGCGGCCTTCATCACCCGCGCGCGGCTGAGCAGCGGGAACGCGCGCGACAGGTCCGCCTGCTCATAGGCGCGCACCGCGGTGTCGAAGCTCTGGAGCGCCTTCACCGTGTCCAGCTCGTCGTAGGCCTTCGCGCCTTCCTTGAACGCGGCGTTGCCTTCCACGGCCTTCGCCGCGCGAGCGCTCGCGCCCTGGGCGTCCAGCGCGTCCGTCAGCCGCACCAGGTCCAGCCTTCCGGAGCGCGCCACGGCCTGCTCGGCCCAGTGGGCCAGCTTCAGCGCCTCGCCCTCCAGCGAGGGATCCAACGCAATGGCCACCACCGTTACGCGGGGGCCCGTCGCCGCCGGCAGCGTTCGCGGCACCAGCCGCAGCGGTACGTGTTGCTGCTGCTGCGCCGCCGCGGGGCCCACGGCCAGCATTCCCACCAGCCAGCCACTGAGCGTCGCGTGCAGCGCGCGATTGAAAGGACGTCGCATCCGGTCTCCCTCGTTGCTGTGCGCATTACACGCACTGCCTGGAGAAACGCCAGCCTCGAAAGGGGTTTCAGCGACCCGCGTTGCCTCCGGGGGCCCGGGACGCCACCGGCGCCAGACCGTGGAGGTAGTTGAGGGCCACCCGGAGCTGCGTGTCGGTGAGCTTCGCCGTCACCGCCCAGTCCTTCAGGTTCGCGGGCAGGGAGCGCGGCGCGGCCACGACCTCCGACGTCGTCTGGGAGGGCTCCGCCTTGAAGTGGCGCTGCAGGTCCTTCTCCCGGGGCGCCTCGCTTCCGGCCTTCCCCGAGGAGTCCTCCGGCACGAGGAAGTCCGGGGTGATGCCCTTCTCCTGGATGCTGCGGCCCTTGGGCGTGTAGTAGCGGGCGATGGTGAGCTTCAGCCCGGAGCCGTCCTCCAGTTCGATGACGGTCTGCACGCTGCCCTTGCCGAAGGTCTGCGTCCCCATGATGACCGCGCGGCCGTGGTCCTGGAGCGCACCGGCGACGATCTCCGACGCGGACGCGCTGCCCGCGTTGACGAGCACCACCAGCGGGTACTCCTTCTCCGTGTCGCGGTCGCGGCTGCGCTCCTCGGAGGCGTTGCGGCCGTCGCGCCCGCGCGTGGACACGATGGGCAGGTTGCCCGGCAGGAAGCGGTCGCTCAACGCCACCGCCTGATCCAACAGGCCGCCGGGGTTGTTGCGCAGGTCCAACACCACGCCGTCCAGCTCCCGGCCACCGTTGAGCGCGCGCAGCCTGTCCAACTCCTTGCGCAGCGACTGATCCGTGCGGTCCTGGAAGTTCTTCACCTTCACGTGGCCGATGCCGTCGTAGAGAGCGCCCTCCACCGACACGATGCGGATGTGGTCGCGCAGGATGGCCAGCTCCTGGGGCGCGTTGAAGCCCGCGCGCATGAGCGTGAGCAGCACCCGGCCTCCCGCCGGGCCGCGCATCTTCTGCAGCGCGCGGACCAGGTCCATGCCCTGGGTGCTCTCCCCGTCGATGGCCAGCAGCTCGTCCCCGGCCTTGATGCCCGCGCGGGCCGCCGGCGTGTCGTCGATGGGCGCCACCACCACCAGCCGGTCGCCCTTGCGCGCGATTTCAATGCCCAGCCCGCCGAACTCGCCCGACGTGTCGATCTTCATCTCCCGGAACACCTCCGGGGGCATGAAGAGGGTGTGCGGATCCAACGTGTCGAGCATCCCCTGGATGGCGCCGTGGACGAGCGTCTTCCTGTCCACGGACTCCACGTAGTTGTTCTCCACGTAGGAGAGCACGCGCGCGAACAGCTCCAGCTGGCGGTACGCCGTCTCGTCCTTGGCGGCGGCGCGCGCCGGCTCCCGTGCGAGCACCGGGGCGCCCCACAGGAGGAGCGCGGCCAGGCCCATGCGCCACGGAGGGAGGAGACCTGTCGTCACGGGAGCGCGTCCTTTGTGGCGGGAGGAAGGGGCGTTGCGAGCCCCTTTGACTCTACACCCGGCCCCCCGGACGATTCCCGTCCTACAGCGTGGCCCGGTCCGCGAAGCCCACCAGGTGGGACACGAACGCGTCCGGCCGCTCCATCTGCGGCACGTGGCCGAAGCCCTCCACCACGTGCACCTCCGCCTGGGGCGGCAGGTGCTGCCGGTACCAGGTGAGGATCTCCGGGGGCAGCAGCCGCTCACTGCCACCCCACAGGAAGAGCACCGGCATCTTCAGGTCCCGCACCGCCTGGGGCGCGATGCTGGCCTGCGTGGCCAGGGCATCCGCCGCGAGCGCCTGCACCGTGGGCGTCGTGTAGAACTTGCGCAGCTCCGACGCGAGCAACATCGCGGCCCACGGCGGACGGTGGAAGAGCCGCTTCGTGAGCGCGCGCACGTCCGCGTTCGACTTCACCGCGAACGCGCCCAGCAGCGCCGCCAGCGCCTGGGGCGTCAGCTCCGCGCCCGCAGGGGCCACCAGGGCGAGCGCCTTCACCAGCTCCGGGTGCTCGGACGCCAGGTTGACGGCCATGGCCCCGCCCAGCGAGTTGCCCACCACGAGGGCCGGCTGCTTCACCACCTCGTGGCAGTAGGCGCGCAGCACGTCGAACTGGGCCTGCACGCAGGTGGGCCCGCCGCAGTACTCCCCGGAGAAGCCGTGCCCCGGCAGGTCCGGCGCGAGCACGCGCGAGAAGCGCCGCGCCAGCCCGAAGAACGTCCGCCCGAAGCCGTTGGCCGACCCGCCCAGCCCGTGCACCAGCACCACCGGCGGGCCGCTGCCCTGCCCCTGGAGCGCATAGTGGTGCACCGCCTGGCCGGCGACGCTCACCGTCTCCGACTCCACACCCCGCGCCACCAGCACGCGTCGCATCGCCTTCTGCATCCCACCCATCAGGTCCACGTGCGGGCCTCCTTCGTCACCACCACCGACGGGCAGCTTCTAACGTTCCTGGCTTCCAGGCGCACCGCGTCATGACGGACAGTGTCATGGGGCGGTGGGGGGAGGAGGCGCAAGCCAGGGCGCCGGGTCCACGGCCTGCCCGGCGCGTCGCACCTCGAAGTACAGGTAGGCGCCCTTGAGGGAGCCGGTGTCGCCCACCTCCCCCACCAGGTCGCCCGGGGCCACGCGCGCGCCGACCTCCTGGGTGATGGTGGAGAGGTGGGCCACCAGGGTGTGGAAGTCATCGCCGTGGTCGAGGATGAGCAGGTTGCCGTAGCCGCGCAGCCAGCCCGCGTAGACGACGGTGCCCTCGGCCACCGCGTGCACGGGGCTGCCCGCCGGGGCGCGGATGTCCACGCCCTTCTGCACGGTGACGGTGTTGAAGCGCGGGTTCACGACGCGGCCGAAGCCCACCTCGATGATGCCCGTCACGGGCCGGGGCAGCTTCCCCTTCAGCGCGCCAAAGCCGCTCGTCGCGGGGGCCTCGTGCAGGTCCACCAGCATGCGGGTGAGCTCCGCGTCCGCGCCCTCCAGCTCGCGCACGGCGCGCTTCGCCAGCTCCGCCTCGCCGGCCAGCTTTCCCACCACCTCCTCCAGCGCCTCCTGCTGCGCCTGGGCCTGCTTCGACTGCTGCTGGAGGAAGGCCACGCGCTGGGTCAGCGAGGTGTGCAGCCGCTTCAACTCCAGCGTCGCCTGCCGCTGGAGCCCCGCGACGTGCTGCACGGTGCGCAGCAGCTCCAGGTCGCCCGCCATGCTGGCCTCCAGCGCGCGCGCCCGCCACATCAGCGCGGCGAAGTCCTCCGCGGACAGGAGCACCTCCAGCGGCCGACGGCGCTGGAGCCGGTACAGCGTGCGCAGGCGCGGGGACAGGCGGCGCAATTGGGCGCGCAGGGCCTCGCGCAGCACGGCCTCCTCGCGCTCGGCCAGCATGACGCGGCGGCGGAAGAGGTTCAGGTCGCCCTCCAGCGCGCGCACGCGGCGACGGGAGAACGCGGCCAGGTCCTCCATCAGCTCCATGCCCTCCAGCACGGAGAGCTTCTTCGCCTCCACCAGCGCGAGCGTGGCGCGCTGCGCGGCCAGCTTCTCGCGGATGCCCGCGCGCTCCGCCTCCTCGTCCTGCTGGGCCGGCGCGGCGGTGGCGCCCAGGAGGCCCAGCACCATCAGGAGCGAAGCAAGCCGGCTCATACGCGCAGGAAGCGCCCCACCGCGACGAAGCTGCCGCCCAGCCCCAGCACGCACCCGGCCGCGAGCAGCTCCAGCGCGGTGCGCGTCTCCACCCACGGCGCGCTCACGCCCGGCCCCAGGAGGAACGCGAACAGCGAGCCCAGCGTGGGGCCCAGCAGCCGGCCGAACAGCCACAGCCCGCCCAGCGCCACCAGCGCGCCCAAGAGCCCCTGCAGCAGCCCCTCCAGCAGGAAGGGCGCCTTCACGAAGCGGTCGGTGGCGCCCACCAGCTTCTGGATCTCAATCTCCTCGCGCCGCGAGTAGATGGCCAGCTGGAGCGTGGCCGCGACGATGACGATGGTCGTCCCCAGCACCACCACCAGCGCCACCAGCGCCCCGAAGCTCAGCGCGCGGGCGATGGCGGACAGCCGCTCCACCGCGGCCTCGCCATAGTCCACGCCGGTGACGCCGGGCAGCGCGCGCAGCTCCTTCGCCAGCGACTGGAGCGCCGTGGGCGAGCGCCGCGCCTCCGGCACGCGCAGCTCCAGCGTCGCGGGCAGCGGGTTCTCCGGCAGCTCCGACAGCGCCTCGCCCAAATCGCCCAGCTCGCGCTTGAGCCGCTTCAGCGCCGCGTCCGGCGGCACCACCGTCACCTCGCCCTGGGAGAGTTCCAGCACGCGCGTGTGGACGCCGTGGACCTCGTCCTGTCCCAGCTGCGGGGCCAGGTAGACCGTGACCTCCACCTCCCCGCCCAGCGACGCGAGCAGGTTGTCCACCACGTGCGACGCGCCACGCGCGAGCCCCGCCGCGAACAGCGCGATGGCGATGGTGGACACGGCGATGAAGTGGACGAAGGGCGCGTGCTTCAGCCCGCCAGCCGCCGAGCGCCCGAAGTAGGCCGCCTTCGACAGCACGCTCATACCACCATCCGCCGGGCTGCCTTGACGCCGTCCTCGTCGGAGACGATGAGCCCGCGCTCCAGCCGCACCGTGCGCTTCTGGTAGCGCGACAGGAGCGTGGCGTCGTGCGTGGCCACCATCACCGTGGTGCCCCGGATGTTGATGTCCGTGAGCAGGTCCATGATCTCCACCGTGAGCGCCGGATCCAGGTTGCCGGTGGGCTCGTCCGCCAGGAGGATGGTGGGGTCATTCACGAGCGCGCGCGCAATCACCACGCGCTGCTGCTCTCCACCCGACAGCCGCAGGGGCAGCGAGTTCGCCTTGTGCTCCAGCCCCACGAGCTTGAGCATCCGGTGCACCTTCTCGCGCCCTTCCGCGCGGGGCACGCCCAGCACGTCCAGCGTGAAGCCCACGTTGTCCGCGACGCTGCGGTGCGGCAGCAGCTTGAAGTCCTGGAACACGACGCCAATGTTGCGCCGCAGGTACGGCACCGCGGACTCGCGGATGCGCGCGATGTTCTTGCCGCCCACCAATATCTGCCCCTTGGTGGCCTTCTCCCCGCAGAAGATGAGCTTGAGCAGCGTCGTCTTCCCCGCGCCCGAAGGCCCGGTGAGGAAGACGAACTCGCCCTTCTCCACGTTCAGGTTGATGTCCTGCAACACCGGCGGATCGCCGGGGTACGCCTTGTAGACGTGGAAGAACTGGATCATGACCGGGCGCGCGAGCCCCCGGAGCCTACCACGGCCCTGGAGCACGCCCCAGGAACGGGCCCGGCGCCAGGAGGCGCGCCGGCCACAGGAGCCGGCAGGGGAGCCCCCGGGGAGCCTTAAGAGGGCTCACCCTCGCTGGCGAGGTAGCTCAAGATGACCTCGTCCAGGCTCTTCTCGGAGATGAGGTCCTCTCCGAAGAGCGTCTCCACGCCCACCTCGTTGATGCGGGGCTTCTCCTTGAGGGCGCGCGCGGCCGCCACTTCGGGAGGGAGCAACACCGGCACCGCGACGGGCGGCGGGGGCGGAGGAACGGGGCGCGGCGCGGCGATGGGCTGCAACTTCGGCGCGGCGGCGGCCTCGGCGTCCGTGGCGAGCTGGCCCGGCTGGTACGAGCGGACCGTGGACTCGTAGTTGTCGTACACGCCGTTGATGAGGTTGCGCAGCATCTCCTTGTGCTGCTCCTCCATCAATTCGCGGACGACTTCCGCCAGGTTCTCCGCGTTGAGGATGTCCGCGTAGGACGTCTTCTTCGACGCGAGGATGTTCCCGCCCACGAACAGGTGGGTGATGATGTGGGGGTTGTTGACACCCGAGTCCTCGGTCTGGACGTGGTAGACCTTCCCCTTGTGCTTGATGTTGTGATTGAAGCCCGTGACGGCTTTTTCGAAGGTTTTCGCCATTGCCGAGGTCGGGCACCGTAGCAGCGGGGTCCGGGCTTCACAAGGCAAGCGTCACGCACCTTTCATGTGACTCCCGTGCCTGCCCGCCCTCGGTGTGCGTTTCCCACCGCAGTGTACGGATCCGCCCCTGCCCGTCAGGCCACCGGGCAGGGGGCCCCTGTGTTGAAAACCCGAAACGGGCTGGGGTACGTACGCACTCTGACGTGCGCGACGTTTCGTGCGCCATCACTGACGGGCGGGAACCCACTGATGACGAAACCGGACAAGATCACGGACAAGGTCCGCCTGCAGGACGCCCAGACGCTGGCGCAGGGGTACTCCCCCGCCATCCGCGCGATGGAGATCGCCTCCATCATCGCCTTCGTGTCGCTGGAGGGCGTGCTGGCGTACAAGCTCTGGAGCACCGACCACACCGGGCCGTGGCTGATGACGCTCGCGGTGGTGCTGGGCTACCTGGCCGCGGACTTCGTCTCGGGCTTCGTCCACTGGATGGGCGACACGTGGGGCTCCACGGAGATGCCCGTCCTGGGCAAGGCCTTCATCCGCCCCTTCCGCGAGCACCACGTCGATGAGAAGGCCATCACCCGCCACGACTTCGTGGAGACCAACGGCAACAACTGCCTCGTGTCGCTGCCCGTCGCGGCGCTCGCGGTGGCGGTGCCGCTCCACGGGCCGGGCTGGGTGTTCCTGGCCGCGTTCCTGGGCGCGATGATCTTCTGGGTGATGGCGACCAACCAGTTCCACAAGTGGTCGCACCTGGACTCGCCGCCCGCGCTCATCGGCTTCCTGCAGCGCGTGCACCTCATCCTGCCGCCGGACCACCACGGCATCCACCACACCGCGCCCTTCAACCAGTACTACTGCATCACCGTGGGCTGGATGAACCGGCCGCTGAAGATGATCCACTTCTTCCCGCTGATGGAGCGGCTCATCACCTGGGCCACCGGCCAGCTGCCGCGCAAGGACGACATCGGCACCGAGGCCGCCCAGGCGCTCGTCGCCGTGGACGACGCGTCGGAGGTGCCCGTGCTCCAGGTGGCCAAGGAGCTGCTCAAGGCCACCACCGAGGAGCCCGCGCCGTCGGTCTCCACCCGCCCCATCCCCTGACGTCCGTTAGGGGCGGGGCGCTTCCCGGCGCACGCCCCTAGAAGCGCAGGTCCACCTGCTCCGCGGAAGGGATGGGGCGCCCCAGGAAGCGGGCCCCCACCTCCACGAAGCGCTCCGGCACGTCGGTGACGAAGTACGCGTGCTCCGGCGCGGTGGAGGACTCCGGCGCGAGCAGCCCCCGGGCGCCCAGGAGCTCCGCCACGGCCTCCGCGGTGGCCTCCGCCGAGTCCACCAGCGACACCCCCGGCCCCACCACCTCCGCGATGACGCCCTTGAGCAGCGGGTAGTGGGTGCAGCCCAGCACCAGCGTGTCCACGCCGTCCCGCGCGAAGCCGGCCAGGTACTCGCGCGCCACCAGCAGCGGCACGTCGCCCGTGGTCCACCCTTCTTCCGCCAGCGGCACGAAGAGCGGGCACGCCTTCGCCTTCACCGACACGTGCGGCTGGCCGGCCTCCAGCGCCCGCTGGTAGGCCCCGGAGCGGATGGTGCCCGGCGTCCCGATGACGCCCACCCCGCCGCCCCGCGTGCGCTTGAGCGCCGCGCGGGCCCCCGGTTCGATGACGCCCAGCACCGGCACCGGCAACGTGGCCGACAGCGCGGGCAGCGCCGCGGCCGACGCCGTGTTGCACGCCACCACCAAGAGCTTGATGCCGCGCTCCAGGAGGAACTCCGCGTTCTTCAGCGAGTAGCGCGTCACCACCTCGCTGGACTTCGTGCCGTAGGGCACCCGCGCCGTGTCCCCCAGGTAGAGCGTCCGCTCGTGGGGGAGCCTCGCCATGAGCGCCTTGAGGACCGTGAGCCCGCCGATGCCGGAGTCGAACACGCCGATGGGACCGTGGCTGTCTTGCCGCATGGAGGGTGTCCCTATCACGTTTGATGCCAACGCCTCCTCCACGCCCGCCCGCCTCCCTGGAGGTACCCCGGAACGCACGAAGGGCCGGAAGCCTGGAGGCCTCCGACCCTTGCATGTGACGCGGCCTGGAACCCGTGTCGCTACCGGACGCGGTCGAGCGGGGCGTACAGCGCGTCCTGCACGCCCGGGAAGTCGTGGGCGAAGACGTCGATGGGGGCCAGGTCACCGGAGGACTTGTAGGACCGTCCCCCCGTCCCCGGGGCCTGGAAGGACACGAAGTACCGGCCCGGGCGGAGGAACTCGAAGATGGCCGGGGACTCGTTGCAGGGGAACCACTGCCCCGCCACGCCGTAGACCCACTGGCCGGTGTAGATGTCCTGGAAGTTGATGCCCACCTCGGTGACGCCGGCCTGCGAGCAGCTCAGCCGGACGTTGCCCTCGTAGAGCTCCCAGCCCACCGCGGCCCCGCCGATGGCGTACGTCTCCGCCGTGACGGTCGCCGGGATGCCCGCCACCGCCGTGAACGGGCCGCCGTAGTAGTAGAGGGGGCGCTTCAGCGAGTCCATGGCCACCACCTCCAGGAAGTGCTGCCCGGGGGCCAGGTCCGGGGTGCTCACCATGCGGCCCTCGCTGCCCTCGTAGCAGTTGAAGTGCGCCCAGGCGCCGTCGTCCACCCGGGCGTCCACGAAGGCCACCCCGGCCTGACCGCAGGTGGGGTACTGGCTGCCCGCCTCGGTCGGGAACTTCCAGTTGATTTCGGCGTAGGTCCCCGTGCCGGTGCCACCCACCGGGAAGTTGATGCTCACCGACACGTCGCCATCCACCACGAAGGTGCCGTGGTACGTGAAGAGCGCCGTCCGGTCGTAGCCCACCGCCACCGCGTCGAACGTGTAAGCACCGGGCGCGAAGTCGTGCAGGATGATGCCGTCGAAGCCGTTCGCCGAGCAGGGGTAGCGGCCGTCGTTGTCCAGGCGCTCACCGCCGATGATGATGTCGACGCCCTGGACGTCACGCATCTCGTCGCAGCGAGCACCGTCGAAGGTCCACGTCAGCCGGACATCGCCGGGGTAGCGGGGACCGTTGTCTTCAATGACGCAGCCGGTGGACAGGGCGGCGAGGCAGAGGAATGCGGCGAGCAGTCTCGCGTTCATGGTGGGCATCCGTGTTTCGGGAAGTGTGAGGTCGTCGGCCCGTAACAACCCTCCAGACGACCGTCCCCGGGAATTATTCAGCCCAGGCCAAAGGAGCAGCAACCGGGCACCCACGGCGGGTTTGACCCACCCGCGTACAGGATGTTACGCGCTGGACCCCATGATACCCCACCTGCCCCTGGCCTTTGGCGCCATGAACTACGTGGAGATCATCCGCGACGCGTCGTTCATCGAGCTCGCGGTGCTCCTGCTCCTCATGTCGGTGTCCGTGGCCTCCTGGGCCCTCATCGCCATGAAGTTCACCCAGCTGTCCCGCGCCCGCTCGCAGTCACTTACCTTTCTCGACACCTTCTGGAAGGCGTCGCGGCTGGAGGCCATCTACCAGTCCGCCCAGAAGCTGGACGGCTCGCCGCTGTCGAAGGTGTTCTGCGCGGGCTACGAGGAGCTGAGCAAGCTGGCGCAGTCGGGCAAGGAGGGCGGCACCTCCGAGGACGCGATGAGCGCGAAGCTGGGCGGCATCGAAAACGTGGAGCGCGCGCTCAACCGCGCGGCCACGGCGCAGATCACCGAGCTGGAGAACCGCGTGTCCTTCCTGGGCACGGTGGGCGCCGCCTCCCCGTTCGTGGGCCTGTTCGGCACGGTGATTGGCATCCTCAGCGCCTTCAACCAGATCGCCGAGCAGGGCAACGCGACGCTCGCCACGGTGGCGGCGCCGGTGGGCAACGCGCTCTTCGCCACGGCGGCGGGCCTGTTCGCGGCCATCCCGGCGGTGGTCGCCTACAACTCGTTCGTCAGCCGCATCAAGGTGTTCGACACGGAGATGTCCAACTTCTCCGCGGACTTCCTCAACATCATCAAGCGGCACTTCTTCCGCTAGGCACAAGGGGACACACCCATGGGCATGGGCGGCGGAAAAGGCGGCGGCGGCCGCACCACGATGAGTGAGATCAACGTCACGCCCATGGTGGACGTGATGCTGGTGCTGCTCATCATCTTCATGGTCACCGCACCCCTCATCCAGCAGGGCGTGAAGGTGAACCTCCCGGAGACCAAGGCGACGCCCGTGGAGGCGACGGAGAAGAAGGTCGTCCTCTCCATCGACGCGGGCAAGAAGGTCTACATCGGTGACGCGGAAGTGCCCCTGGACGAGCTGGAGACGAAGCTCGCCGCCAACGCCAAGGCGCAGGCGGACAAGGAGGTCTACCTCCACGCGGACCGCGACGTGCCGTATGGCGTCGTGGTGGAGGTGATGGCCGCGGCCCAGCGCGCGGGCATCAAGAATGTGGGGATGATCACGGACCCGTCCACCGGCGGCAAGGCGTCCAACCCCGGGAACAAGACGCCCACGGCCGGCGGCGGCAAGGGCAAGTCGAAGGAAGCGAAGCGCTAGCGCATGGACTCCGCGGTGACCCACAGCCTGCTGGTGGCACGGCCCACGAAGCTGTCGCGCTTCGTCGTCTTCTCAGTGGGCGCGCACATCGCGGTGCTCGTGGCCGGGATGCTCTACGCGCGCCTCACGTCCACGCCCAAGATGGACCTGGACCAGAAGCCCATCAACGCGTCGCTGGTGCGCCTGGGCAAGCCGCGCGACCCCAAGCTGTTGCCGCGCAAGGAGCAGGCGCAGCCTCCGCCCAAGGAGGTCGCGGCGAAGCCCGTGCCCACGCCGCCCTCGCAGGAGCCGGTGCCCGCGCCCTCCCCCAACGCGGTGGCGGTGCCCGGCGCGAAGCCCGCCCCCGCGCCCACGCCCCAGAAGGGCGAGGCGAACGCGGAGGACCGGCGCAAGAAGCTCTTTGGCGCCTTCGACAAGTCGGCGAAGCCCAGCGAGCCGGAGGAGCTGGAGGGCGCGGAGGACGGCGACCCCGACGGCGACTCGGCGGTGCAGGAGGGCGAGCGGTACTACGGCCTCCTGAAGTCCCAGGTGCGCCGGCACTACAACGTCGCGGACACCATCCCCGACGCGGAGCGCCTCTACCTCAAGGCCCAGGTGGCGATGCGGCTGGGCCGCTCCGGCGAGGTGCTGGACGTGAGCCTGGCCAAGGCCAGTGGCAACGAGCTGTTCGACTCGGCGGTGGTGGCCGCCGTGCGCAAGGCGTCTCCCTTCTCCCCTCCCCCCGATGCCCTTCGCGACGCGCTCCAGAAGAACGGGGTCGTCCTGGTGTTCAGCCCATGAAAGCCATCCTGCTGTCGCTCCTCCTCGTGCCCGCGCTGGTGCTCGCGCAGGCGCCCGTCATTGAGATTTCCGGCGCCAACTTCCGTCCGCTGCCGCTCGCGGCCCCCGCGCCCACGGTGCAGGAGGGTGGCGACAAGAAGGCGGCGGGCGCGTTCGACACCGCCTTCACGTACGACCTCACCGCCTCCGGCATCTTCCAGGTGCTGGACCGCGCGGGCTTCACCGCCGACGCGAAGGAAGGCATGACGGCGGGCAGCATCAACTTCAGCCGCTGGGCGGACGTGGGCGCGGAGTCGCTCGTGAAGGTGTCGCTCGCGCAGGACGGCGGCGCGCTGCGCGGTGAGCTGCGCCTGTTCAACGTGGCCACCGGCCACGAGGACCTGAAGGTCGCCAAGGACGCGCCGGCCAACGAGCCCCGGCAGCTGGCGCACGCGCTGGCGGACGCGCTCTACCGGCACTTCACCCGCGAGGCGAGCCCCTTCCTGTCGCGCATCACCTACGTGCGCAAGTCGGGCGCCAACCGCGACGTGTACGTGGCGGACTGGGACGGCATGGGCGCGCAGGCGCTCACCAAGGGTGGCACGAACATCCTGCCCACGCTCAGCGCCTCCGGGCAGGTGGCCTACACGTCCTACCGGAAGAACCGGCCGGACATCTACGTGCAGTCCCCCGGCGGCGAGGCGAAGCCGGTGGTGACGAACGGGCAGATGGCCACGGGCGTCGCGTTCTCGCCGGACGGCCGGCGCATCGCCTACGCGCTCGCGGAGGGTGAGAGCGCGCAGATCTACGTGGCGGCCGCGGACGGATCCGGTGCGAAGGCCGTCACCGACACGCCGTACGGCCTCAACACCAGCCCCACGTGGTCGCCGGACGGCAAGCGCATCGCGTTCGTGTCCAACCGGGGTGGCAGCCCGCAGGTCTACGTCATGGGCGCGGACGGCTCCGGCGTGAAGCGGCTCACCTTCCAGGGCAACTACAACCAGACGCCGGACTGGTCGCCGCGCGGGGACCTCATCGCCTTCACCGCGCGCGACGAGCGCAACGCCTTCGACCTGTTCACCGTCCACGTAGAGACGGGCAAGGTGACGCGCCTGACGCAGGACCAGGGCAACAACGAGGAGCCCACCTTCTCCCCCAACGGCCGGCTCGTCATGTTCAGCACCACCCGCAACGGTGGCGCGCACCTGTGGGTGATGACCGCCGAGGGCAACAACCAGCTGCCCCTCCCGATGGAGAAGGGCAGCTGGCTGACGCCGGACTGGGGCATCGCCCCCGCGGCGAAGTAGGCGCATAGTGCGCTCGCATGAGCGCACCACTTCGCTCCCACTGGAGCCTGGATCCGCAGGTCGTCTTCCTCAACCACGGCTCGTTCGGCGCGTGCCCCACGGCGGTGCTCCAGCACCAGTCGGAGCTGAGGGCACGCCTGGAATCCGAACCCGTGCGCTTCCTCGCCCGCGAGGCGGAGCCGCTGCTGGATGAGGCGCGCTCCGTTCTCGGCGCCTTCGTGGGCGCGGACGCGGACGACCTCGCGTTCATGCCCAACGCCACCACCGGCGTGAACACCGTGCTGCGCGGCCTGCGCTTGCAGCCCGGCGACGAGCTGCTCGTCACCGACAACGAATACAACGCGTCGAGGAACGCGCTGGACGTGGCCTGCGCCGCGATGGGCGCGAAGGTGGTGGTGGCCACGCTGCCCTGGCCGGTGCCGTCCGCCGACGCGGTGGTGGACGCGGTGATGGCGCAGGTGACGCCGCGCACGCGCCTGCTCCTCATCGACCACATCACCAGCCAGACGGCCCTGGTGATGCCGCTGGCGGAGCTGGTGCGCCGCGTGCGCGAAAAGGGAGTGGAGACGCTGGTGGACGGCGCCCACGGGCCGGGCATGGTGCCGCTGGCGCTGCGGGAGCTGGGCGCGGCGTACTACGCGGGCAACTGCCACAAGTGGCTGTGCGCGCCCAAGGGCGCCGCGTTCCTCTACGTCCGCCGCGACCTGCAGGCGGGCCTGAAGCCGCTGGTGGTGAGCCACGGGCACAACTCGCCGCGCACGGACCGCTCGCGCTTCCGGTTGGATTTCGACTGGATGGGCACGGGTGATCCGTCACCCTACCTGTGCATCCCCACCGTCATCCGCTTCATCGGGGGGCTGGTGCCGGGCGGGTGGCCGGAGGTGATGGCATCCAACCGGGAGAAGGCGCTCGCCGCCCGGCGACGGCTGGACGCGCGGCTGGGCAATGCCTCGCCGCTGTGCCCGGAGTCGATGGTGGGCAGCATGGCGTGCGTGGCCCTGCCGGACAGCTCCGCGGAGCGCCCTGCCCCGCCGCTCTACCTGGATCCACTCCATGTGCGCCTCTTCGAGGAGCACCACATCGAGCTCCCCGTCACCGCGTGGCCCAAGGCGCCCCGGAGGCACCTGCGGATCTCCGCGCAGCTCTACAACACCCCGGCGGACTACGAGGTCCTGGGGGACGCTTTGGAAGCGCTGCTGCGTTGAGTAGTGTGCGCGGGATGCCGCGCTTTGCTTCCATCGATATCGGGACCAACTCCGTGCTGCTGCTGGTCGCGGAGCGCCTGCCGGACGGGCGCTTCGAGGCGGTGGTGGAGCGCGCTGAAATCACCCGGCTGGGCCGGGGCGTGGACACCAGCCGCGTGCTCTCCGCCGAGGGCATGGAGGCCACGCTGTCCACGCTCGTTGCCTTCGCGGACGAGGCCCGTGCCCTGGGCGCCCAGGGCATCGCGGTCTCCGCCACCAGCGCCGCGCGTGACGCGAAGAACGGCGCGGACTTCATCGCCGCCGCGAAGGCTCGCGCGGACGTGACGGTGGAGATCATCCCCGGCGAGATGGAGGCGCAGCTGTCCTTCGCCGCCGTGTCCGCGGACTTCGCGGGAGAGGCCGCGGGGCCGCTGCTCGTCATCGACATTGGCGGCGGCTCCACGGAGTTCATCTACGGCAGCGACGCCGGCACCGTGGCCTTCCGCCACAGCTTCGACGTGGGCGCCGTGCGGCTCACCGAGCGCTTCGTGCGCACCGACCCGCCTTCATCCGACGAGCGCGCCGCCATTGAAGCGCACCTGCGCCACACCTTCGCGGCCCTGCCGCCGACGCCGCCCGCCGCGATGCTGGTGGGCGTGGCCGGCACGGTGACGACGCTGTACGCGCTCCAGCACCGGATGGCGACCTACGACGCGGAGCAGGTCCACGGCGGCACGCTGTCCCGGGGGGAGCTGGACGCGCTCACGGACATGCTGTGCACCCTGCCCCTGGACGCCCGTCGCGCGCTGCCCGGCCTTCAGCCCAAGCGCGCGGACGTCATCCCCGCGGGTGCCCTCATCCTGCGCGAAGCGGTGAAGGCGCTGGGCCTGGACACGTGCCGCGTGAGCGACCGCGGCCTGCGCTGGGGCCTGCTGGTCCACCGCTTCGGCTCCGCCCCCTCCTCCTCATGAACGCCTCTTCTGCCACCGCCCCGTCCAGCGCGCCCGCCACGCAGCCCGTGCGCGCGGGCTACGCGCTGTTCATCCTGACCCTCATCAACCTGGTCAACTACCTCGACCGGTACATCATCGCCGTCGCGCTGCCGGAGATTCAGAAGGACTTCGGCATCAACGACGCGCAGTCGGGGCTGCTGGGCACCGTCTTCATCGTCGTGTTCATGCTGGCGTCGCCGCTGGGCGGCTTCCTGGGGGACCGGGTGCCGCGCCGGCTGCTGGTGGCGGGCGGCGTGCTGCTGTGGAGCCTGGCCACCGGGGCCAGCGGGCTTGCGTCCACGTTCACGGCGCTCCTGCTGGCGCGCGCCGTGATTGGCATTGGCGAGGCGGGCTATGGCGCGGTGGCGCCGTCCATCATCTCGGATTTGTACCCGCGCGAGCAGCGCACGCGGATGCTGTCGTACTTCTACATCGCCATCCCGGTGGGCTCCGCGATGGGCTACGGCCTGGGCGGCTGGCTGACGCAGTCGTATTCGTGGCACGCGGCGTTCTTCGCGGGCGGCGTGCCGGGGCTCGTGCTGGGCACCATGGCCTTCTTCATGCCGGAACCCCAGCGCGGCGCCATGGACGGGCCGGACGCGGCGGTGAAGCTGCCCTTCATGGAGGGCCTCAGGGGCCTGGGCCGCAACGCCGCCTTCTGGGCGACGACGGCGGGCTACACGCTGATGACGTTCTCCATTGGCGGGCTCGCGTTCTGGATGCCCACGTACCTGGTGCGGGAGCGGCAGCTGTGGCTGGAGCACCCGGGCCGCGTGGGGCTCGTGTTCGGCGCCATCACCGCGGTGGCGGGCCTCGCCGGCACCGTCGCGGGCGGCTGGCTGGGCGACAAGATGGACCGCAAGCGCGTGGGCGGCGGCCTGTGGCTGTCCGGCATCGGGCTGCTGCTCGCGGCGCCGTGCATGTACCTGGCGGTGAACATCAAGGACCCGATGCTGACGTTCGCGGCCATCGGCGTGGCCCAGTTCCTCATCTTCCTCAACAGCGGTCCCATCAACGCCGCCATCGTCAACTGCGTGCCGCCCGCGTTCCGCGCCTTCGCCATGGGCCTCAACGTGCTGTGCATCCACATGCTGGGCGACGCCATCTCCCCCACGCTCATCGGGCAGATCGCCGACATGGCCAGCCTCCACACCGCCATCGCCATCAACTCGGTCCCGGTGCTCCTGGGAGGCTTCGCGCTGCTGCTGGGTGCGAAGCTGTTCCGGGAGGCCGTGCCCCAGACGCGGACCTGAGCGCGCAACCCCCGGGCCCGGAATGCATCCGAGCCCGGACCGGTTGGGTGAGGAGGTTCGCTGCTCGCCCGGCAAGGAAGCGGAGGCATCTGGTGGCTGCTGCGCATCCCTCACATTCGAGGCCGGGCCCCCTGTTCGTGGATCGCGGGGCCATGCAGTCCCCGGCCCCGTATGCGGCCACCCATGCGCATGCCGCCCTCATCCTCTACATCGGGGGACGGGCAACCATGGAGCAGCGCACCCGGCTGACGCTGTCCCCGGGCGACGTGCTGCTCATCCCCTCCGGGGAGAGGCACCGGCTGATCACCACCGAGCGGGCGGAGGTCCTGGGGCTGGGCTTCCACCCCGCCGCCTTCCTCCAGTCGGAGGTGGGGCCACTGCTGGAGCCCTTCGAGCGCGTGCGCCAGGGCGCCTCCGCCGTCGTGCCCATCCCCTCCGGCCGGCAGGAGCACCTGGTCCGGCTGCTGTCGGAGCTTCGCGAGGAGACGCGCGCCCCCGCCCATCCCCTGAGGGAGCAGGTGGTGCGCAGCCTGTTCTCGCTCGTGCTCGCGGAGGTGGCCCGCTCCGGTGGCGCGTGGACGCCCTCGGACTCGCGGGCATCGCTGGTGGGCGAGGCGCTCACGTTCATCGAGCGGCACTGCCTGGGGCCCATCTCGCTGCGCGAGGTGGCCGCCGCCGTGGGCCGCTCCCCCGCGCACGTGACGACGGCGCTCAAGCAGGCCACGGGGCACAGCGCGGTGGAGTGGATCATCTCCGGCCGGCTCGCGGAGGCGCGGCGGCGGCTGCTGTCCACGGACGAGCGCATCGACATCATCGCCGAGCGCGTGGGCTACGCGGACCCCACGCACTTCATCCGGCTGTTCCGGCGCGCGGAGGGGTTCACGCCCGCCCAGTGGCGCAAGCAGCACCGCGCGGCGTCTTCGCTCAGTGCGGCTTCAGCCGCGCGGGTGGAGGCCTCTCCAGCGCGGCCGTATCGCGGCGGTCCGCATCCTCCATGAGGTGGCGCAAGCAGCACTGCGCGACCTCACGGCCCTGAACACGCCTCAGTGCGGCTTCAGCCGCGCGGGCGGAGTCTTCCCCGTCGCGGCCGTGTAGCGACGGTCCGCGTCCTCCATGAGGAGGCCGTGGTTCAGCATGGCCCCGGCGACGGCGCCCGCGCTCGCGGCCATGACCGCACCCTGCAGACGCGTCGTCAGGTCCCCCGCGGCGCTGATGCCCGGCACGGACGTCTCCCCCAGGGGGTTCACCTTCACGAAGCCCTGTTCATCCAGCGCGACACCCAGCTTCGTGACGAGCTCCGGCTGCCGCTGCGGTGGCGCGGAGAACAGGACACGCCGGGGCACCCTTGTTCCATCCTCCAGCTCCACGGCCTCCAGGTGGCCGTCCTTCCCGTGGAGCGCGCGGATCTTCCGCTCCTCCAGCCCGATGCCCAGGTGATGGAGCCGCTCACGCTGCTCGGGCGGCACCGGGAAGGTGCCGTGGGTGAAGACGGTGACGTCGCGCGACCAGCCCTGCACGACGGACGCGAAGTCCAGGAACATCGGGTCGGTGGCGAGCACGCCGAAGGGTTGGTCCTGCACCTCCCAGCCGTGACAGTACGGGCACTGGAAGACGGTGGTGCCCCACAGCTCGCGGTAGCCCGGGATGTCCGGCAGCACGTCCACCATGCCCAATGCGAGGAGGATGCGGCGGGCGTCCACCGTGGTGCCGTCGCCCAGCGCCACGCGGAAGCCGCCATCGTGCGGCTCCACGGAGCCCACGCGCGTGTCGCGCACCTCCACGTTCGGATAGTGCTGGAGCTGCTCGCGGCTGATGCGCCGGAACTCCGGGGGCGGGATGCCGTCGCGCGAACCGAAGCCGTGCATGTGCGTCGCCGCCGCGTTGCGGGGCGTGCCCGCGTCACAGAGCAGCACCGCCTTGCGCCCGCGTCCCAGATACAGCGCGGCGTTGAGCCCCGCGGGGCCGCCTCCCACGATGACCACGTCGTAAGCCATTGCCGTCCTCCCTTCGTGTTGATTCCTCGGAAAGGAACCTAACGACGGGGCCGGCGCCGACAGGAGGGCGGGACTTCTGGTGGCATCGGCGGATCTTCCGGTCCGCGGCCTCTCGCCTACCTCACGACGGGCGCGGGGCCAGGAGGCTGGAGCTTCGGCCGGTACTCGTCCGCCAGCCGCTCTACCTCGGTCGCCAGTCGCTCCCCTTCCGCGAGCAGGCGGGCCTTCAGCCGCTGGCGGCTGCCCAGCGTGAAGAACATCTCCAGGTCGTGGCGGATGACGCCCCAGCGCTCCGCGAAGTACAGCGTGAAGAGGGCCAGCGGCGGCCCGCCCTCTTCACGCTGTACTTCGCGGAGCGCTGGGGCGTCATCCGCCACGACCTGGAGA
>NZ_RAWG01000164.1 GCF_003611735.1 Corallococcus sicarius | reverse complement strand
GCTCGTGACGCTGGG
This sequence comes from Corallococcus sicarius, assembly GCF_003611735.1. Lineage (GTDB taxonomy): Bacteria > Myxococcota > Myxococcia > Myxococcales > Myxococcaceae > Corallococcus > Corallococcus sicarius. The sequence continues at coordinate 20,724 of NZ_RAWG01000164.1, read as the reverse complement.
GCTGCTGGTGGGGGCGCAGGCGGCGTTCACCCGGAACGACACCGCGGATCAGAACGCGGTGCGCTTCCTGGAGTCCGTCTGGCTCCAGCCCCCCGGCCGCCCGTCCGCGCCCTTCTGGCCTCGCGCGGGGTCCTGAAGCCCCCGCTATACTGGCGCCCCCTCTCACGGGAGACGGTGCATGACGACGCGGCTGTGCCTGCTGTTCACCCTGCTGCTGTGCGCCCCGGCGGCCCGGGCCGACGACGCGGCGGAGCTCTGGAGCAGGAGCTGCAAGTCCTGCCACGGGCCGGATGGCCGCGCCCAGACGCGCCTGGGCCAGAAGGAGGCCATCGCCGACATGAGTCAGGCCTCCTGGCAGAAGGCCGAAACGGACGCCGAGCTGCGCGACGTGATCGCCAACGGCTCGTCCCACAACCCGAAGATGAAGGGCTACAAGGACCGGCTCACCCCGGAGCAGATGGACGCACTGGTACGATACATCCGCACCTTCAAGGCGAAGTAGCGCGCCGGGTGAATAACCCGTGGCGCCCAGGCGTCTTGGGATTGCGAGAATCGGAGCCGCTCATGAAGACCCTCACTGTCGCCATCGTGTTCTGCCTGTCCCTCGTCAGCCTGTTCGCCTCGGTGCGTGCCGACGCCAACGCCTTCCCCCGCCTGGAGCCGGGCGTCTCGCAGCCGGTGGCGCTGATGCCCAAGGGCGGCGACAAGGGCGGCGGCGACGACAAGAAGGGTGGCAAGGGCGGCGAGGAGGACGAGGAGGAGTTCCGCCAGTCTCCGCGCGCCCTCTCCCAGCAGGCCGCCCTGGAGCTGGTGGACCCGGGCGTCCTGAATGACATGCTCCGCCTGCGCGCCGCCCTCCGCAGCGGCCAGCGCTAGCCTCACCCCCGCTGGAAAAGGGCGGTGATGTCGCAAGGAATGGGGGGCTCGCAAACTTTGCGGAGCCGCGTGACGTCAAACGGCACCCCCCGTTCCAGCCCACCCCCCTTATTCCGGCCGGTTGGGTGCCAGCCCTCCCGGCACGCGAATTGCTCAACATCGGACTCAACGCTGTGCCTCCCCCCAGGGGCGCGCGAAGGAGTCCTTGATCGTGCTTCGTCCAAACTCCCACCGCCGTCAGCCGCGGGGCTTCACGCTCCTGCTCGCGCTGGGCGTGGTCGCCGTCGTGACGATGGCGGTGATGCTCAGCTTCAGCGTGGTGGGCCGCGAAGCGGACACCCAGGCGGACACCCGCCGCCAGAAGCAGGCGTTCTTCGCCGCCGAGGCGGGCCTCGCCGAAGGGCGCGAGGCGCTGCGCCTGCTGCTGAAAAACAACGGGAGCGATACCACGATGGGCCTGCCCGCCGCGCTGGGAGGGGCCTCTCCGGTGGGCGACATCCCCGCGCTCGCGGCCGCCAATCCCCCCTGGTACGAGCTGCTGCCCGGACCGGGGGCGGACAAGTGGAACAGGTACACGATCCTCAAGACCAACCTGGGCACGACTGAAATCCCCGCGGGCGTGGACTACCCGGAGCAGAACAACGTGCGCTACCGCGTCTTCATCCGGGACGACCTGGATGACGACCAGAGCACCGTCGACAGCAACCGCCAGCTGTGGATCCTCGCCGTGGGCGAGGTGACCACCGCGAACGGCCGTCCGACGCGCTCCATGGTCCAGGCGCTGGTGACCAACGCGACCGGTGAATCCATCTTCTCGCCCGGCTGCCAGATGGAGAACTGCAGCTCGGACAACAACAACAACAACAACAAGGACAACGAGGAGCCGGAGGAGGGGAGCACCTTCACCCTTCCGTGACCTCGTCTGTCCCCACGAGTTTCCCCACGAGCCCCCCCATGAAACGCTTGATTCCCCTGCTGCTCCTGCTCCCGGCGCTCGCCAGCGCCCAGGAACGCGGCGAAGTGGCCTTCAACAAGGCCTGCGCGCAATGCCACCAGGCCCGGACCCCGAAGGAGAAGCCGGCGGGGCTGCTCGGCTCCCGCAAGCCCGTGGGGCCCTACATGGACCAGGTGCTGCGCAGGAAGTCCCTGACGGAGGCCCGCACCTGGGTGGAGTCCCCCCACCGGATCAACCCGAAGACCAACTGCGACACCCGCCTGCTGTCCCGCGACGAGTTGGACAACCTCACCAGCTTCCTCTCCACCCTGGCGGTGGCCCCTCCGCCCTCGCGACGGATGATGCTGCGCAAGCAGATGGCGGAGCAGGTGGCGGTGCGCGAGGCGCGTAACAAGGCGGAAGCGAAGGCGAAGTCCCAGCCGAAGAACCAGGGGAAGCAGTGATGCGCATGCTCTTTCGACGAACCCTCACGGCGCTGGTGCTGACGGTCGCGACGCCCTCGCTGACCCACGCGCAGCTGCTGTGCCAGGACGACCTGGCCAACGACAAGCAGGGCGCATTCAAGCTGGGCCCCGGCGGCCTCACCGTCGCCAACAACACCATCATCCTGCGCGACGACGGCCGGCTCCAGCTCAACACCAACCTCAAGAAGCTGGACTCGGAGAACATCACCTTCCCGTTCGACCAGACGGTCACCATCGACTACGTGTACGAGTCCGCCGGCGCGTCGCACTCGCTCGGCTACCTGTACATGGATGACGTGAAGGCCCGCGGCTACGCGGATGCCAGCGGCAACCTGGTCGACAAGAACAGCAACGGCATCCTCGACCTGCACGAGGCCATCTACAACCTGACGCCGGACGACGACACGGTCCTGCCCATCAAGTACGTGGGCAAGACGCGGCGCTGCAACCAGACCTTCACATCCGGGGGCAAGAAGTACAACGAGCCCGATCTGGCGATGTGGGACACCTGCGCCAAGACCTTCTCCTCGAAGACCGACGTGACGGACGCGCGCCCGGGCCGCGCGCACAACAGCGGCCTCAACATCGCCAACGACTGGGTCGGCAGCAACGACGTCAACACCAGCACGGGCGACAACGGCCTGTTCCCGTACATCCCCAACCTGCTGGAGCCGGCCGCGCCCGCGAACGACAACGAGGGCATCGGTCGCATGGTCTTCCTGCTGGTGGATGACGACAGCGACAACGACGTCGAACGCAACCTCGGTCCCGTCGCGGACGCCACCGAAGACTCCGACGGCGTCCCGGACTACAACGTCTCCCAGTATGACTTCCGGGGCATCAAGCTCCCCGTGCCGCCGTTGTTGGATCCCGAGTACGACAACTACCAGAACATCAACACGGGCGACCGCCGGGTCAACCTGGGCCTCGTCCAGGGTGGCAAGGAGATCGTCTTCTTCGCCGTCGTCTACTACGCCGCTGAACACAACACGTCCAAGGACACGGTCGCCCCCTGCCTCAAGCGCCAGCCCTACACGGGCGTCGCCGCCGAGGACGGCAAGTGCCTGCTGCACCTGCAGACGGCCGTCTCCGTGTTCTTCTCCAAGGCCACCTGGAACCTGGACCAGAACTTCGAGGCGCCCGCGGACAACAAGGTGACGGAGCGCAACATCGGCTGCGGCTACGATGACGGCTGCAACTCGCCCACGGACACGGAAGCCTGCGGCATCGTGAACACCACCAAGAGCGCCTGCGGCTGGCTGGATCAGGACACGCTCAACCGCCTGGATACGCCTGCCTACAAGAACCTGAAGATGCCCATGGAGGGCGTGACCGTGATGCGTCCGGGCACGGAGGTCTCCAATCCCCAGGTCGCGATCGACAAGATGAACTACATGCCCCACGTCATCGTGGGCGCGCCCACCACGGACCCCTTCCGGTGGATCCTCGGCTTCGAGGACCTCAACGGCGGCGGTGACCGCGACTTCAACGACATCGTGTTCATGGTCAACAAGGAGAACGGCGGTGGCGCCAAGTCCCCCACGGTGTCCTCGGACGTCATGAACGAGACGGGCGACAAGCTGGGCCCGAACTTCACCATCACCAAGGTCCGCTTCCGCCGTCAGGACGACATCGCCCCCTATGCGACCCCCGGGGATCCGCCCACGAACATCCGCACCGGCTGCACGAAGGCGCCCTGCTGGACCGAGGAGATCGCCGGGGCCTGCACCGCGAACGGCGTGAAGCCCACCATCACCTATTCCATCGCCGTGGACTGCCGCGTGCTGAACACGTCGGGCGTCTACGAGAAGAACGACTCGCCCACCTGGGTGCCGGTGCCGCTGAACAACCAGGGGGAGTACCCCGACCAGGAAGTGGAGATCGACATCCTGGCGCTGGGCCTCACCGGTTCGCAGCTGTGCTGGAAGGTGGACATCAGCAGCCCCAGCGAGCTGTGCCGTCCCATCATCGACGACGTCGACATCGGCTACCAGGCGGTGCGCTCCGGCGCCTACGCGCGCTCCAATCCCAGCACGATTGGCAACGTCGCCGTCTGGGGTGTGAACGAGACGCCGGGCCAGAACTGGGGCGTGAACTGGAGCAGCGAGGGCACCCTGCCGCCCGCCGGCACGCGCGCCTATGACGGCGCCAAGGACTTCGCCATCCGCGGCCGCCTGTACATGCAGTCGCTCTACGACCCGAGCTCGGTGGCGCCCACGACCAACCCGAAGCTGCGCTGGGAAGCCGGACGCGTGATGGCGCTGTCGCTGGCCTCCTCCAACCCGCTCAACCGCAAGCTCTACACGATGAACAACGCGGGGGCGCGCAAGGAGGTGAAGGACGTGGCCGAAGTGGGCGACACGCTGCTGCCTGCCTCCCTTTGCAACACGTACAGCGAGATTGACGGCCGCTACCTCTACGACATGAACCACGACGGCATCTGCAGCGTCCTCGCGCTGGAGGATCCACTGGATCCGCTCCTTCCCTCCAGCGACCGCCAGTTCCTGATCGACTGGCTGTACGGATACGAGAACGTGAGGGCCGCGACGGCCGCCACCAAGTTCCGGCCCTGGCCCTTCGGCGGCATCAACCTCTCCACCGTCGCGCTAGTGGTCCCGCCTTACAAGGACAACTGGTACCAGAACGCGAAGGGCACCGAGCGCGACATCTACCGCAAGAACTTCATGGAGCCCCTGGAGACCCGGAGCACCCGGGCCTTCGTGGGCACGATGTCGGGCGTGCTCCACGCCTTCGACGCGGGTGCGTTCCGCAATGAGGTGAACGACGGCTGCATCTCGACCCCACAGCATCGCGGCTACTTCCTCCCGACGTCCTGCCCGACGAACGGCACCGTGGCGCCCCGCGCGTACGGCAGCGGCGAGGAGGTCTTCGCCTACATGCCCAACCTGATGCTGGGCCAGTACCGCAACCAGTACGTGCGCTTCCGCAACTCCGGCACCCTGGTCCGCCCCCAGCTGGATGCGTCGCCCAGCATCGCCAACGTGGACCTGGGTGACCGCAACGACTGGAACGACAACATCAAGTACGACTGGAAGCCCGCGACCGCGGAGGAGAAGCAGAAGGGTGCCAAGACGGTGCTCGTCTCCGCGACGGGCAAGTCCAGCCCGGTGGTCTTCGCGCTGGACATCACGGATCCGACGAAGACCTGGTACCCGCTGCCGCTGTGGGAGTTCAGCCTGACGGACCCGGACGTGACTTCCGCGTTCACCACCGCCGTGCAGAATGACACCACGGGCACCGTGAAGCTGCCGGACAACTCGGGCTCCCGGCACGCGCCCTCCGTGGTGCGCATCTCCTGGGGCTCCGCGCAGGACAAGGACCGGCGCTGGGTGGCGGTGGTCGGCACCGACTACGATCCGGGCGCCGCGCGCGCGGGCGCCGTCTACATCCTCGACATGAAGACGGGCAAGCCGCTCCAGTACGACAACGGCAACGACGGCAGGTACGCGGGCGTCATCACCTTCGAGCAGGGCTCGGGCATCGCGGCCGAGACGGCGCTGCTGGACCTGGACAAGGACGGCTCCTACGACGTCATGTACGTGCCCACCACGGCCGGCAGCATCTGGCGCGTCAACCTCAAGGACGTGAGCAAGACCCGGAAGCTGGGCAGCCAGGTGAAGAAGTGCATGGTGGCCCACGCGGCGTCGGCGCTGCAGGGCCGCTCGGATGCGAGCCAGACGCAGCTGGACCTGCAGGAGCTCTACTCCAGCATCGCGGTGAAGCTCGTCACCACGGACGCGGGCCCCGCGGTGCGCTTCTTCTTCGGCACCAGCGACAGTCCTGACAAGTACACGGACGGCTACAAGGAGGCGGATCCCGCCAACCCCACGTACCGGTACCACCTGCTTGCCTTCGAGGATACGGACCCCGCGGGCAGCAAGCCGTGCGCGGAGCTCGAGCCCCTGTGGGTGCAGAAGCTGGGCGCGGGCCAGAAGCTGTGGGGTGGCGTGACGCTCAGTTCGGACAGCCTCTACGCCGCGACCGCGGTGGGCACGGCGGCGGACATCTGCAGCCTGGACCCGGTCAAGAAGGGCGAGTCCTACACCGCCAACCAGTCCAGCGGCGTCATGGGATTTGTGCCACTGGAAGGCCATGCCATCTCCTCGCCGGTGGTCCATGACGAGCACCTCTTCGTGCTCACGGCCACGGGCAAGATGACGGTCAAGGGCAAAGGCAAGTGGAACAATCCGGGCGGCACGGGCGGGGCGGCACGCTCGCAGATCATGCTGTGGGAACCGCTGCCTGACGGGAGATTGCCGCAATGAAGCAGCGCGCCTCACGGGGTGTCACCCTGCTGGAAGTCATGGCCACCATGGCCGTCATGCTCGTGGGAGTCGCCGCGGCGATGACCGTGGTGAGCCAGACGACCCGCTCCAACCGCCGCACCCTGACCGCCAATCAGGCGCAGATCATCGCGGAGCAGGAGCTGGAGAACATCCTCCAGTTGGGATGCCAGGGTTCGCCGACCTGCGAAGTCGTGCAGAGCCGGAGCTTCGACATGTACCAGACGTCGGAGGGGCTCCTGCGGAACACGCCCCCCACGGATCCGAAGGTCATCGCGCGCAAGTACACGGTGGACGTCGACGTGGACAACTCCAAGGCCTCCGCCACCCTCGAGGAGGGCAAGGTGGGGGAGCCGGCCATCAACCGCAACCTCGTGGGAACCACGGCGGGCACGGTCGTGAACGTGCGGGTGTCGGTGAGCTGGGATGAGCCGGGCGTTCGCGCGGACCGGCAGATGGTCGTCCTCCAGAGTCGGATGGCACCATGAAACCGTCCTCCCTCCACGACCGGGGCTTCACGCTCCTTGAAGTGATGATCGCCAGTGCGCTCGGGGTCGTCGTGCTCACCACGGGGCTGGTGGTGGGCACGCAGATGCAGAAGCGCGCCCTCTTCGAAGAACAGACGATGACCGCCCAGGTCACCGGGCGGGCCGTGAAGGAGATGCTCACGCTGGACGTGTCCCGAGCGGGAACCGGCATGGGCAACACCCCCATCTCCTTCGACACCCCTGTCCACCAGGAGCGCTCGGCCATCACGGTCTGGTCCAAGCCGGACCTGAAGACAGGCATCGGGACCACGCTGGGCGCGGACCCGGACTTCGAGCCGCCGCCCGCTGGGTTCCCGGCTTCGGACGCCCTCCAGCTCTACTGGGGGGACACGAACGGGATGATCACCCTGGCGCCCTGTCCGACGCTGCCCCGGGTCCGCGAGGAGGATGTCACGACGGGCGTCACCTTCTGCACGCGCCCGAATCCCTCGACGGCCCTGGTGGACACCACCACCCCCACGCTCGCCGTGCTCGCCAGCGGGGGCAACAAGAAGGCCTGCCCCGTCCTGGTGGACAGCGTGCAGCAGGGCAGCGCGAAGCTCGTCATCAAGGCCGCGAACGCCCAGGTCCCCCGCTCGGACATCTGCGCCGGCACGGTCCACTGGACGAAGGCCACCGGGGACATCGAGAACTGGGTGGCCCTGCGGCTGAGCGGCGCGGCCTACCGGGTGAACTGGAAGGGCGGCATCCCCACGCTGGAGTACCGCGCCCCGAACCAGACGGCCTGGTCGGTGTTGAGCCGTGACGTGGAGCAGCTCATCGTGCGCGAGGGCGTCGTCAATCTCGGCCCCCCCCCGACCGCCAGCACCCCCCTGAACCAACTGGAGTGGTACCCCAGCGACACCACGCCGCCCCCGAGCGTCGTCCGTCCGTCCATCTCCGATTGCGACGTGGCCCAGTACAACTCGGGCCACTGCAAGACGGACAACTTCTCCTCGACGGGGAAGGAGGACCTGCCGGCTCCGACCACGAAGGAGGAGGTCATCCAGCGCCTGCGCCAGCGGGTGCGCGAGCTGGAGGTGACGCTGGTCATCCGCACGCGGCGCATCAACCGCGACGCGTCCACCACGGGCTCGGATGAAGAGGGCCTGGCGAAGGACGGCTACACGCGCAGGCGCTACACCTTCCGCGTCGCGGCGCGCAACATGACGGTGGGCCTGCAGCGGCCGCCGCCCCCGGTGACTCCATGAAGCAGACGCGTGGCATGACGTTGTTGGAGCTGATGACGGCCGTGGCGGTGGTGGCCGTGCTCATCACCCTGGCGGTGGCGGGGGCGCAGGGCCGCATCGGCGGGCAGCGGGAGAACGCCGCCACGCGCGAGCTGTGGTCGTCCGCCCTGCGGGCGCGCCAGCTGGCCATCAGCACCAACCAGCCGGTGCGCTTCGTGGTGGAGAACAACGTCCTCCAGCCGGACGGCCGCAGCTACACCGTGGCCCGCTGGGAGCGGCTGCGGTGCGGAGACGACCTCAGCAACCCGGACCTGTGGAGCCTGGATGCGTGCCCCAGCACGACCTGTCTGAACAAGTCGTGCCGCCAAAGCCCCGGGTGCTGCAGCGAGACGGGAACGGACATCGTCATCCCGGCGTCCATGAACGCCACGTCGATCCACGCGCTCTGCTTCCTGCCGGGCTCCGGCCGGCCGGCGTTCAACAAGATGGACTGCCTGCGCGGGTCGCTCGGCACGCCCGCCACCATCGCCGCGGCGGCGCCCACGGACAGCTCCATCCAGTTCAGGTTCACCTCCAAGCGCGCCAAGAGCGTGCTGATGGTGGAGCCGCTGACGGGCCTGTCCAGCGTGATGGACTGCGACTCGCTGGCCGCGACCACCTCCGACGCCGCCTACAAGGACGTCCGGCTGGCGGCGGCCTGCGCGGTGCCCTGAAGTGCCGCTGAGCGGCCGTCCTGTTCCACGGCCACATGACAGGCGTTCAGCATCCAGCGTTGATTTGGGGCAGGCAGCACCCTAATTAGCCACGTGGGCCCTCCCGGGCCCCCGCATGGACACCTTGCTCCCCCCCAAGTCAGACGGCACGCCCTGGCCCGGCGGCACGCCTCCGTCCGGAGACGCGTTCGCACGCCTCCTGGCCACCCTCCACGTCGGACACCGCGCGCGGACCCAGGGGGTGAAGGGGGCGGCGCGCGGGCACCTGCTCGCCCGCCTGCACCGGGAGCTGAAGACCCCGCTCGTCTGCGTGGCCGCGGACGAGGAGGCGGCGGACGCGCTCGCGCACGACCTGGCCTTCTTCCTGGGCGGCACCGGCAGCCTGCTGGAGCCCCGGGTGCTGCGCCTGCCCGCGGACGAGGTGCTCCCGTACGACGAGCTGTCGCCGGAGGCGGGCCCCATCACGGAGCGGCTGGGCGCGCTGTTCCACCTGGCGCGCGGCACGCCCTTCCCCGCGCTGGTGCTGTCGCTGCGCGCGCTGCACCGCCGCGTGCTGCCGCTGGCGGTGATGGCGCAGCTGGCCCAGCGGGTGGAGGTGGGGCAGGACTTCGACCGCGACTCGCTGGCGCGGAAGCTGTCGCTGATGGGCTACCAGAACAGCCCGCTGGTGGAGGACAAGGGCACCTTCAGCGTGCGCGGCGGCCTGCTGGACGTGTTCAGCCCGCTGTACGAGCGGCCGGTGCGCCTGGAGTTCTTCGGGGACACCATCGAGTCCATCCGCGTCTTCGACCCGGAGTCGCAGCGCACGGTGGACGCGCTCAAGTCCGTGGACCTGGTGCCCGCGCGCGAATTGCTCCTCACCGACGACACGCGCCCGCGCGCCGAGGCCGCCGCGCGTTCGGTGGCGGACCGCATCAACCTGCCCACCATCAAGCTGCGCGAGCGGCTGGAGGCGCTGCGCGAGGGGCTGCCCGGCTTCGGCCTGGAGGGGCTCCTGCCCGGCTTCTTCGAGGGCGGGCTCGTCACCGTGTTCGACTACCTGCGCGCCTGGGCCCCGGAGCCCGTCGTCTACCTGGACGACCCGGTGGCGCTGGACCGCGCCGTGGACGAGCTGTGGGCGGAGCTGGCCAAGGGCGTGGCGGAGGCGGACGCGCGCCAGGACCTCACCTACCCGCCGGAGCACCACTTCCTGTCGCGCGAAGGCGTGGCCGCGCAGCTCAAGGCCCTGCGCGTGATGGAGGGCGGTGGCCTGTCGCTCACGCAGATGGAAGTGCCGGTGGCCTTCACGTTCGGCACGACGCAGGACCTGCGCGAGGCCATCCTCGCGCACCATGGCGAGGAGGGCGCCCTCACCCCGCTGGTGGAGCGGCTGCAGCGCTGGCGCGACACCGGCGTGGCGTGCGCGGTGGCGTGCGGCACGCTGAGCCAGGCGGACCGGCTCAAGCGGCTGCTGTTGGATCGCTCCGTGATGGTGAAGGTCCACACGGAAGCCCTGGGCGACCCGGCGAAGCTCTACGAGCCCTCCGTGTTCGCGCACCTGTTCACCGGCGAGGTGAGCCACGGCTTCGTGGACACCGAAGGCCGGCTGGTGGTGCTCGCGGACGAGGAGATTTTTGGCGTCCGCTCCCGCCGCCGCGTCAAGCGCAGCAAGAAGCTGGATGCGTTCGCCGCGGGCTTCAAGGACCTGAAGGAGGGCGACCTCATCGTCCACACCGACTTCGGCATCGGGCGCTACGCGGGCCTGACGAAGATGGAGGTGCAGGGCATCCCCGGGGACTTCCTCGTCCTGGAGTACGCGGGGCGCGACAAAATCTACCTGCCGGTGGGCCGCATGCGGCTCATCCAGAAGTTCACGGGCGGCAACCCGGAGACGGTCCAGCTGGACAAGCTGGGCACGACGAGCTGGGAGAAGACGAAGAAGCGCGTCAAGGAGCAGCTGCTCAAGATGGCGGCGGAGCTGTTGCAGATGGCCGCCGCGCGCAAGGCGCACCCGGGCTACGCCTTCCAGCCGCCGGACCGGTACTACGCCCAGTTCGAGGCGGACTTCGAGTTCGAGGAGACGCCGGACCAGGCGAAGGCCATCGAGGACGTGCTCGCGGACATGCAGAAGCCGCAGCCCATGGACCGGCTCGTCTGCGGCGACGTGGGCTACGGCAAGACGGAGGTGGCGATGAGAGCCGCCTTCAAGGCCACGTTGGACCGCAAGCAGGTGGCGGTGCTGGTGCCCACGACGGTGCTGGCGCAGCAGCACTTCCATTCCTTCAAGAAGCGCTTCAAGGACTACCCCGTCACGGTGGAAGTGATTTCCGGCATCCGCAAGCCGCCCGAGGTGCGCGACATCCTCAAGCGCGCCAAGGAGGGCCGGGTGGACGTCGTCATCGGCACGCACAAGCTGCTGGCGGGCGAGGTGGCCTTCAAGGACCTGGGGCTGCTCGTGGTGGACGAGGAGCAGCGCTTCGGCGTGAAGCAGAAGGAGGCCCTCAAGCGGCTGCGCACGCAGGTGGACGTGCTCACGCTGACGGCCACGCCCATTCCCCGCACGCTGCACATGAGCATGTCCGGCGTGCGCGACATGAGCATCATCGCCACGCCGCCGCAGGACCGGCGGGCCATCCGCACCTTCGTGATGAAGTACGACGACGCCGTCATCAAGGAGGCCGTCGAGCGGGAGATTGCGCGCGGAGGGCAGGTCTTCTTCGTGCACAACCGCGTGGAGTCCCTGCACTCCATGGAGGAGGAGCTCAAGAAGCTGCTGCCGAACATCACCATCGGCGTGGCGCACGGGCAGATGGGCGAGGGGCAGCTGGAGAAGGTGATGCTGGCGTTCACCGAGCGCAAGTACCAGGTGCTCCTGTGCACGAGCATCATCGAGAGCGGCATCGACATCTCCAGCGCCAACACGATGATCGTCAACCGGGCGGATCAGTTCGGCCTGGCGCAGCTGTACCAACTGCGTGGGCGCGTGGGCCGCAGCAAGGAGCGCGCGTACGCGTACCTGCTGGTGCCCACCCGCCGTCCGGTGACGAAGGACGCGCAGCGGCGGCTGGAGGTGCTGCAGAACTTCACCGAGCTGGGCGCGGGCTTCTCCATCGCCAGCCATGACCTGGAGATCCGCGGCGCGGGCAACCTGCTGGGCGAGAAGCAGTCGGGCGCCATCGCGGAGATCGGCTTCGACCTGTACGCGCAGCTCATGGAGGAGGCGGTGGCGGAGCTGCAGGGCCAGCCGCCCAAGGTGCACGTGGAGCCGGACATCAACCTGCCCCTGCCGGCGCTCATCCCCGACGACTACGTGGCGGACGTGCACCAGCGGCTGGTGTTCTACAAGCGCTTCAGCCAGGCCAGCCACCCGGACGAGGTGACGGACCTGCGCGCGGAGCTGGTGGACCGCTACGGCGAGGCGCCCGACGAGGTGGACGCCCTCTCCGAGGTGACGCTGCTGAAGATCGACATGCGGGAGCTGCGGCTGCGCGCGCTGGAGGGCGGCCCCAACCGCCTGTCGATGGCGCTGGGCGGGGACGCGCTCCTGGACGGCATGAAGGTGGCCGCCCTGGTGCAGCGCTCCAAGGGCTACTACCGGCTCACGCCGGACATGAAGCTCATTGCTCGGGTGCCCCCGGAGGTGAAGGGGCACGCGCTGCTCGGGGAGGCGCACAAGATGCTGCGCGACCTGGGCACCTGCGCGCTGCCCCGGCACTGACGGGCGGCGTGGCGTTCAACGCCCGTTGCAGAAGCGGGCCACCGCGCGCGTGAGGGCGGCCTCGCAGCGCACCAGGTCTTCCATGGGGACGTACTCCCCCGTCTGGTGCGCGACGCGGATGTCGCCGGGGCCGAACACCACGGCCTCCGCGCCCAGCTCCGTGAGCTGCGGGGCCTCCGTGCCGAAGGACACCGTCTCGGACGCGTTGCCGCTGACCTCCTCCAGGAAGCGCACCACGTCCGCGTCTCCGCGCGTGTGGACGCCCCGGTCCATGCGCAGCACGTGGATGCGCGCCTCGTAGGCGGGCTCGTCGCGCACGAGCTCCTGGCGGATCTGCTCCATCAGCGCCGGGACGTGCTCCGCGGCCTGGCCGGGGATGGGGCGCCACTCGACGGTGAAGCGGCAGGAGCCGGGCAGGACGTTCTTCGCCTTGCCACCCTGGATGAGGCCCACGTTCACCGTGGTGAAGGGGGGCTGGAAGCCCTCGTCGCGGTCCTCGCGCAGGACGGTGTTCGCGATGGTCTCCAGCCGGTGCAGGAAGCGGCCAGCGCGGAAGATGGCGGACGCGCCCAGCTCCGGGTACGCGCTGTGGCCCTCCTTGCCCAGCACCTCCACCTCCGCCAGGCAGTAGCCCTTGTTGGCGCGCACCGGGATGAGGCGCGTGGGCTCTCCGACGATGGCGTGGCGCGCTCGGCCCAGGCCCGCGGACACCAGCTTCTTCGCGCCCACGAGGCCCACCTCTTCATCCGCGGTGAGGATGACGAGCAGCGGAGCGTCCAGCGCGGGCAGGTCCTTGCGCGTGGCCGCGTGCAGCGCGCAGGCGATGAAGCCCTTGGTGTCACATGCGCCGCGGCCGTAGAGCTTGCCGTCCCGTTCGGTGAGGCGCAGCGCGTCCGTCCACGCCTTGTCGTAGGGCACGCAGTCGGAGTGGCCCACCAGCGCGAGCGCGGCGCGGTCGGCGTCCCCCTTGCGCGCGACGAGGTTCACCTTCGCCACGCCCGCGTCGTCGGTGTAGTGCTGACGCTCGGCGCTGAAGCCCGCGGCCTCCAGCTTCGCCTGGGCGTAGTCGATGAGGGGCGCGTTGGGGCGCGAGGACGTCGTGTCCAGCGCCACCAGTTCCGCCAGGGTGGCCCGCAGCGCGGGCAGCGTGTCGCTCATGGGATGGCCTCCAGTCAGGCCACCTGCATGCCACCGCCCACGCCGCGATGCCAGCCGTCCGTGACTCCAGCGTCAGAAGGAGGCCACCGCGTCCGTGTCCACCGCCCGTGCGGACTCCGAGTTGTCATTCGCGCCCGGCTTGCCCAGGCCCCGCTCGATGGCCGGCTCCGACGCGTTCACCCGGCCCACGTAGAAGACGCCGTGGTAGCCCTCCGCGTTGGGCGAGCCCCAGACGTGCACGAAGAAGCGGTCCCCGTTGTCCTTCCCCTTCGTCGCCTTCACGCCGCAGTCCAGCTTGCGGCCCTTCTGATCCGCCGCGCAGATCCACGCCGAGCCGCTGTCGTAGGCCATGTCCAGGGCGATGACATCCTCGAGCTGTTCCTTCAGGAGCCGGCCCATGGGCTGGTAGGCCGGGGCCCACGGCAGGCCCTGCGCGGTACGCGAGTGGACGTTGCCGCTCATCACCAGGTGCAAGCGCGTGGGCGCCGCCTTCACCTGCGAGAGCACCGTCGCCGCGAGCGCGTCCTCGCGCTTCTGACCGTTGAGCTTCGGGTGGTCGTAGACGAACGCCGTCACATCCAGGCCCTGCGCTCGAAGCTGCCGCAGTTGCTCCAGCATGTTGGCCACCGCTTCGCTGCCACGGCCGTCCGGGTACGGGCTGCGCCAGAAGGGCGACTCCATCAGCTGGAGCCAGTCCGCTTCCTCGCCCTTGCTTTCGAGGAAGCGCTTCACGCGCGCCTCGTTCTCCAGCGGCAGCTCCAACCCCAGGGACACCGGCGTACCGGACGTGACGAGCTGGCAGATGGCCTGCGCGATGAAGCGCGGCACCTCCTGCGTGCCGTGCAGCTCACCCAGCAGCATCACCCCACCCGGCTTCACCTGCTTCTTCAGGCCGATGATGGCTTGACCGCATTCGGTGAAGGACGGCACCTCCTTCACACCGGGCGCCCGCGCCGCGAGCTTCACGGGCACGGCTGCCTCCTGCTTCGCCAGCTTCGGCGCGATGCCGCGGAAGACCTTCCACTCCATGTTCAGGTCGCGCGTGCCCTGACCGGACTCGGCATAGAAGCCATTCTCCCCGCGCGGGAAGTCAAACCGGTCCTGGTCATCCTCGAAGGTGACGCCCAGGCTCCCACTCGCCGTCGACGACCCGTCTCCTGGAGCGCCCAAGTCCCGTTGATTGATGGGGAGTCCCATGCTCCGGCTCGAGCCCCACTCCAGCTCCTTGCCGGGTCGGGAGAGGGCCCTGTTCACGGTCTTGGTGATGCGGATGATCCACAGCTTGCTCTTCGTGGGCGTCTCCCGCTTGCCAATGACCATGTAGCGGTGCCAGTAGCCCGCAATCTTCGAGCCCCCGAACTCCTCCTTCCACTCCGTCTGCAACACGAGGCTGCCCTTGTCCTCGCGGTAGCTCAGGCCGGCGTCCTTGAAGTACTCGCGCACCGACGGCCACATCTCCTCCAGGGGCGCGTCGTAGATGGCCTCGTGGTCCGGCGTCTCAACACCCTGCCGACCTGCGCATCCCACCGCGAAGAACAACGACATCCATCCCACCAGCCAGACCGAGCGCATGACGTGATTCCTTTCATCCCATTGCACGATGAAGAGGAAACGCGACCTGACGGCGGATGTATCGAACTACGAGCCGGACGTGGAACCTGTCGGCGCGAGGGGCTCGGCATCCGATGGCCGCCCCAGGCCATTCTCGATGGCTGGCTCCGACGCGTTCACCCGGCCCACGTAGAAGACGCCCTGGTAGCCTTCCGCGTTGGACGCGTCCCAGACGTGCACGAAGAAGCGGTCGCCGTTGTCCTTGCCCTTCGTCGCCTTCACACCACAGTCCAGCTTGCGCCCCACCTCATCCGCCGCGCAGATCCACGCCGAGCCGCTGTCGTAGGCCATGTCCAGGGCGATGACGTCCTCGAGCTGTTCCTTCAGGAGCCGGCCCATGGGCTGGTAGGCCGGGGCCCACGGCAGGCCCTGCGCGGTACGCGAGTGGATGTTGCCGCTCACCACCAGGTGGAAGCGCGCAGGCGCCGCCTTCACGTGCGAGAGCACCGTCGCCGCGAGCGCGTCCTCTCGCTTCTGTCCCGTGAGCTTCGGGTGGTCGTAGACGAACACCGCCACGTCCAGCCCCAGCGCGCGCAGCTGCCGCAGCTGCTCCAGCATGTTGGCCACCGCCGCGCTGCCGCGACCGTCCGGGTACGGGCTGTGCCAGAAGGGGGCCTCCATCAGCTGGAGCCAGTCCGCTTCCTGCCCCTGGCTCTGGAGGAAGTGCTTCACGCGTGCTTCGTTCTCCACCGGCAGCTCCAGTCCCACCGACACCGGCATGCCGGACGTGACGAGCTGGCAGACGGACTGCGCGATGAAGCGCGGCACCTCCTGCGTGCCGTGCAGTTCACCCAGCAGCATCACCCCGCCCGGCTGCACCCGCTTCTTCAGGCCGATGATGGCCTGACCGCACTCCGTGAAGGACGGGGCTTCCTTCGCACCAGGGGCCCGGGCCGCGAGCTTCACGGGCACGAACTGCTCCTGCTTCGCCAGCTTCGGCGCGATGCCACGGAAGACCTTCCACTCCATGTTCAGGTCACGCGTGCCCTGGGCGGAGTCCACGTAGAAGCCGTTCTCCCCTCGCGGGAAGCTGAACCGGTCCCCGTCGTCCTCGGTGCTAACGCCGTCCTCGGGGCTATCGCCGGCGGCGATCCTCCGGTTTACGCCCCAGTCGATCTGCCGGCCGGGGGCCATCAGCGCCTTGTTCACGGTCTTGGTGATGCGGATGACCCACAGCTTGCTCGTGGTGGGCGTCTCCCGCTTGCCGATGACCATGTAGCGGTGCCAGTAGCCGGAGATCTTCGAGCCGCCGAACTCCTCCTTCCAGTCCGTCTCCAGCACGAGACTGCCCCGGTCCTCGCGGAAGCTCAGGTTCGCGCTGTCGAAGTACTCGCGCACCGACGGCCACATCTCATCCAGGGGCGCGTCGTAGATGGCCTCGTGGTCCGGCGTCTCAACAGACTGCCGGCCCGCGCATCCCACCACGAAGAACAACGACATCCATCCCACGAGCCAGGCCGAGCGCATTGCTTGATTCCCCTCATCCAGTTGCACGATGAAAGGGAAACGCGACCTGGCCGCGGACGTATCGAACTACGAGCCGGATGCCGGCTGCGCCGGAGCGCTCCCGGTCTCCGGCTCCTGCGCGGGCACGGCGTCCGAAGGCATCCCCAAGCCCTTCTGGATGGCCGGCTCCGACGCGTTCACCCGGCCCACGTAGAAGACGCCGTGGTAGCCCTCCGCGTTGGGCGAGCCCCAGACGTGCACGAAGAAGCGGTCGCCGTTGTCCTTGCCCTTCGTCGCCTTCACGCCGCAGTCCAGCTTGCGGCCCTTCTGATCCGCCGCGCAGATCCACGCCGAGCCGCTGTCGTAGGCCATGTCCAGAGCGATGACATCCTCGAGCTGCTCCTTCAGCAGCCAACCCATGGGGCGGTAGCCCTTGTCCCACGGCAGGCCCTGCGCGGTGCGCGAGTGGACGTTGCCGCTCATCACCAGGTGCAAGCGCGTGGGCGCCGCCTTCACCTGCGAGAGCACCGTCGCCGCGAGCGCGTCCTCGCGCTTCTGACCGTTGAGCTTCGGGTGGTCGTAGACGAACGCCGTCACATCCAGGCCCTGCGCGCGCAGCTGCCGCAGTTGCTCCAGCATGTTGGCCACCGCTTCGCTGCCACGGCCGTCCGGGTACGGGCTGCGCCAGAAGGGCGACTCCATCAGCTGGAGCCAGTCCGCTTCCTCGCCCTTGCTTTCGAGGAAGCGCTTCACGCGCGCCTCGTTCTCCAGCGGCAGCTCCAACCCCAGGGACACCGGCGTACCGGACGTGACGAGCTGGCAGACGGACTGCGCGATGAAGCGCGGCACCTCCTGCGTGCCGTGCAGCTCACCCAGCAGCACCACCCCGCCCGGCTTCACCTGCTTCTTCAGGCCGATGATGGTCTGGCCGCACTCGGTGAAGGCCGGCGCCTCCTTCGCACCGGGCGCCCGCGCCGCGAGCTTCACGGGCACGGCCGCTTCCTTCTTCGCCAGCTTCGGCGCGATGCCGCGGAAGACCTTCCACTCCATGTTCAGGTCACGCGTGCCCTGACCGGACTCGGCATAGAAGCCATTCTCCCCGCGCGGGAAGTCGAACCGGTCCTGGTCATCCTCGAAGGTGACGCCAAAGTTCCCACCCGACGTCGAGGACGCGTCTCCAGGGGCGCCCGTGTCCCGGCCACCGGCAGGGCCGATGCTCCGGCTCACGCCCCACTCCAGCTCCTTGCCGGGTCGGGAGAGGGCCCTGTTCACGGTCTTGGTGATGCGGATGATCCACAGCTTGCTCTTCGTGGGCGTCTCCCGCTTGCCGATGACCATGTAGCGGTGCCAGTAGCCCGCGATCTTCGAGCCCCCGAACTCCTCCTTCCACTCCGTCTGCAGCACGCGGCTGCCCTTGTCCTCGCGGTAGCTCAGGCCGGCGTCCTTGAAGTACTCGCGCACCGACGGCCACATCTCATCCAGGGGCACGTCGTAGATGGCCTCGTAGTCCGGCGTCTCCGGCTCCTGACGCCCCGCGCAAGCCACCACCAGTCCCAGCAACACGAATGACAGCCAGAGCCCTGAGCGCATCCCAATCCCCCCGCAAGAGCGGTGTCCCTGACGCTTCAACGCCCGCGCCCGTGCCGCCATATCGTTCCCCGCCCACCTCACGGGTAGAGCCGCTCCGCGAGCCCCTGGAAGGCCCGGCCGCTCTCGTCCGCGAGCGGATGCCGGCCGTCCCGCACGACCCACCGGCCCGCCACCGCGACCTCCCGCACCGTCCCCGGTGTCGCGCCGAAGACGATGGCTGGCAGCAGCGACGCGGGCCCCGCGCCCACCAGCGACGGGTGCGTCAGGTCCACCGTGAAGAAGTCCGCGGGCGCGCCCGGCGCCAATGCTCCCGTGTCCAGGCCCAGGCTGCGCGCGCCCTGCACCGTGGCCATGTCCAGCAGCCGCGCCGCCAGCCCGTCCAGCGTGCCCGTCCCCGGGTCCAGCACCGCCCGGCGCAGCCGCACCAGCCGCAGGTGCTGCTCCAGCTGCCGCGCCTCGTCCAGCAGGTCCACCAGCGTCTGACTGTCGGAGCCCAGGCTCACGCGCGCCCCGGCCCGCACCAGCGCGTCCGCCGGGACGATGCCGTCCCCCAGGTTGCGCTCCGTGGACGGGCACGCGCACACCGTGGCCTCCGCGCGGCCCAGCAGCGCCACCTCGTCGTCCGTCAGGTGCACGCCGTGCACCGCGGTGAAGCGCGGTCCCAGCAGCCCCACGTCCGACACCAGCTCCACGGGGCGGCGGCCGTGCTCCGCCAGACACGCCTCGATCTCCTTCGGCTGCTCCGCCACGTGCATGTGGATGGGCATGCCCGCCGGCGCGGCGCGGGCCACCTGCGTCAGCCAGTCCCGTGACACCGCGCGCACGCTGTGCGGCGCCAGCCCCACGTTCACCCGCGCGTCGCCGCGCACGGCCCGCTCCAGTTCCAGCGTGGTGGCCAGGAACGTGTCCACGTCCGCGTCGATGAAGCGGCGCTGACGCGGGTTCGCGGGCACGTTGAAGCCCGCGCGCGCGTAGCCCACGCGCAGCAGGCAGATGCGCAGCCCCACGTCGGTGGCCGCGCGGATGACCGCGTGCGCCAGCGCGTTGCGGTCCGCGTAGGGCGTGCCGTCCGCCTGGTGGTGCAGGTAGTGGAACTCCCCCACCGCGGTGATGCCGGAGAGCACCATCTCCACGAACACCTGCCGGGAGGCGACGTAGACCTCCTCCGGCGTCAGGGCCTCCGCGGCGCGGTACATCGCCTCGCGCCAGGACCAGAAGTCGTCCTGACCCCGGCCCGACGCCACGTATTCGGTGCGCCCCCGGATGAGCCGCTGGAACGCGTGCGAGTGGCCGTTGACGAGCCCCGGCAGCAGCGCGCGCCCCGCGAGCCGCTCCACGCGCGCGCCCTCGGGCACCGCGTCGAGCACGCGGCCATCCGCGCCCACCGCGAGCGCCCGGCCCGGGTGGAAGCGTCCGTCCACGAAGAGGAAATCAGGTTGATAGACAGTGATGTCGCTCACGCGCGGCAGCGTATGCCAGCCCCCGTGGGAGCGCAGCAGCGCAAAGGCGCGCGGGCTCAGGCGCCCACTTCGGCGCCTTCCAGGAAGGAAGCGCGTGCCTCCGCCCAGGGACGGGTGCGCACGGCGTCGCGGATCCACGTGCCGTGGCGCCGCTCGTCCTCACGGTGCTGCCGGATGAGGACCTTCACCGCCGGGGTCCACTCGAACTGGAGCGCCAGCTCATAGGCCCGGTCGAAGAGTTCCTCGTTGCCGAGCATCGCCCACAGCGTGGCCTCCGTCCCCATCAGGCCCGTCATCGCCGTCAGGCCCTTCATCGCGGAGCCCTTGAGGTCCGAGCGCAGCGCGACCGGTTCGCCCCCGAGGTCGCGGATGAGCGTGTTCAGGTCCTGCACGTGGCGCAGGTGGTCCGCGCGGAAGCTGTTGAGCCGCTCGCGCACCAGCGCGGGTCCGATGCGCGAGATGGCCACGTCATAGGCCCCCACGGCGTCGGCATCGAGATGGGCCAGGCTGGTCAGGCGGGCCACTTCGGACTTGTCGGCCATCGGCGCCTCCTCCAATGCGAGTGCAAGAGCCCGAACAATGTGGAGACCCTTCCCCACATCACCAACCACCTTGCCGTAGACCCGTTGTCCCGTTGAACCCAGGGCAGGCGGGCAGGCGGAGGGCGCGGCACGGCGACACCCGGGGACAAGCGGACGGCGGCACGGGAGGGAGGGACTGCCCGCCCGCCCAC
>NZ_RAWG01000163.1 GCF_003611735.1 Corallococcus sicarius | reverse complement strand
GAAGGAGGGCGCGAAGGGGCCGGGGGACATCTGGGAGAAGGAGGTCGCCCTCCAGATTGCCCAGCGGCTGCGCGAGAAGCTGGAGGCGGCGGGCAGCGAGGTGTTCCTCACCCGCGAGCACGACACGGCGATGGCGCTGGCGGAGCGGGTGGCGTTCTCCAACGTCCAGCGGCCGGACCTCTTCCTCTCCATCCACGCCAACTCCATGCCCACGAAGCGGCTGCGCGAGCGCACCGAGGGCATCGAGACGTACTTCCTGTCCGCCAACGCCTCCGGCGAGGCGGCGCGAGCGGTGGCGGACCGGGAGAACGCGGAAGCGCCCACGGCCCGCTCGGCGCGTGGCCACTCCACGCTGTCCTTCATCCTGGATGACCTGGCGCGCACGGAGGCGCACTCGGACGCGTCCCGGCTGGCCTACGCCATCCACCCGCGCCTCGTGGCCCGGAGTGGGGCTGCGGACCGGGGCGTGCAGCAGGCGCCGTTCTTCGTCCTCACGGGCGTGGAGGCACCGGCGGTGCTGATTGAGGTGGGCTTCATCTCCCACCCCCAGGAGGGCGCCCGGCTGGGCAAGGGCGCGTACCAGGAGGCGCTGGCGCAGGCCATCTCGGAGGGCGTGCAGGCCTTCCTCCGGGAGACGCGGCGCCGGGACATGACGCCGTCCGCGCCGGTGGCTGGATCCACCGGGCCCTGATAAAGCCGGAGGCTCACGTCCTCTCGCGTCAGGAGTCTCCCCCCGTGCGTTCCTTCCAACGTGGTGCGCTGGACCTGCGGCCCGTCACCCTCACGCCCAACGTCAACCGCTACGCGGAGGGCTCCGTGCAGGTGGAGTTCGGCCACACGAAGGTGCTCGTCACCTGCTCGGTGGAGGACCGCGTCCCGCCGCACCTGATGGGCAAGGGCTCCGGCTGGGTGACGGCCGAGTACGGCATGCTCCCCCGCGCCACGCACACCCGTGGCGCGCGCGAGGCCGCCAAGGGCAAGCAGACCGGGCGCACCATGGAGATCCAGCGGCTCATCGGTCGCGCGCTGCGCGCCGCCGTGGACCTGCCCTCGCTGGGCGTCCGCACCTTCACGCTGGACTGCGACGTCATCCAGGCGGACGGCGGCACGCGCACCGCGTCCATCACCGGCGCGTACGTGGCGCTGGTGATGGCGATGCGCTCGCTCAACAAGCCGGGGATGCTCGCGAAGCTCACCCCGCTGGCCGCCGTGTCGGTGGGCGTGGTGAACGGCGAGGTGCGCGTGGACCTGGACTACGACGAGGACTCCACCGCGGACGTGGACCTGAACCTCGTGGCCACGGCGGACGGCCGCATCGTGGAGGTGCAGGGCACGGCGGAGCACAAGCTCTTCGACCGCAAGGCGATGGACGCGATGCTGGACGGAGGACTCGCCGCCATCCAGCAGCTCGCCGCCGCGCAGGCGAAGGTGCTGGGATGAAGCCCCGGCTGCTCTTCGCCACGGGCAACGCGGGCAAGCTGCGCGAATTGCGCGTGCTCGTGGGGGACGCGGTGGAGGTGGTGTCCCTCAAGGACCTGCCCCCCGTGCCCGAACCGGAGGAGGACGGCGCCACCTTCGAGGCCAACGCGGTGAAGAAGGCCCGCGCCTATTCGGAGGCCACCGGCCTGCCCGCGCTCGCGGACGACTCGGGGCTGTGCGTGGACGCGCTCGACGGACGGCCGGGCGTGCTCTCCGCGCGCTATGCGCCGGGGGATGACCGGGCCCGGTACGAGAAGCTGCTCGCGGAGCTGGCCGGCGTACCGGATGAGAAGCGCACCGCTTCCTTCCGCTGCGCCCTGGCGCTGGTGACGGGCAAGGGTGAGCCCCGGGTGGAGGTGGGCCGCTGCGAGGGCCTCATCCTGCACGCCCCGAAGGGGACGAACGGCTTCGGCTACGACCCGGTGTTCCAGGTGGAGGGGGAGGGGGGCCGCTCGATGGCGGAGCTGGCGCCGGAGGAGAAGGCGCGGGTGTCGCACCGGGCCCGGGCCTTCCAGCTGATGCGGCGCCATCTGTTGGCGCTCTGACCGGGCAGACGGGCAGTCAGGAACTGCGATCTTGCGCGTCCGTCCGCGTTGGGCGAAGAATGCGGCACTTCTCGGGGCGTAGCGCAGCCTGGTAGCGCACCTGCCTTGGGCGCAGGGGGTCGGAGGTTCGAATCCTCTCGCCCCGACTTGAAGTGCAGTCGTCGCAAGCAGCAAGGGTTTCCCCGGCAGGCTCCAGTAGCTCAGCTGGATAGAGCACCGACCTTCTAAGTCGGGGGTCGCAGGTTCGAGTCCTGCCTGGGGCGCCAACCTGCTGAAGGGTTGTTGATTTGGGCCTTGAACGGCCCCGGTTTCCACGGTAGGGAGACCGCCGCTTCAAGCCGTGACGTGTGGGTGAGTGACGGCGGACATAGCTCAACTGGTTAGAGCGCCGGACTGTGACTCCGGAGGTTGCCGGTTCGATCCCGGTTGTCCGCCCTTCTTCTTCGCTTCCCGCCGCGCCTATAGCTCAACTGGATAGAGCATCGGCCTTCGAAGCCGAGGGTTGGGGGTTCAAGTCCCTCTGGGCGCACTGTCTCAACCCCCTCGAAGCCGCGTTTGACGCTGGTTCCCTCCAGCTCCGTGCTCATGGATGCGCCGCTCCAGTTCCTTCGTGTCGCAGGCGGAAACGGCCGTGATTGCAGTCACCTTCGGACGTGATCAGTCATGCTTGAGAGCATCCTGGACGGCGTCACGCCTACGGAGGTCTTCCGGCGCATGTTGGCGCTGGAGCCTGGGTTGGCCTGCGGAGCTCGCGAGGCGGTTCATGGACTGCTTCGAGGATGCCGATAGCATCGCGATGCAGTTCATCTGGCACTGGGAACGTCCAGGTATCAGGCTGGGCTTGAGCGACGAGGACGAGAATCGACTCCTGATCGAATTGCTCCGTGCCTCGGGGTATGCGGTGCCAGCGCCGAAGTGAGGGTGCCGCAAAGCCAAACGCCCGCGCCCCCCACTTCCGGGACGCGGGCGTTGTCTCATCCAGCGCTACGCTCCTGGACTCAGGCCTCCGGAGTCGTCCCGGCGCCGTCCTTGTCCTTGCTCGTGGGCACCCGGCAGCGCAGCTCCGTCTCCGCCTCCAGCGCGGTGAGGTTCTCCCGCATCGCCTTCGCCCAGCGGGCCCGGGGCTGCTCCATCAGCTTCTCGTGCGCCAGGTCGATGGTCTCGCTCAGCTCGTCGTCGGAGAGCTCGGAGGCCGTCTTCCCCTTGTGCGGACCGAACGCCACCACCACCGCGCTCGCCTTGGGACGCTCGGGCGTCGTCGCCGCGGGAGCCGTGGCCTTGGCCGTGGCGACGGGCGCCAGGGGCACGTCGATGGCCAGCTGTTGCGCCAGCTCCTTCGCCTCCGCCTCCGCCGGACGGGCCTCCGCCGCCGGGACGGGGGCCGGGGCCAGGGTGGGGAAGGACGCCTTCACCGGCCCGGGCTTGGAGCCCAGCACCTCGTAGGCGCCCGTCGGAGGCACGGGCTCGTCGTGGACGGCGAGCCCGGGGCCGCCTGCGTGGGCGTCGTACTCCTCGGCCGGCATCTCCTCGCGCACGTACAGGCCGCCGAAGGCCTCCGGGTAGGCCTTGCGCAGCGCCGCCACCCGGGCGCACTTCTCGATCATCGTCGTGGGAATCTTGGCCCACAGGGGCGTCTGCTGGACGTAGCCGGCGAAGTCCAGCCACACCACGACGGGCAGCTTCCCCTCACGCACCACCCGCGACCAGGCGCCCACGAGCGCGCCCTTGCGCTTGGCCGGGTTGAAGCGGTGCACCACCTCCCCCTTGCCCTGATCCACGACGATTTCGTCCTCGGCGAACACGGCGCTCGCCTGGAT
The DNA here is from genome assembly GCF_003611735.1 of Corallococcus sicarius. Classification (GTDB taxonomy): domain Bacteria; phylum Myxococcota; class Myxococcia; order Myxococcales; family Myxococcaceae; genus Corallococcus; species Corallococcus sicarius. The sequence continues at coordinate 16,911 of NZ_RAWG01000163.1, read as the reverse complement.
GCCCTTGAAGTCCGGGAAGCGCTCCGCCCGGGCGAGCATGCCGGCCTCCGAGGGCTGGAACTCGTACTTCGTCACCCAGTTGGGCCGCTCGCGGTTGCCGATGTTCTGGCGCCGCGCGACGCAGAAGGCTTCCTTGAGCAGCGGGTCCAGCCCGCTGCGCTTGCACTGCTCGATGAAGAGGGCGAACTCGTCCTCGCTGATCCCCCGCGGGCAGATGGTCCGCTTCACCAGGTCCACCCGCTCCCGGTTCCACGCCGCGCCATGCTGGGACGTCGTTCCTTCCGCCTTCACGTTGCCTTCCATCACTGTCATCTCCCGCATCCACTGCTCCTCGAAAAGGACGGACGACCCTCGCCCGCCCACCTGGTTGCCCGGGGGACGCCGCACTCCTCGTGAAGGGAGCTGCTCCAGCAGGCCCTGCTACAGGCCTGCAGCGCGAACCGCGGTGAGGATCAACATGCAGGTGGGGTCTGACGTTCGCATCGTCGCGTGGACCCGGGACTGCCCGGCCGCATGCCCGGCATCCGTTCACGACACGGGGAATGGAAGGGGGGGCGCAAAAACGTTTTGACAGCGCGGGCGGCGACCGGTATTCACCGCCGCCACTCGGTGTCGCGCAGCCAACGCGCCGAGGCCAAGCAGTCGGGAGCGTAGCTCAATTGGCAGAGCAATGGACTCTTAATCCATAGGTTGTGGGTTCGATTCCCTCCGCTCTCACTCGCAGGGCCCCTTCAGAAGCTGAAGGGGCCCTGTTTCTTTTCCGGCATCCCTCCCTCCCGAAAGGGCCCTGGGGGCGCCGGGGAGGGCCCTGTCCCGCCCGGAGGTTTCGCGGTAGGACGCGGTGGACGGTCGCGCGACGCGTCGGGCGGGTGGCGAAACTGGTAGACGCGCCAGACTTAGGATCTGGTACCGCAAGGTGTGAGGGTTCGAGTCCCTCCTCGCCCATTTCGCGTTGACCCGTTCGTGCCTATCCCCTAAAGCCGCACGTCCCACTTTCCGGTTGCCGCCCCGGGACGCGAAGGCGCCCGTGGAGGCGGCGAGCGAGGCCCGCATGAAGGTCCAGGTCGAGGAGCTCTCTCCCATCGAGAAGAAGCTCTCCATCGAGGTCGACAACGCCCGCGTGGCGGAGGAGCTCAACCGCGCGTACGCCGCGCTCAGCGGTCAGGTGAAGCTGCCTGGTTTCCGCCAGGGCAAGGTTCCCCGCCGCATCCTGGAGCAGCGCTTCCGCGAGCAGGTGGAGGACGACGTCATCCAGCGCGTGGTGCAGAAGGCCTACCTGGACGCCGTGCGCGAGCACAAGGTGGAGGCCGTCGCCTCGCCCCAGGTGACCAACTCCGGCCTCAAGCCCAACGCCCCCTTCAACTTCGAGGCCCGCGTGGAGGTGAAGCCGCGCGTGGAGGCGAAGGACTACGAGGGCGTGGCGCTCACGAAGAGCGACACCGCCGTCACCGACGAAGCCGTCAACGAGCAGATCGAGCGCATGCGCCAGTCGCTCGGCCGCATCGAGCCCGTCACGGACCGCGACACCGTGGCCTCCGGCGACCAGGTCACCATCGACTTCGAGGCGAAGGTGGAGGGCAACCCGTTCCCCGGCAGCAAGGCGGACGGCATCGGCGTGCGCGTGCAGGCGGGCGAGCTCATCGAGGGCAACATCGCCGCGCTGGAGGGCGTGAAGGTCGGCGAGTCCAAGGACATCGACTACGTCTTCCCCCAGGACTACCAGGCGGAGGAGGTGCGCGGAAAGACGGCCACCTTCCACATCACCGTCAAGGAGCTGAAGAAGGCCATCGTCCCGGAGCTCAACGACGACTTCGCGAAGCAGACCGGCGTGGCGCAGTCCATGGACGAACTGCGCACCAAGCTGCGCTCGGACCTGGAGAAGGCCAAGAAGAACCAGTCCCAGGTGGACGAGCGCGACGCGCTCATCAAGGCCCTGCTGGAGAAGAACGCCTTCGACGTGCCCCGCGCCATGGTGGAGCGCGCCATCGACTCCATGATGGAGGGCGCCTTCCGCCAGATGCAGCGCCAGGGCATCGACCCGCGCCAGCTCAACCTGGACTTCAACCGGCTGCGCGAGGAGATGCGCGAGAAGGCCGTCCTGGAGGTGAAGGGCACGCTGCTCTTCGAGGCCATTGCCCAGCAGCAGAACATCCAGGCGTCCGAAGAGGACGTGGACAAGCGCATCGAGGACCTCGCCATCGAGGCCAACCAGCCCGTCGCCCAGGTGAAGAAGTACTTCAAGGGCCCGGACGAGCGCCTGGGGTTGTCTCTGCGACTCCGCGAGGAAAAGACGATTGAATTCCTCAAGGGTCGGGCGAAGTATTCTTGAGGCTTTTTCCGTAGGTCTCCGGCGTCCCTTCTAGAGGTCCATCGACATGCCCTTCATGCCCGTCCCCTACGTCATCGAGCAGACCCACCGGGGTGAGCGCTCGTACGACATCTACAGCCGGCTCCTGAAGGACCGCATCGTCATGCTGGGAACGGAGATTGACGACGACGTGGCCAACGCCATCGTCGCCCAGCTCCTGTTCCTGGAGTCGGAAGACCCGGACAAGGACATCAACCTCTACATCAACTCGCCGGGCGGCTCCGTCACGGCGGGCCTCGCCATCTACGACACGATGCAGTACGTCAAGGCGCCCGTCTCCACCATCTGCGTGGGGCAGGCGGCCTCCATGGGCGCGGTGCTGCTCTTGGCCGGGGCGAAGGGCAAGCGCTACTCGCTGCCGTCCAGCCGCATCATGATCCACCAGCCCCTGGGCGGGGCGCGCGGGCAGGCGACGGACATCGAAATCCAGGCCCGTGAAATCCTCCGGATGAAGGCCAAGCTCAACGAGCTGATCGTCAAGCACACCGGCCAGACCATCGAGCGGGTGGAGAAGGACACGGACCGCGACTACTTCATGAGCGCGAACGAGGCCAAGGCCTACGGCATCCTGGACTCCATCCAGGACCCCCGGAAGACGGCGGGCGTGAAGGCCGAAGAGAAGAAGTAGACACAGGGACCGGGGTGGCAGGGACTCGGTCGGCGGCCGGGGGTGCTGGGAATCCGTTCCCGCGCCTCCGGCTTTCTGCTTTCCCCCTCGCGCCCATTTTCTCCTTGTTAAGTACCCTGAAGGTGCATGGACGCCCCGGATGGGGGCTGACTAGATTGGGCTGGGGCAGGGACTGGATGCGAAGCGGGTTGGGGCCTTTCAGGCGCAGCGAGGGATTTCATGGCGGGTAAGAACGTGGAGAAGCGAGACAACCAGACCCTCTGCTGCTCCTTCTGCGGCAAGTCGCAGAAGGAAGTGAAGAAGCTCATCGCGGGGCCGACGGTCTACATCTGCGACGAGTGCATCGGGCTGTGCAACGACATCATCGCGGAGGAGATCGACCGCGAGGAGACGAAGGACACCAAGCTGCGCATCCCCCGGCCCTCGGAGATCAAGGCCGTGCTGGACGAGTACGTCATCGGCCAGGAGCGCGCGAAGAAGACGCTGTCGGTGGCCGTGCACAACCACTACAAGCGCATCGAGTCCAAGGTCGCGATGGACGACGTGGAGCTGCAGAAGAGCAACATCCTGCTCCTCGGCCCCACCGGCTCCGGCAAGACGCTGCTCGCGCAGACGCTCGCGCGCATCCTCAACGTCCCCTTCACCATCGCGGACGCCACGTGCCTCACCGAGGCCGGTTACGTGGGCGAGGACGTGGAGAACATCATCGTCAACCTGCTCCAGGCGGCCGACCACGACATCGAGCGCGCGCAGCGGGGCATCGTCTACATCGACGAAATCGACAAGATTGCCCGCAAGTCGGAGAACCCCTCCATCACCCGCGACGTGAGCGGCGAGGGCGTGCAGCAGGCGCTCCTGAAGATCATCGAAGGCACGGTGGCCAACGTCCCGCCCAAGGGCGGACGCAAGCACCCCCAGCAGGAGTTCCTGCAGGTGGACACCACCAACATCCTCTTCATCTGCGGCGGCGCCTTTGGTGGCCTGGAGCAGGTGATTGAGCGGCGCCTGGGGGGCCGCAGCCTGGGCTTCGGCGCGGAGATCCAGTCGCGCAAGCAGCGCAACCTGAGCGAGCTGCTGCGCCAGGTGGAGCCGGAGGACCTGCTCAAGTTCGGCATGATTCCGGAGTTCATCGGCCGTCTGCCCATCATCACCGCGCTGGAGGAGCTGGACGAGGTCGCGCTGGTGAACATCCTGGGCGAGCCCAAGAACGCGCTCACCAAGCAGTACCGCAAGCTCTTCGAACTGGACGGCGTGTCGCTGAAGTTCACCGACGGGGCCCTCAAGGCCATCGCGTCGGAGGCCATCCGCCGCAAGGCCGGCGCCCGAGGCCTGCGCTCCATCCTGGAGACGGCCATGCTGGACGTGATGTACGAGATCCCGTCCCGCAAGACGGCCCGCGAGGTGCTCATCTCCGAGGAGGTCATCCTCAAGAAGAGCGAGCCCGTGGTGCTCCACTCGCAGGACAACAAGGAGACCCCGGAGCCGAAGAAGGAATCGGCCTGAGGCAGCCCGACCCGCGCAAGCGGCCGTGAGGGCATGACGGGGCGCGTCACGGTGAACCCGCGGGAAGCTCCGCGGGACCGGGGCGGGCCCCGTGTCCTTTCGTGGGGCCAGGCGGGAGGGCGAGCCCGCACTTTTTCCGGGCCGGGGGCGGGGCCTTCTTGTATCTGCTGTGCCCCATGAGAAAGCTGCTCGTGCCCGCCCTGTTGTCGCTCGCGGCCTGCGCTTCCACGAAGGAAGCCACGCGCGAAGAGGTCCCCGCGTCCGCGTCATCGGATGCGCAGTCGGCGGTGGGCGCGGGCGCACCGGCCCAGGAGGGCCCTTCACGCATGGCTTACCCGGCGACCCGCGCGGATGCGGTGGTGGACACGCTGCACGGACAGCAGGTGGCGGACCCGTACCGCTGGCTGGAGAACGAGAAGTCGCCGGAGGTCCAGGCCTGGATGAAGGCCCAGGACGCGCTGGCCCGCGACGCCATCGACAAGATGCCGGGCCGGGACGCGCTGGCGAAGCGCTTCAAGGACCTGTTCTATGTGGACTCCGTCTCCGCCCCCGCGCGGCGCGGCCAGCGCTACTTCTTCATGCGCACCCACAAGGACAAGGAGAAGGCCATCGTCTACTGGCGCGACGGCGAGTCGGGGCCGGAGAAGGTGCTGCTGGATCCCAACGGCTGGAGCAAGGACGGCACCGTGTCCCTGGGCACGTGGGCGCCGTCTTGGGACGGCAAGCGCGTGGTCTTCGCGCAGAAGCCCAACGCCGCGGACGAGGCCGTGCTCCACGTGATGGACGTGGCCTCCGGCGAGTGGTCCAAGGTGGACGTGATTGAAGGCGCCAAGTACGCCCAGCCCAGCTGGACGCCGGACGGCAAGGGCTTCTACTACGAGTGGCTGCCCACGGCCCCCTCCATCCCGGTGGACGCGCGGCCGGGCTACACCACGCTCAAGTTCCACGTGCTGGGGCAGGACCCGAAGAACGACGTCGTGGTGCATGAGCGCACCGGTGACCCGACGACGTTCCTCCAGGGCGAGCTGTCCCGGGACGGCAAGTACCTCTTCGTCTCCATCCTGCGCGGCTGGAGCGAGAACGACGTCTACTGGAAGCACCCGGGGGACAAGGACTGGCGCCTGCTCGTGAAGGGCAAGGGGGCCAAGTACAACGTCTTCTCCTGGAAGGACCGCTTCTACGTCGTCACCGACGAGGGCGCCCCGCGCCAGCGCGTCTTCGGCGTGGACCCGAAGAAGCCCGAGCGCGCGAACTGGAAGGAGCTGGTGCCGGAGGACCCGAAGGCGTCCCTGGGGGGCGTGTCGCTGGTGGGCGGCCACCTGGCGCTGGAGTACCTCAAGGACGCCACGACGGAGCTGCGCATCACCACGCTGGAGGGCAGGCCCGTGCGCACGGTGCAGCTGCCCGGCGTGGGCGCCGCCTCCAACCTGGCGGGCCTGGAGGACCAGGACGACGCCTACTTCGCCTTCAGCTCCTTCACCACGCCCCGGCAGGTCTACAAGACGTCGGTGGCGAGCGGGAAGGTGGACCTGTGGGCGAAGGTGGAGGTGCCCATGGACCCGGACGCGTACGCGGTGGAGCAGGTGTTCTACCCGTCGAAGGACGGCACCCGGGTGCCCATGTTCCTCGTCTACAAGAAGGGGCTGAAGAAGGACGGCACCGCGCCCACGCTCCTGTACGGGTACGGCGGCTTCTTCGTCAGCATGCAGCCCACCTTCCGCGCGAGCATCCTGCCGTGGCTGGACGCGGGCGGCATCTACGCGGTGGCCAACCTGCGCGGCGGCGGCGAGTACGGCACCGCGTGGCACGACGCGGGCAAGGGCGCGAACAAGCAGAACGTGTTCGACGACTTCACGGGCGCGGCCGAGTTCCTCGCGAAGCAGAAGTACACGCAGCCGAAGAAGCTGGCCATCTACGGCGGCAGCAACGGCGGCCTGCTGGTGGGCGCGGCGATGACGCAGCGGCCGGAGCTGTTCGGCGCGGTGGTGTGCGGCGTGCCGCTCCTGGACATGGTGCGCTACCACCTGTTCGGCAGCGGGCGCACGTGGGTGCCGGAGTACGGTTCCGCGGAGGACGCGGCGCAGTTCAAGACGCTGTACGCCTACTCGCCCTACCACCATGTGCGCCAGGACGTGCGCTACCCGGCGCTCCTGATGATGGCGTCGGACCACGACGACCGCGTGGACCCCATGCACGCGCGCAAGTTCGTGGCCGCGGTGCAGAACGCGAAGGGCAATCAGGCGGCCACGCTGCTACGGATTGAGGCGAACGCGGGCCACGGAGGGGCGGACCAGGTGGCGAAGGCCATCGAGTCCAGCGCGGACATGTACGCCTTTCTCTTCCAGGCCCTGGGTGTGGCTCGCCCGGAGGGCGAGGTGGCGGCCGAGGGCCGCTGAAACCCCGGGAGGACACTGTCCACCCCCGGGGTGTTCCCTTGAAGGCAGGGCCCGGACCCCCAATCTTGTGACGGGAACGGCGGCCCTGAGCGGCGTGTTATAGAGCGGTGTTTCACCCTGCATGCGCGCTCGGCATGTGGGCAACTCTTGAAGGGCCTGCCCGGCTGGCAGGCCAGCGGGTGGCGGATACATGTTCTTCGGACGTGACGACAAGAAGGAAGCCCAGAAGCGGGGACTCACCATCCCGCTCTTGCCCCTTCGGGACATCATCGTGTTCCCGCACATGGTGGTGCCGCTGTTCGTCGGACGTGAGAAGTCGATCGCGGCCCTGAAGGACGCGATGGCCCACAAGGGGCCGGATGACAAGGCCGTCATCCTGCTGGCCGCCCAGAAGAAGGCGAAGACCAACGACCCCTCGCCGGACGACATCTTCCACTTCGGCACCATCGGGCACCTCATCCAGCTGCTGCCGCTCCCCGACGGGACGATGAAGGTCCTGGTGGAGGGCGTGCGCCGGGCCAAGGTGAAGAAGTTCCACCCGAACGACGCCTTCTTCATGGTGGAGGTGGATGAAGTCGAAGAGTCGCTCGAGAAGAGCGTGGAGCTGGAGGCGCTGGTGCGCTCCGTCCACTCCGTCTTCGAAGCGTTCGTGAAGCTCAACAAGCGCATCCCGCCCGAGATGCTGATGCAGGTCGCCAGCATCGACGACCCGGCGCGCCTGGCGGACACCATCGTCGCGCACCTGTCGCTGAAGCTGAACGACAAGCAGGCGCTGCTTGAGACGGAGTCCCCGGCCAAGCGGCTGGAGAAGCTCTACGAACTCATGCAGGGCGAGATCGAGATCCTCCAGGTGGAGAAGAAGATCCGCACGCGCGTCAAGAAGCAGATGGAGAAGACCCAGAAGGAGTACTACCTGAATGAGCAGATGCAGGCCATTCAGAAGGAACTGGGTGAGCGCGACGAGTTCAAGAACGAGATCCAGGAGATTGAAGAGAAGCTGAAGAACAAGCGGATGAGCAAGGAGGCCACGCTCAAGGTCAAGAAGGAGCTGAAGAAGCTCCGGATGATGAGCCCGATGAGCGCCGAGGCCACGGTCGTCCGCAACTACATCGACTGGATCATCAGCCTGCCCTGGTACGACGAGACCCAGGACCGGCTGGACGTCACCGAAGCGGAGCGGGTGCTCAACGAGGACCACTACGGCTTGAAGAAGCCGAAGGAGCGCATCCTCGAGTACCTGGCCGTGCAGCAGCTGGTGAAGAAGCTGAAGGGCCCCGTGCTGTGCTTCGTGGGTCCTCCGGGCGTGGGCAAGACGTCGCTGGCGCGCAGCATCGCGCGGGCCACGGGCCGCAAGTTCGTGCGCCTGTCGCTGGGCGGCGTGCGTGACGAGGCCGAAATCCGCGGCCACCGCCGCACGTACATCGGCGCGATGCCGGGCAAGCTCATCCAGTCCCTGAAGAAGGCGGGCAGCAACAACCCCGTGTTCCTCCTGGACGAGATCGACAAGATGTCCACGGACTTCCGTGGCGACCCGAGCGCGGCGCTGCTGGAGGTGCTGGACCCGGAGCAGAACCACAACTTCAATGATCACTACCTGGACCTCGACTACGACCTGTCCAAGGTGATGTTCATCTGCACCGCGAACACGATGCACAACATCCCCGGTCCGCTGCAGGACCGCATGGAAGTCATCCGCATCGCGGGGTACACGGAGCCGGAGAAGCTCTCCATCGCCCGGCGCTACCTCATCCCGAAGGAGCAGGAGGCCAACGGGCTGGCGGACCTGAAGATCGACATCAGCAACGACGCGCTGAAGACCATCGTGCACCGGTACACGCGCGAGTCGGGCGTGCGTTCGCTCGAGCGTGAGATTGGCGGCGTGTTCCGCAAGATTGCCCGCGACGTGCTGAAGAACGGCAAGCGCGACCTCATCGAGGTGGACCGCAAGCAGGCGATGAAGTTCCTGGGCACGCCCCGCTTCCGCTACGGCGTGGCGGAGCGCGAGGACCAGGTGGGCATCGTCACGGGCCTCGCCTGGACGGAGCTGGGCGGTGAGATCCTCACCACCGAAGCCACGTCCATGCCGGGCAAGGGCAAGCTCATCATCACGGGCAAGCTGGGCGAGGTGATGCAGGAGTCGGCGCAGGCGGCCATGTCGTACGTGCGCAGCCGCGCGGAGCGCTTCGGCATCGACCGCAAGGTGTTCGAGAACTACGACATCCACGTCCACCTGCCGGAGGGCGCCATCCCCAAGGACGGTCCGTCCGCGGGCGTCACCATGGCCACGGCCCTGGTGAGCGCGCTCACCCGCGTCCCGGTCCGCCGCGACGTGGCGATGACGGGTGAAATCACCCTGCGCGGCCGCGTGCTGCCCATCGGTGGCCTCAAGGAGAAGACGCTGGCCGCGCACCGCGCGGGCATCAAGACGGTCCTCATCCCGAAGGCGAACAAGAAGGACCTGCGGGACATCCCGCTGAAGATCCGCAAGGCGCTGCGCATCGTCCCGGTGGAGTTCGTGGACGACGTGCTGCGCGAGGCGCTGCTCCTGGACAAGCCGGAGGAGTTCGGCCGCAAGGGCGCGGGCGACAACCTGAAGGGCGGCCTGACCGTGACGGCCGACGTCTCCACGCCGGTCGCGCCGGCCTGAAGCCGGGACTGACCCCGGACCCTCGCGGTCCGGGGCAGCAGTAGATGAAGCCAGGATGCCGGCCGACCCTTCCGTCGGTGGTCTCCTGGCTTCTCTCTTTTCCGGCAGGTCGGGGTAGAACGCGGACGGTGGCTCTGCGCGCTCGAATCGGGTGGTACTCGCTGGTGCTGGTGATGGCCGCGGCCTGCGGGCCGTGCGGCTTCCAGCCCGAGCCGGGCGTGAAGGTGGTGGTGCCGGCGATGCCCACCACGCTCGACTGGAGCCACTCGGACCCCACGAGCTGGGTGAACTTCCCGGTGATGCTCGCCACGCAGAAGGGGCTCACGTCGCTGGGGCCGGACCACGCGGTGGGGCCGGCGCTGGCGGAGCGCTGGGAGCGCGAGTCCGACGCCGCCGGCCACGACATCTACACCTTCCACCTGCGCCCGGACGTGAACTGGTCCGACGGCTCGCCCGTCACCGCGCGCGACTTCGTCGTCGGCTGGCACCGGGCGCTCCGGGGCCGCGAGCGCGGGGAGATGGCGGACCTGGAGGGCGCGGAGGAGGTGCTCGCGCTCCAGGAGCGCGGGGCCCCGGAGGCGGAGGTGAAGGCCGCGCTCGCCCGCGTGGGCGTGGAGGCCGTGGACGCGCGGACGCTGCGGGTGACGTTGGACAGGCCCCGGAGCTACTTCCTGGCGCGGCTCGCGAACGTGTACCCGTTCTTCCCCGCGCCGTCGGCGGACCTGGAGGGCCGGTCCGACGAAGAGGTGCGCGACTACTTCGACCGGCCCCGCGACGGCCGCCCGCTGGCGATAGGGCCCTACCGCGTCGAGCGCTGGGACCGCGCCGGGGAGCGCGTGCGCCTGGTCTACAACCCGCGCACCGCGTTTCCTCCGCCCCTGGGGCCGGGTGAGACGCCAGCGCCGGTGCTGACGCTGATGCGCTCGGAGATCGGCCCGGCGCTGTACGAGCGGGGACGCGTGGACTTCGTCTTCGTGGACAGCGCGGCGGCGCTGCGGGGGATGCGGGCCGCGGACCTGAAGCGGGAGCCCCTGCTGTCCACGTACTTCCTCGCGTTCAACACCGAGCGCCCGCCGTTGGACAGGCCCGAGGTGCGCCGGGCCCTGGCGCGCGCGCTGGACCGGGACGCGCTGCTCGCGGGCCTGCTGCCGGCCGCGCGCACGACGAACGTGCTCCTGCCGCCGGAGCTGCCGGACGCGGCCACGCCCGAGCAGGCCGCGCGCCTGCCGCGCTACGAGCCGGAGCGGGCGAAGGCGGAGCTCCAGGGTGTGAAGGGCTTGGAGCGGCCGCTGCGGCTGGTGGTGAAGGCGGGGGACTCGTTCGTGCCGGAGGAGGCGCTGGCGGAGCGCATCTCGGCGCAGCTGGCCCGGGTGGGCGTGCAGGTGGTGGTGGACTCGCGCTCGGACTTCTCCGCGGAGGTGGCGCGGCGGACGCCGCAGGGGCCTCGCGCGTATGACCTGCAGGTGCGCCGGCTGGGCGCGGACTACGCGCACCCGAACACGTTCTTCACGCTCTTCGAGCGGCAGGGCAACCACCAGACGGGCTGGGAGACGCAAGCCAGGGGCGAGCCGATGCAGCGCTTCGAGCAGCTGCTGGAGACGGCGGACGGTGAAGCGGATGCCGTGCGTGCGCGCGAGCTGTACGCGCGCGCCCAGGAGGTGCTGGTGGGCGAGCAGGCCGTCATCGTGCCGCTGTACCACCCGGACCGGTACTTCCGGGTGCGGGCGCGGCTGCGCGGCCTGGACGTGGATCCGTTCAACTTCCTCGCGCTGCGCGCGCTGCGGCTGGGCCCGGATGAGACGCCCGGGGCCCGCGCGGAAGGGCAGGGGCCTTAAGCGCATGCGCCTCATCGCGACGCGTTTCGTGCGGCAGCTCGTGCTCGTGCCGGTGGTGGCGGTGGCCTCGTACTTCCTCATGGCCGCGCTGCCGCTCACCACGGAGAGCGACGCCAAGCGGCAGGTGTCCCCGGAGCTGGCCGCGTCGTACCAGCGCGACCTGGGCATCGGGGAGCCGCTGGGCTTCCTCAGGCCCTGGCAGAAGCTCTTCGCCGGCGAGCGGCTGGGCACCAGCGCGCAGGGCATCACCGGCGACGAGCTGTTGCAGAAGCTCTCCGGCAGCGTGGGCGTGGGGCTCGTCGCGCTGCCGCTCGCGCTCGCGTGGGCGCTGGGCTTCGCGCTCCTGCGCACGCGCTGGCGGCGGGGACGGTGGGCGGTGCTGGGGGACGCGCTTCCGGCCGTCGCCTTCGGGACGCCCGTGTTCATCCCCGCGCTGCTGCTCGCCCCGTCCGTGGTGGAGCGGGGGCACCTGCTGCCGGAGCTGTGCGCGGCCGTGGTCATCTCCATCTGGCCCGGGACCTTCCTGGGCACGCTCGTGGGCGACGCGCTGGAGACGGAGCTGTCGCGCGACTACGTGCGCACCGCGCTCAGCAAGGGGTTGGACCCGGGCACCGTGCTGCGCCGCCACGTGCTGCCCAACGTGTGGCCGGCGCTGCTGGACGCGGTGACGCCGGTGGCCACCGCGCTGCTCGCGGGCTCGTTCGCCGCGGAGCGCGTCTTCGGCCTGCCGTACTTCGGCCAGCTCTACGTGCTCGCCGTGCTCAACAAGCAGGTGGCCGTCGTCGTCGTGGCCACCACCACCTTCGCCACCGTGCTCGTCGTCGTGAGCCTCACGGTGGAGCTGTTGCGCGTGAGGGTGGATCCGCGCGCCCGGGAGGCCCGCGCATGAACCGCGTTCCCTTGCGCGCCTGGGTGGGCCTGGGCCTCCTCGTGGGGCTGGGGGCCCTGAGCCTCGTGGCCGGCCGCCTGTTCCCCGAAGCGCTCGCCCAGACGTGCCCCCTGGGCATGGACCTCAACCGCCCCGACCGCAGCGTGTGCGAGCTGGCCTTCGGTGGACTGTGGGTGTCCCTGGCCGTGGGGCTGGCCGCGGGCGCCATCTCCACCGTGCTGGGGCTGGCTGTCGCGGCGCTCGCGCGACTGTCCGGCGGCGTCACCGAACAGGTGGTGCTGCGCGCGGTGGACGCGGTGTTCGCGCTGCCGGACGTGCTCGTGGTGATGGTGCTCCAACTCGCGGGGCAGTCGCTGACGGACGCGGGCCTGGGCGGGGGCCTGGGGCCCTTCGGGCTGATGGTGACGTCGCTCGCGCTGGTGGGCTGGGCAGGCCCCGCGCGCATGTTCCGGGACCGCCTGGCCACGCTGGAAGGGCAGGAGTACGTGGCCGCCGCGCGCGCCCTGGGCGGCGGGGGCGTGCATGTCCTGCGCGTGCACCTGTGGCCCATGCTCCGGCCGTTCGTGCTGGCCGTGTTCCTGAGCCGCCTGCCGAACGCCATCCTGACCGAATCCACGGTGAGCTTCTTCGGCATCGCTCGCATGGAGCCCATGTCGCTGGGCCGCTACCTGGGGACGTCCTACGCGGCGCTCATCTACGAAGGGGGCGGGCGCGTGGTCATTCCCGCGTGGGGCTTGCTCGTCCTGCTCGTGCTTGGCGCCTCGCTTGCCGCGCAGGCACTGGGAGGAGGGTTGCGTCGTCGAGTGTGAGGAATGGAGCACATTGGCGCAAAGGTTCCCTTCCAACGGAAACCCTTTGCCCTCTGGTGAACACCATGTCCCTCCCCACGGAAGAAGTTTCTCTGACCCCCGCCCGTGAAGAGCTGTCGCGTGACGACGGCCTGCGCAAGGAGGCCGTGCGCGGCGCGGTGCTCGTGGTGGAGGACGACGCCGCCCACCGGGAGCTGCTGGTGGAGATGGTGAGCCAGTGGGGCTACGACGCGATGCCGGTGGGCAGCGCGGAGGAGGCCGAGTTCGCGGTGCGCAACAAGCGCATGGACGCGGCCATCGTGGACGTGTTCCTGCCCGGCCGCAGCGGCACCACGCTGATGTCCAAGCTGCGTGAGCGCTTCCCGCAGGCGGTCCTCATTGGCGTGAGCGCGATGAGCGACGCGGCCACCGCGCGCAAGTGCAAGGGCCTGGGGGCGGACCTCTTCATCGGCAAGCCCCTGGATCCGGAGAAGCTGGCCACCGCCCTGAAGTCCAAGCACCACAGCTGGCACTGAGTGGGCAGGGGAGCGGGTTCCGGTTGCACGCCCCCGCCGGACGGCCGATGCTCCCTGTGTGAAGAACCTCGCTTCTGGCTTCCTGCTGGCCATGCCCCAGCTTGGAGACCCGAACTTCTACCGGTCGGTCATCTTGATGATCGAACACGGGGAGACGGGCTCCATGGGGCTCGTCGTGAACCGGGGAGCGCCCCTGACGCTGGGTGAGCTGGCGCGCGGTCAGTCGATGGAGATTTCGACCGACCGCGTATCGCAGCCCGTGTACGTGGGGGGCCCCGTGGAGCCCCAGCGGGGCTTCGTCCTGCACGACGATGACTCGGTGTCGGAGAAGCACGCCGTGCTCCCCGGCCTGTACCTGAGCGTCACCCTGGACGCGCTCGGCCCCCTCTTGCAGCGAAACAGTCCGCGCGTGCGCTTCTGCCTGGGGTATGCGGGCTGGGGCCCGCGGCAGCTGGAGAGCGAAATCGCCGCGGGCTCATGGCTCTACGCCGACGCGACCGCGGAAGCGGTGCTGGGGCTGGAGCCGTCGAAGCTGTGGGATGCCACCCTGCGCGGTCTGGGCGTGGACCCGGCCATGTTGGTGATGGGAAAGGGAATGAACTGATGCTCGACGCCGAGACGCTTCGCCGTTACCTCCTCGAGGCCCTGCCGGGCTCCGAGGTGGAGTTGAACGACACGACCGGGACGGGGGACCACTTCGAGGCGCGCGTGGTCAGCCCCGCGTTCGTGGGCAAGACGATGGTGGAACAGCACCAGCTCGTCTATGCGCCCCTGCAGGCGTGGTTGAAGTCCGGCGAGCTGCACGCGCTCGCGCTCAAGACCTATTCGCCCGAGCAGTGGAAGAAGCTCGGGCCCCGCTAAGAAGGAGCCAGTAGCCATGAACGACATCCTCAAGGCCCAGTTCGATGACGTGGTGAAGTCGCACCCCATCGTGCTCTTCATGAAGGGCAACGCCCTGTTCCCCCAGTGCGGCTTCTCCGCGCGGGCGCTGCAGATCCTCCAGCCCCTGGGGCCGGTGCACACGGTGGACGTGCTGGCGGACCCGGCCGTGCGCCAGGGCATCAAGGACTACTCCAACTGGCCCACCATTCCGCAGGTGTACATCCACGGGAAGTTCGTGGGCGGCTCCGACATCCTGATGGAGCTGGCCGAGCGCGGCGAGCTGCAGGACCTGGTCGCCGCGGGGAGCAAGTAGGCTTCCGAGCCGGGGCGAGCAGGGGGCTGGGAGGCCCGGGGAAGACCCGGGCCTCGTCCCCTGCGTAGAATGGCGGCGGTCGCCAGAGGGGTTCCGCCGCCTTGCTCACCGTCACACCGCCTGAATCCAAGCCGCAGGACGAGTCCACCCAGGTGCCCGGGGTCCCGGTCGCCGGGGGCCCGCTCCCGCATGGGACGAACGTCGCCGTCGCCAATCCTGGAGCCGGGGCCGGGGTCGCGGACCCGGATGATCTCGTCAGCACGGAGAAGACGCCCACGCTGGTGGACCGCGTGCAGGCGTTCCGCGCGAAGCACGAGAAGCAGGAGATGGCCCTCTTCTTCTTCGCGGGCTTCCTCTACGACGTGCTCACGCTGAGCCCCGTGGACGACACGCTGACGGAGGTGCAGAACTTCGTCTACCTGGCGTTCCTCGCGGGCCTGCTGATGCTGGAGCAGCGCTACCCGGAAGGGGTGGAGCCGCCGAAGCTCCTGCAGAAGGTGTGGCGCTTCCGCGAGGACGGCGTGCACTTCTTCCTGGGCAGCCTGCTGAGCGCCTTCACGCTGTTCCTCTTCAAGAGCTCGTCGGGCATCACGCCGCTGGTGTTCCTGGCGTTTATGTTCTCGCTGCTGGTGGCCAACGAGCTGCCGCGCTTCCGGCAGCTGGGGCCCGTCATCCGCATCGGGCTCTTCAGCCTGTGCGTGACGCTCTACTTCGCGTCGCTGTTGCCCGTGCTCATGGGGCGCGTGGGGTGGTGGGTCTTCACGCTCGCCGTCGCGCTGGGCTCCGGGAGCATCTACGGGCTCTTGCGCGTGCTCCAGCGCTGGCGTCCGGGCGACGCGGCCCTGCTGCGCACGGTGGCGGTGCCGGGCTTCGGCGCGCAGGCGATGCTGCTCGGGTGCTACCTGGTGGGCGTGATTCCGCCGGTGCCGCTGGCGGTGCAGTACAGCGGCATCTACCACGAGGTGAAGCGCGTCTCGCCGGGCGTGTACCACCTGACGTCGGAGCAGCGGCCGTGGTGGCAGGTGTGGAAGCTGTGGCACCACGGCGACCAGGAGTTCACGCTGCGGCCCGGGGAGCAGCCCGTCTACTTCTTCCGCATCTTCGCGCCCAAGGGCTTCGCGCCCTACCACGTGCGCGTGCGCTGGTATCACGACCACCCGGAGAAGGGCTGGACGTCGCTGGGCAAGGGCTACCTCGCCACGGTGAGCAGCAACGGCACCGAGGGCGGCTACCGCTTCTACGCGCGGCCCGGCACCACCCCCAAGCCGGGCGACTGGCGCGTGGTGCTGGAGACGGAGGAGGGGCATGAGATCAACCGCCTGGGCTTCACCGTCGTGCCCGACACGCGCACGGAGCCGCGCCCTGTCACGGTGGATGTGTCCACGCTGAAGATCGTCAAGCCGGTGCCCCTGGAGGAGTGGCTGAAGACGCAGCCTCCCGCGGCGGCGGTGCCGGCGAAGGCGCCCGCGGCAGCGGTGCCCGCGGCCCCGGTGCCGGCGAAGACGGCCTCGGTGCCCGTTCCTTCCGAAGCTCCGAGCGCGGTGGAGCCCGAGGCGGTGGAGCCGGGCCCAGAGGCTCCGCCAGAGGCTCCGGAAGAGGCTACGGAGCCGGCGCCTTGAGCAGCGTCACCTGACCCAGCAGTACGGGGACGGCTGTCTCCACGCGCAGGATGCGGGGGCCCAGGGAGAAGGGCTGGAAGCCGTGGGCCTCCAGCAGCTCCGCCTCGAAGGGCACCCAGCCGCCGTCCGGACCGATGGCGAGCACCACGCGCTGGGCTTCAGCGACCCCCGCTGCTTGCAGGGGCTGTCGTGCCGGCGGGTGGGGGAGCAGGCGCAGGGCGTCGGTGCCGAAGACGGCGTCCAGCTCGTCCTCGACGAAGGGGCGGAATCGCTCGCGCACCAGGACTTCCGGCGGACGTGTGTCGCGGGCCTGCTCCAGACCCTGGAGGAGCAGCTCGCGCACGAAGTCGCCTTCCAGGACCTTGGAGTCGAAGTAGCTCTTCTCCACGCGGGCCGCGTTCACCAACACCACCCGGTCCACCCCCAGCGAGGCGACCGCTGGCAGCACCTTCTTGAGCGCCTTGGGGCGGGGGATGGCGAGGAGCAGGTCCACGCCCGAGCGGGGTG
>NZ_RAWG01000162.1 GCF_003611735.1 Corallococcus sicarius | reverse complement strand
CCCGCCCTACCCACTGCGTGCGTGCTATCCAGGGAGACCCTGGAGTTACTGTCACAGAACGAAGTCGTCACATTGACGCACCCCCACTTCCCGCCCAGTCTGAGACCTCTCCTGGACCGGCCCTCGTGATGACCCCACCTTCGACGCCGTCCCTCGCGAACGCGCTGCTCCTCAAGCTGCTGATGCTGCGCACGCTTGTCGTCACGGTGGCGGTGGCGCCCGCCATCTACGTCGACATGCAGTTGCTGGACGTGGACTCGAGCGCGATGGGCTTCGTGCTGGGGGTCGTCACGCCCATCGTGATTGGCGGGCTGGCGCTGGTGGTGCCCATTGGCGCGGTGGGCGCGCTCCTGCGGCACGCGCTGCACGAGGAGGAGGGCAACGCGCCGGAGCGGCTGCGGCGGCTGTTGCGGCTGCCGGGCGTGCTGACGTTCGTGGAGGCGCAGGCGGGCTGGTTCCTGGGTGGCATCTGCTTCAACGGCGCCATTGGCCTGGCGCTGGACCGTCCCCCGCGCGTCATCCTGGTGGGCGTGGCGGTGGCGATGAGCGCGGGGCTCTTCAGCGCGCCCATCATGTACATGCTCTACGAGCGGACGCTGGCGGCGGTGACGCTGGAGGCCTTCCGCCGCGCGCCGCACGAGCGGCCCGCCGGAGAGGGGCTCTTCCTGCCCCGGCAGAGCTGGTTCCTGCCGGCCATCGTCGTGTCCGCGCTGCTCATCACGTGCATCACCAGCATCGCGACGTTGCAGCTTCGGCTGGAGAAGAACCTCTCGTCGCTGGCGGACGACCTGGAGGTCGAGGGGGACTACCGGGGCGCGACGCGGGTGCGCTCCAGCATCGAGCCCCTGCAGAGTGACCTGACGACACCGGTGGCGCTGCTGGGTGGGTTCGCGGCGCTGGGCGCCATCTTCACCGCGGCCTGGGCGGCGCGCCGGCTGTCCCAGGGGGCGAAGGCGATTGGCGCTTCGCTGGACGCGCTGGTGGAGGGCCGCTCGCAGCCGCCGCAGTGGGTGTCCACGGACGAGCTGGGCGACCTGTCCGCGCGCACGTGGCTGCTCTATGAGCAGTTGCAGGAGCTGCCCCGGTCGCTGCGCTCGTCGGCGGGGCACCTGGCGCAGGCGGGCACGCGGCTCACCGAGGCGAGCGACCAGCAGAACCGCACGCTGTCCCGGCAGGCCGCCGCCATCCACCAGGCGCGCACCACGGCGCAGGAGATCCAGCAGACGTCGAAGCTCGCGGCCAGCCGCGCGGGGAACATCCTCCAGGTGGCGGAGCGCGCCGCGCGGATGGGCCAGCTGGGCGAGGAGTCGCTGGCGGGCACGGAGCAGGGGCTCGCGGACATCCGCGACCTGACGAACGGCCTCAACCAGCAGGTGAGCGACCTGGGCACGCGCGCGCGCGAGGTGAGTCGGGTATCGGAGGTGGTGAAGTCGCTGGCGGACCAGTCGCACATGCTGGCCATCAACGCCGCCATCGAGGCGAGCCGCGCGGGCGAGCAGGGCCGGGGCTTCGCGGTGGTGGCGCGGCAGATGCGCGACCTGGCGGACCAGTCCATCCGGGCCACGGGTCAGGTGCGCGGCCTGCTGGAGGGCATGGAGGCCGCCACGGGCGAGGCGGTGGTGACGGCGGACAAGAGCGCCCTGGGCGTGGAGGCCGCGCTCGTGCCGCTGCGCAAGAGCGGCGAGCGGCTGCGCGAGCTCATCTCGCTGGCACAGGAGTCCGCGCACGCGGTGCGGCAGATCGCCGAAGCCGTGGCGCAGCAGCACGCGGGCGTGGATCAGCTCTTCGGCGCGGTGAGCGAGATGGACGAGCTGATGGCCGCCACGCTGCACCAGTTGGACACCACGCAGGCGGCGGCGAACGCGGTGGCGCAGGCGACGGGGCAGGTGTCGCAGCTGGCGGAGCGGTACGTCTCGTAGCGGCGGGCGGGCTTGCGCCGCTCCCGGAGTGGCTCCTAGATTTCGCGTCGGTCGAAAAACGGCGGACCGGTTCGGTGAGCCCCGGTCACTTCCATGGTGGAAGCACTTGTTCGACCTCCTTCGGGAGGAAGAACCCTCGGCCCTTCGTAGGCACCCGTGTGCCTTTTCGAGGCTCGCCATGCGTTTGAATCACCTCGACCTGCAGGTCCCCGACGTCCAGGCCACCGCCCGCTTCTTCACGCGCTACTTCGGCTTCACGTCGCACGCGAAGAACCACGACTCGCCCGCCATCGCCATGCTCGCCGGACAGGATGGCTTCGTGCTCGTCCTCCAGCGCCGCAAGCGCGACACGGACACCTTCCCGGAGGACTTCCACCTGGGCTTCCTCCAGGACTCGGAAGGCCCCGTGCTCGCCTTCCATGAGCGCGTGAAGGCCGACGGGCTGGAGGTCTCCGACGTCCTCCGCAACAACCGGGGCACGCTCGTCTACTGCCGCGCCCCGGGCGGCTTCCTCGTTGAAGTGAGCTGCCGCCCCGGCGCCGTGTAGCACCGGGCCTCAAAGACAGGCGGTAAAGACAGACACCCGGCGCCTCAGCCCGCCAAGGCCTGGGGCGCCGGCGGCTTCGCGGCGGCCTCCGGGATGTCCTCCAGCGGCGGCACGTACGGCCAGCCCGGCAGGCCGCCCTTCCCTGCCTCGCGCGTGAGGTAGTCCGCCGCGATGTTCGCGCTCTCCATGATGGTGAGCAGCCCGCTGCCCGGGTGCGTGCCGCCGCCCACGAAGTACAGCCCTTCCACCTGCGCGTTCTTCACGCGGGGCCGCAGCGGACCCAATTGCAGCCACGTGTGCGACAGGTTGAACACCGCGCCCCGGAACACGTTGAAGTCGTCCCGCCACGTCTCCGCCGTGAAGTAGCGCTCCGCCTTCACGTGCTCGCGCACGCCCCGGATGCCCACCTTCTCCAGCATCTTCGGGATGCGCTCGCGCAGCGTGGCCTCCGTCTTCGCCCAGTCCACCGGCCGCGCCGTGTTGGGCGTGGGCACGAGCACGTACAGCGTCGAGTGCCCCTCCGGCGCCGCGGACGCGTCCGACACGCCCGGGTTGCACACGTAGAAGGGCGGATCATCCACGTCCACCGTCCGGTCCTCCAGCGCGTCGCGGTCCGTCCTGCGCGCGCTCTCCGACAGGTAGATGAGGTGGTGCGGCAGGTCGTATTTCCGGTCCAGCCCGTAGTACGCCATGAACGTGCTGCACGAGTACTTCGCCCGCTCCAGCGCCCCGTCCGTCAGCCGGCTGCCCTCGCGCACCTCCTGGGCCAACAGGTTCTTCGCCGCGTAGGCCAGGTCCGCGTTCACCACCACCGCGTCCGCGTCCAGCACCTCGCCGCCCTGGAGCTTCACGCCCACCGCGCGGCCCGTCTCCACCCGCACGCGCTCCACCGGCGTGCCCATGCGGAAGGTGACGCCCATATCCTCGGCGCACTTCATCATCCCTCGCGCGAGCGCCCGGAAGCCGCCCTGCACGTGCCACACACCGAAGGCCAGCTCGATGAAGGGAATCACGCTGAACACCGACGAGCACGTCGTCGGGTGCAGCCCCAGGTACTTCGACGGGTACGCCAGCGCGTACGTCATCCGGTCGTCGTGGAAGAACGAGTCCAACTGCTTGTAGAGCGTCTGCCACGGCTTGAAGCGCAGCGTGGGCGCGAGCCGCCAGGGCGCGTAGTAGCCCAGGCTCCCCGCGTTGGTGCAGATGAACTTCTCGTACGCGAGCGCGTACTTCTCCCGCCCGTCCTCCATCCAGTCCTTCAGCGCGCGGCCCTTGCCCGCGCCAAACTTCTCCAGCTCCTGCCCCATCCGCTCCACGTCGCGCCGCGTGTCCAGGTGCGTGCCATCCCAGAAGTGCACGCGCGTGTTGGGGTCCACCGGCGTCAACGTGACGTAGTCCGCCAGGCGCTTGCCGGAGCGGTGGAAGATCTGCTCCAGCACGCCGGGCAACTGGAGGATGGAGGGGCCGGTGTCCATGGCGTACTCGCCGTCCGCGCCCATCGTGAGGCCCTTCATCCGGCCGCCCGGCACCGCGTCCTTCTCCACCACGGTGACCCGGAAGCCCTGCCCCGCCAGGTTGATGGCGACCGACAGCCCCCCCGGCCCTGCGCCCACGACGATGACGTGCCGAACCATGTGCCTCACCATGCCCGGCGCCGTGCCGGCTTGCGACTGTCCCTTCGGGTACGTCCCACGGGAAAAAG
Organism: Corallococcus sicarius; assembly: GCF_003611735.1. Taxonomy (GTDB): domain Bacteria; phylum Myxococcota; class Myxococcia; order Myxococcales; family Myxococcaceae; genus Corallococcus; species Corallococcus sicarius. The sequence continues at coordinate 16,679 of NZ_RAWG01000162.1, read as the reverse complement.
CGTTTCCCCTGGGACTCCCGGCCGCTCGCCGGGCGTTCCTCGGAGCGTCTTCTAGAGGACGGGCCCACATCCCGAATCCCCGGGGTGCGTCGCCTCTTGTACCCTGCGCCGCGCATCCATGAATCCCCTCCCGGAGGCTCGCCCACAGGAAGTCCTGTTGTTCACGCTGGAGCGGCAGCGCTATGGCCTGCCGGTGGAGGACGTGCGCGAGCTGGTGCGCGCGGCGCGCCTCACGCACCTGCCCCAGGCACCGGATGTGGTGGAGGGGCTGCTCAACCTGCGCGGCGAGCTGCTTCCCGTGCTGGACCTGCGCCGGCGCTTCCGTCACCCCGCGCGGCCCCTGTCGCCCATGGACCACTTCATCGTCGCCCGCGCGGGTCCGCGTCCGGTGGCGCTGCGCGTGGACCGCGCGGAGGGTCTGCACGTCATCGCGGCCCATGAGTGGGACTCCTCCCCCCGCGAGCTGCCCGGCGTGGGGTTCGTGGCCGGGGTCGCGAAGCTGCCCGACGGGCTGGTGCTCGTGCATGACCTGCGCTCCTTCCTCTCCGAAGCAGAGGCGCTGCAACTGGACACCGCGCTCGGAGACCGGCCGGGGCCCGCTTGATTGGCGGCCTCCTGTCTCCCGGCTTCAAGGAGGTGCTCGTCCTGGTGGAGGAGCGCGCGGGGCTCGCCGCGCCCAGCTGTCTGGCCGCCGCCGAGGAAGGCATCCAGCGCGCCATGGCCCGCGCGAACCTGCGGGACGTGGAGGCGTACCGGCTGCGGCTCCTGCATGACACCGCCCTGCTGGACGACCTGCTCACCGAGCTGACCATCGGGGAGACGTACTTCTTCCGCACCCACGAGCACTTCGACCACCTGCGCCGCATGGTGCTGCCCGAGCTGCGCGAGCGCCACGGTCCGGAGCACGTGCTGCGCGCGTGGAGCGCGGCCTGTGCCTCCGGCGAGGAGCCCTACTCCATCGCCGCGCTGCTGATGGCCGAGGGCTGGGGAGACCACATGAGCGTGCGCGGGACGGATGTATCGCGCACGGCGCTCGCCCGCGCCCGCGAGGGCCGCTACAGCGACTGGTCCCTGCGGGGCCCCTCCGCGGACCGCATGCGCGCCCACCTCAAGCAAGAGGGACGCCACTACCTGCTGAGCCCGGACGTGAAGTGCCACGTGCAACTGGGTTACCTCAACCTCGCGCTGGAGACGTGGCCGTCCTCCGACAGCGGCATCTGGCAGATGGATGTCATCTTCTGTCGCAACGTCCTCATCTACTTCAACACCGCCACCATCGCGGGCGTGGCGCGCCGCCTCCATGCGTCCCTGGATGACGGCGGCTATCTCTTCTCCGGCCCGTCGGATCCGCCGCTCGGGGACTACGCTCCGTTCGAGGCCGTGCTCACGGAGTGGGGCGTGCTGTACCGCAAGCCCCTGGCCAGCCAGCACGCCGCGCACTTCGTTCCGCTCCAGCCCCTGCCGCCCCTGCGCGCGGATGGCACACCCTTCACCGTGGGGCGTGTGGCCCCCGGCACCGAGCGCTTCGCTCCGGGCGGGTCCTCCACCGAGAGGGCCGGTGCCTTCACGTCGCCGACCGGGGCCCCGTTCACCGACGCGTTCCTTGCACGCGCACCGCTGGACGCTGGCGTACCGTTTCCTTCCGGGGGCATGCCTCCGTCGGAGCCTCCGCGCACGTCGGAGCCCGCCCGGGCCCCAGAGCCCGCACGCACTTCGGCGCCCGCGCGCTTCACGCTGAGCGCGGAGGCCCTGGAGGCCGTGCGGCAGGCGCTGGCTCGCGGCGACTGGCGTGAGGCCTCGAAGCGCGCGGGAGCCCAGGCGGCGGATCCGGAGCAGGCCCTGGCGGCGGTGCGGACGCTGGCCAACCTGGAGCCTCGGGCGGCGGTGTTCGCCTGCGGAGAGGCTTCGGTTCGCCACCCGCTCGTCGCGGGGTTGCGGTATCTGGAAGCGGTGCTGCTCCTGGGACAGGCACGGCTTCCGGACGCGGAGAAGGCCGCGCGGCAGGCGCTCTACCTGGAGCCGGACCTCGCCGTGGGCCACCTGCTGCTGGGCCACGTGCTGCGCCGGCAGGAGCAGTTCGCCGCCGCGGCGCGGGCGTACCGCGAGGCGGAAGGGCTGTGTCGGAGGCTGCCGCCGGAGGCGCTGGTGCCGCTGGCGGAGGGAGAGCGGGCAGGAGCCCTGGCGGACGTGGCGCGCGCGGAGTGGCGACGCCTGGAGCGTCCCGGGATTGATGGCGGAGAGGCGGGCTGATGCCGAAGCGCGAGGGAGTCATCGACTGGGAGCAGGCCCGGGCCCGGCTGGAGGAATTGCAGCGCGCCGCCGATGCGCGGGAGTCCTTCACGGACGAGGCGGCCCACGCGCAGCTCGACGCACGCGCGCGCGCCCTGGCCCGCCCCGCCGAACTCCCGGTGCTGCCCGGCAGCCAGCGCGAGGTGGTGCGCTTCCGCGCCGCGGGCCAGCTGTACGCGCTGGAGTCGCGCTTCATCCTGGAGGTGCTGCGCGCGCCGGAACTCACCCCGCTGCCGGGCGCGCCGCCCCTCTTGCGCGGCCTGACGCTGCTGCGCGGCGAGGTGCTGCCCGTGGTGGAGCTGGCACCGCTGTTCGGCCGGCCCGTGGCGACCCAGGCCAGTGGCCCGGTGGTGGTCGTGGGCACCACGCGGCCGGAGCTGGGCCTGCGCACGGATGAGGTGACGGAGGTGGCGGTGCTCACGGGCACGGAGCTGTTGCCCGCGCCCCCCTCCCTGGAAGAGGAAGCGGGCGCGCTGGTGGCTGGCGTCAGCCCGGACGGCACACTCGTCCTGGAGGGAGAGGCCCTCCTCGGTGATAGCCGTCTCGTGTTCGAGCTGTCCGAAGAAGGAGTCGCATGAGCATCGGGAATCGCATCGCGCTGGGATTCGGCCTGTCCCTGCTGGTCCTGCTGGTGATCGCCACCGTCGCCTTCCAGGGCGCGCGGCAGCTCACCAGCACCACGGAGAGCCTGCTGAAGGCCCACGAGAACTTCCGCGTCCTGCGCGAGGTGCGCGCGCTGCTGGTGGACGCGGAGACGGGGCAGCGCGGCTTCATCATCACCGGCGAGGACGGCTACCTGGAGCCCTACAACGCCGCGCTCAGCAGCCTGCAACAGGACCTGTCCGCGCTGCGAGCGGCCATGGCGCCCTATCCCGAGCAGCGCGCGCGGCTGGCCCGCCTGGAGCCTGTCATCGAAGCCCGCCTGGAGCGGTTGAAGGAAGGCATCCGCCTGCGCCGCGAGAAGGGCCTGGAGGCCGCGTCGAGCGTCCTGCTGGATGGCCGGGGCAAGGCGCTGATGGACCAGGTGCGCATCATCATCGGCGAGATGGCGGACACGGAGCAGCAGCGCTGGGATGCCGACGCCGACGAGGCCCGGCAGTCCGCGCAGCAGAGCCTGTGGGTGCTGGGCCTGGGCACGCTGCTGGGCATGGCCATCGTCGGCGTGGGCAGCTTCGTCGTCACCCGCGGCATCACCCACCCCCTGCGCAAGCTCACCCTGGGCACCGAACAGCTGGGTCGGGGCGAGCTGGCGCACCGCATCGACGTGCGCGGCCGCGATGAGCTGGCGGACCTGGCGACCGCCTTCAACGCCATGGCCGAGCGCCGCCAGCAGGCCGAGGTGCAGCTGGCCCGGCAGGCCGAGCAGCGCGAGCACACGCTCAAGACGGTGGCGGACTTCGTCAACCAGTTGGCGGGCGCGTCCTCCGAAATCCTCGCCAGCACCACCGAACAGGTGGCCGGCGCCCAGGAGCAGGGCAGCGCGGTGACGGAGACGGTGAGCACCATCGAGGAGATCACCAAGACGTCGGAAGAGGCCGCCGGCCGCGCCCGCGCGGTGAGCGAGTCCGCGCGCCACTCCGAGGAGGTGGGCCGCTCCGGCCGCCGCGCCGTGGAGGAGGCCGTGTCCGCGATGGGCGCCGTGCGCGACCAGGTGGAGTCCATCGCGTCGCGCATCCTCGCGCTCGCCGAACAGGCCCAGGCCATTGGCGACATCATCACCACCGTCAACGACATCTCCGAACAGACGCACATGCTGGCCCTCAACGCCTCCATCGAAGCCAGCCGCGCGGGCGAGCACGGCCGCGGCTTCGCCGTCGTCGCCTCCGAGGTGAAGGCCCTGGCGGATCAATCCAAGAAGGCCACCACGCAGGTGCGTCAGATTCTGGGACAGATCCAAAAGGCCACCCACGGCGCGGTGATGACCACCGAGGAGGGGACCAAGAGCGTGTCGGCCGCCACCCGCGTCGTCACCGAAGCGGGCGCCACCATCCAGCAGCTCGCGGACCTGCTCACGCAGGCGTCCCTCACGGCCGCGCAGATCGCCGCGTCCGCCAACCAGCAGGCCACCGGCATCGGGCAGATCCGCCAGGCGATGCATGACGTGAACCAGGCCACGCAGCAGGGCCTCATCTCGTCGCGCCAGACGGAGCGGGCGATGCAGGACATCAACGCCATGGGCCAGAAGCTGAAGGGACTGCTCGGGGAGTTCGGGCGCTAGGCCATGGATCGCGACCGGCTGGCGCAGGCACTGCTGGACTCGTTCCTGGAGGAGCTGGAGGGACACGTCGTGTCCCTCAACCGGGACCTGCTCGCGCTGGAGCAGGCCCCGGCGCGCGCGCGCGAACTCATCCCCGGCCTGCTGCGCACGCTGCACAGCGTGAAGGGCGCGTCGCGCGCGGCCAGCGCCAGCCGCGTGGAGACCGCCTGCCACCGGCTGGAAGAGGTGCTGGAGCCGCTCATCCACGGGCGCGCCGCGTCCCCGGACCTCTTCGAGCTGTGCTTCGCCACGGTGGACGCGCTGGACGACGCGGGCCGCCGGCTGGCGTCGCGTCAGGATTTGTCCGGCTCGCCGCTGGAGGCCCTGCTGCCGCAGCTGGAGAAGGCCGCACAGGGCACGCCTCCCCCAGCGCCGGAGCACCGTCCGGAGCCCGGGCGCTCCGGGCCCGCGCACAAGGCCTCCGAGCCGCCGTCCCCCGCCGACGTGGAGCTGCCCGTCCCCGTGGCGCCCGGCGAGGCGCTGCCGGTGCGCGTGTCCGGGCAGAAGCTGGACGCGCTGCTGGGCAGGAGCGGCGAGCTGCGCGTGGCGATGCTGCGCCTGGAGGGCCACGCCGAGTCGCTGGAGTCCCTGCGCGACGACGTCACCGGGCTGCGGGCCGCGGTGCGCGGCACGGCCTCCGAAGCGACGCTGCGCCGGGTGGAGCTGGAGCTGGCGCGGGTGGCTCGGGTGCTGGCGCAGGACCGGCGCGCGCTCTTCCAGTCCTCCACCGGCCTGGACGACGAGGTGCGCCGCGCGCGCATGCTCCCCTTCGAGGAGGGCTGCACGGGGCTGGAGCGCGCCGCGCGCGACGTGGCGCACGGCCTGGGCCGGCGCGTGCGCATGGAGGTGCACGGCGGCGGGCTGGACCTGGACCGCTCCCTGCTCCAGTCGCTGCGCGAGCCGCTGCTGCACCTGGTGCGCAACGCGGTGGCGCACGGCCTGGAGGCGCCCGACGAGCGCGTGCGCCACGGCAAGGCCGAGGAGGGCCGCGTGGTGCTGTCCGCGCGGCTTCGCGGCAACCGGGTGGAGGTGGCGGTGGAGGACGACGGGCGCGGCCTGGACCTGGAGGCGCTGCGCGAGCGCGCACGGGCCCGGGGAATGGAAGCGCCCGAGGACGACGCGGACGCCGCGCGGCTCGTCTTCCTGCCGGGGCTGTCCACCGCGCCGAAGGTGACGGCGGTGTCCGGCCGGGGCGTGGGCCTGGACGTGGTGCGCGCCCAGGTGGAGGCCCTGCGCGGCAACGTGGAGGTGACGTTCAAGGCGGGCCAGGGCACCCGCTTCATCCTGGACGTGCCCCTCACCCTGAGCACCCTGCGCGTGCTGCTGGTGGACGTGGGCGGACAGATTCTCGCGCTCGCCAGTGAGGGCGTGGACCGGCTCTTGCGGCTGTCGCCCTCCGACGTGCGCGAGGTGGAGGGCCGCATGTCGTGGGTGACGCCGGACGCGCTGGTGCCGCTGGCGTCGCTCGCGAGCGTGCTGGACCTGCCCTCGAGCCCGCCGCGCGCGCGGCCGTCGGCGGTGGTGCTGTCGGCGGGCACCGCGCAGGCGGCGCTGGTGGTGGACGAGGTCATCGCGGAGCAGGAGGTGCTGGTGCGCTCCCTGGGCTCGCGCGTGAAGCGGGCGCGGCACGTGTCCGCCGCGGCGGTGCTGCCGGATGGCCGCATGGCGCTGTTGCTCAACCCGGCCTCGCTCGTGCGCGCGGCGGGAGGCCGTCCGTCCGCGCACTTCTTCCCCACGCCCAAGGAGCAGGCGGTGCGCAGGCGCGTGGTGCTGGCGGACGACTCGCCCACGACGCGCATGCTGGAGCAGAGCATCCTGGAGGGCGCCGGCTACGACGTCACCGCGTGCGCGGACGGGGCCGAGGCCTGGGAGCGGCTCCAGGCGGGCGGCGCGGACGCGCTGGTGCTGGACGTGGAGATGCCGCGCATGGACGGCATCTCCGTCACCGAGGCCGTGCGCGCCTCGCCGCGCTTCGGGCGGGTGCCGGTGGTCCTGGTGACGTCGCGGGAGAAGCCCGAGGACAAGGCGCGCGGCCTCAACGCCGGCGCGAGCGCCTACATCGTGAAGAGCGCGTTCGACCCGACGAGCCTGCTGGAGACGCTGAGGCGACTGCTATGAAGAATGAACCGTTGCGCATCCTGGTGGCCGAGGACTCGCCCACCGCCCGCCGGCTCCTGGTGGAGATCCTGCGCACCGACCCGGCGCTCACCGTGGTGGGCGAGGCGCGGGACGGCGTGGAGGCGGTGGAGTTGTGCCAGCGGCTGCGGCCGAGCCTGGTGACGATGGACATCCAGATGCCGCGCATGGACGGCCTGGACGCCACCCGCCGCATCATGACGGAGGCGCCCACGCCCGTGGTGGTGGTGTCCACGCTGGTGGAGCGCGACATCCACACGTCCATGGCCGCGCTGCGCGCCGGGGCGCTCGCGGTGCTCCAGAAGCCGGTGGGCCCGGAGTCGCCGGACTTCGAGGCGGAGAGCCGCCGCCTGCGCGACACGCTCAAGGCCATGGCCCAGGTGAAGGTGGTGCGCCGCTGGCCGGAGCGCACCGCCGTGCCGCCCTCCCCCGTGGAGACGGCGCCCACCACCGCCCGCCCGCCGTCCGTGCTGGCCATGGCGGCGTCCACCGGCGGTCCCGCCGCCATGTACCGCATCCTGACCGACCTCCAGGGCGGCAAGGACGTGCCGCCGCCCATCCTGCTGGTGCAGCACATCGCGCTGGGGTTCGGTTCGGGCCTGGCCACGTGGCTGGGCACCGCGACGTCGCTGCGGGTGAAGGTGGCCGAGGACGGCGAGCCCCTGATCGCGGGCACCGTCTACCTGGCCCCGGACGACAAGCACCTGGGCGTGACGGCGGACCACCGGGCCCAGGTGTCCGGCGCCGCCCCCATCCAGGGCTTCCGCCCGTCCGCCAACTGGCTCTTCCGCTCGGTCGCGAGCGCGTACGGGCGCGCGTCCCTGTCCGTGGTGCTCACCGGCATGGGGCAGGACGGCCTGGACGGCATCCGCGACGTCCACCAGGCAGGAGGCCACGTCCTGGCCCAGGACGAGGCCACGTCCGTCGTCTACGGAATGCCCGGCGTCGTCGTGGGCGCCAACCTGGCCCACGAGGTCCTCCCCCTGGGGCAGATTGCCCGCCGCCTCCAGGCGCTCTTCCAGCCAGGCGGAAGGGGGACGTGAAGTGTCGCTTTAGTGAAATTCATCCCCCGGGAAAGGTGGCTGGAATGGCGACCCTGGTGCGAAGTGTCCATATCGGGTTCCAATGGGGGCTCCCCCCCGTCCCCCCTCCCAGATGAGCGCTCCCACGACTGGTCCGGCCTACGAAGCGGTCTTCGCCGCGATTCCCGACCCTGCCTATGTGCTCGATGGCACGGGCAGGCTGGTGTCGTGCAGCGCGGCCGGGGCGCGAGCGCTCGGCTGGACGGCGGTGGAGCTGGCGGGACGGCACTGGAGCGAGCTGGGGCTGCCGTCGGAGGCGCTGACGGCGCTGGAGACCGCGCGGGTCCGGGTGGTGACGCTGCGCGAGCCCGTCACCGTGGAGGCGCCCTGGCCGGGAGCGCAGGGCCCGCGGTTGCACGCGCTGGTGCTCACGCCGCTGCCGGCGGACGCGGCCACGCTGCCGTCCGTGCTGGTGACGGCGCGGGTGCTCACGGAAGCGGAGGCCATCTATTCGCGCGCGCTGGAGCTGGAGCAGGCGGCGCGCGCGGAGGTGGAGACGGCGGAGCGCCGGCGCTCGTTCCTCTACTCCGCGATGACGACGCTGTTCACCCACCCGCCGGATCCGCAGGGCATGTACACGCTGCTCGCGCACCTGGCCGTGCCGGACCTCGCGGACTGGTGCCTGGTGGACGCGCTGGAGCAGGGCCCGTACGTGGGCCGCGCGGCGGTGGCGTGCCTGGACCCGACGCAGCAGGAGCGCGCCTGCGACCTGCCCACGCGCATGGCGCTGCGCGACGACGCGCCGGTGGGCCTGTTGCGCGTGCTGCGCACCGGGGAGCCGGAGCTGGTGCCGGCGGTGACGGATTCGCTCTTGCGCGCGGCGGCGGCGGAGCCCGCGCACCCGGCGCTGCTGGAGGCGTTGCAGGCGCGCTCGTACATGATCATCCCGCTGCGCGCGCGCGGCCACACGCTGGGCGCGGTGACGTTCGTGAGCTCCGGCTCCGGGCGGCGCTACGGCCCGGACGACCTGGCGCTGGCGGAGGACCTGTGCCTGCGCGCGAGCCTCGCCATCGACAACGCGCGGCTGGTGGGTGAGTCGCGCCGGGCGGCCCGCGCCCGCGAGGACCTGCTCGCCGTCGTGTCGCATGACCTGAAGAACCCGCTGGGCGTGGTGCAGCTGGGCGCGGCGCTGCTCTTGCGCGGCACGGCGGGCAAGCCCGGCGGCGAGGCGGTGGCCAAGCAGGCCAATCGCATCAACGACGCGGCCGAGCGCATGTCGCGGCTCATCTCCGACCTCTTGGACTGGGGCCGCCTGGAGGCGGGTCACCTGCCGCTGGAGTTGGGCGAGCACACCGCCGTGGCGCTGGCCACCGAGGCGCTGGAGGCCATCCGGCCGCTCGCGGAGGCCAAGGGGCTGCACCTGGAGGCGGACCTGCCGTCGGAGGCGCTGAGCGTGAAGTGCGACCGCGGCCGCGTGCTCCAGGTGATGGGCAACCTCCTGGGCAACGCGGTGAAGTTCACCCCGCCGGGCGGCACGCTCTCGGTGCGCGCGGCGGTGCTCGGCGGCATGGTGGTGACCTTCGACGTGCGCGACACCGGCAATGGCATTGCCCCGGACGCGCTGCCGCACATCTTCGACCGCTACTGGCAGGCGCGCGACGCGGCCAGTCGGGGCACCGGCCTGGGGCTCGCCATCGCCAAGGGGCTCGTCGAGGCGCACGGCGGCACCATCCGCGCGGAGAGCACCGTGGGCATTGGCAGCCTCTTCACCTTCACGCTGCCCGTGGCCACCCTGTCCGCGCCCGCCACCGTCACCCCGGCCCTGGCCGTGGGCGGCATGGCGCGCCCGCGCGACACCTACGAGCACTAGCGCTTCCCCCGCCAGCCCGCCTGTTGCCGCCGCGGGTCAAGCCATGCCATGCAGGGCGCCTTATGTCCTTCATGCATCAGGCGCTGGTGTTCCTCGCCGCCACCGTGGTGGCCGTGCCCCTCTTCAAGAAGCTGGGGCTGGGCTCCGTGCTGGGCTACCTGGCGGCGGGCGCGGCCATCGGGCCCCATGGCGCCGGCCTCATCTCCGACGTGGAGAACATCCTCCACATCGCGGAGCTGGGCGTGGTGCTGCTGCTGTTCGTCATCGGGCTGGAGTTGCAGCCCTCGCGCCTGTGGAACCTTCGCCGGTCGGTGTTCGGCATGGGCGGCGCGCAGGTGGTGCTGACGGGCGTGCTGCTCGCGGGCGTGGGCCGGGTGCTGGGCCTGTCCACGGGCGCGGCCATCATCGCCGGCTTCGGCCTGTCGCTGTCCTCCACCGCGTTCGCGCTCCAGCTGCTGGCGGAGAAGAACCAGCTCACCGCCGAGCACGGGCAGCTCGCCTTCGGCATCCTCCTGTTCCAGGACCTGGCCGTGATTCCGCTGCTGGCCGCGCTGCCGCTGCTGGGCGTGTCCGACTCGCCGTCCACGGAGCCCGGCTGGCTCTTGGGCCTGAAGGCCGCGGGCGTGGTGCTGGGCGTGGTGCTGGCGGGCCGCTACCTGCTGCGGCCAGTGTTCCGCGCCGTGGCGTCCGTGCACAGCCAGGAGTTGTTCACCGCGACGGCGCTGCTCGTCGTCGTGGGCACCGCGTCGCTCGTGAGCGCGGTGGGGCTGTCCATGGCGCTGGGCGCGTTCCTCGCAGGCGTGCTCCTGTCGGAGTCCGAGTACCGCCACGAGCTGGAGGCGGACATCGAGCCCTTCAAGGGCCTCCTGCTGGGCCTGTTCTTCATCGCCGTGGGCATGTCGGTGAACCTGGCGCTGCTCGCCCGCGAGCCGTGGCGCGTGCTGGCGCTGGTGCTGGGGCTCACGCTCCTCAAGGGCGCGGTGCTGTACGGCCTGGGGCGCGTGGGGCTGAAGAAGCCGGGCTCCGCGGTGAGCCTCGCGGTGGTGATTTCGCAGGGCGGTGAGTTCGCCTTCGTCCTGTTCTCGCTGGCGGTGTCCTTCCACGTGATGGACCGCGCGCAGGCGGACCTGCTGGTGCTGGTGGTGGGCCTGTCCATGGCGGTGACGCCGTTCCTGTCCGTCATCCACGAGCGCTGGGTGGCGCCGCGCCTCAAGCCCAAGGGCCCGCAGCGCGAATACGACGTGTCCCCGGACCAGGACCACCCGGTCATCATCGCCGGCATGGGCCGCGTGGGGCAGGTGGTGGCCCGCCTGCTGCTCGCGCGCCGCATCGGGTTCACCGCCATTGACGCGAGCGCGGAGCACATCGACTTCATCCGGCGCTTCGGCAACCAGGTGTTCTACGGCGACGCGTCCCGGCTGGACCTGCTGCGCGCCGCCCGAGCGGACAAGGCCCGCGCGTTCGTGCTCGCCATCGACGACATGGCCGCGTCCCTGCGCACCGCGCAGATGGTGAAGGAGCACTTCCCGCACCTGAAGATCTTCGCGCGGGCGCGCAACCGCGAGCACGCCTACAAGCTGATGGAGCTGGGCATCACGAGCATCATGCGTGAGACGTTCGACGCAAGCCTCGCCATGTCCAGCGACGTGCTCCAGGCCATGGGCCTCTCCTTCAGTGAGGCACACCGCACCGTGGAGCGCTTCCGCGAGCACGACGAGTCCCTGATGGTGGAGACGTCCAAGGTCTTCAAGGACGAGAAGAAGATGATGGAGGTCATCGCGCGCGGCCGCCGGGAATTGGAGCTGCTCTTCGAGAAGGACGAAGCCGAGCAGAAGTCGGCCTGAGGACGACCATGGACACGCCTCCGAAGTCCTCTTCGCGCCTGTACCTGTGGGTCCTCGCGGCCATCCTCGCCGGAGGCCTGCTGGGCCACTTCGCGCCCGCCACGGCGGTGAAGCTCAAGCCCCTGGGCGACGGGTTCATCGCGCTGGTGAAGATGCTCATCGCCCCGGTCATCTTCCTCACCGTGGTGCTGGGCGTGGCCAACGTGGCGGACATCAAGAAGGTGGGCCGGGTGGGCGGCAAGGCCCTGCTCTACTTCGAGGTCGTCTCCACGCTGGCGCTGCTCATCGGCGTGCTCGTCGTGTCGGTGCTCAAGCCGGGCTCGGGCTTCAACGTGGATCCGCGCACCCTGGACGCGAGCTCCGTGGCGCGCTTCGCGCAGCAGGCGCATGACCAGTCCACGATGGGCTTCCTGCTGCACCTCATCCCGCGCACCTTCGTGGATGCCTTCACCGGCGAGGGCGACCTGCTCCAGGTGCTGCTGCTGGCGCTGCTGTTCGGGTTCTCGCTGACGGCCATCGGCCCCGCGGCGAAGCCCGTCGTCGTGCTGTTCGAGGCGCTGTCGAAGGCGTTCTTCCACATGATTGGCCTGGTGATGCGGCTTGCGCCCATTGGCGCGGGCGCGTCCATGGCCTTCACGCTGGGGGCGTACGGCATCACCAGCCTGGGCCCGCTGATGCGGCTGATGGGCTGCTTCTACCTGGCGTGCGTCGTGTTCGTGCTGGCGGTGCTGGGGCCCATCGCGCGGCTGACGGGGTTCTCCATCCTGCGCTTCCTGCGCTACATCCGCGCGGAGCTGTTCCTGGTGCTGGGCACGTCGTCGTCGGAGTCCGCGCTGGTGCCGCTGATGCAGAAGCTGGAGCGGCTGGGCTGTTCGAAGTCGGTGGTGGGGCTGGTGGTGCCCAGCGGCTACTCGTTCAACCTGGACGGCACCAACATCTACCTGACCATGGCGGCGCTGTTCGTGGCCCAGGCGCTCAACGTGGACCTGACGTTCACCCAGACGGCCACGCTGCTGGGCGTGGCGATGCTCACGTCCAAGGGCGCGTCCGGCGTCACCGGGGCGGGCTTCATCACCCTGGCCGCCACGCTCGCGGTGGTGCCGGCGGTGCCGGTGGCGGGGCTGGCCCTCATCCTGGGCATCGACCGGTTCATGAGCGAGGCGCGCGCGCTCACCAACTTCATTGGCAACGGCGTCGCCACCATCGTCGTCTCCCGCTGGGAGAACGAGCTGGACCGCGAACGGCTCCGCGCCGAGCTGAGCGGACAGCCGCTGCCCGTGCCCGCGCAGGCCAATGCGGAGCCGCCGGGGACGCCGTCGTAGGTCAGTGCGCGACGGCCTCGTGCACCGCGGCCTTCAGCACGTCCAGGTCCACGGGCTTGTCCAGCAGCCGCCTCGCGCCCAGCCGCCGCGCCTCCGCGTGCGTCTCCGCATCCGCAAAGGCGCTGAGCAGCAGCACCGGGCAGGACACGCCCTGGTCGCGCAGCCGCTCCAGCGCCTCCAGCCCGGTGCGCCCCGGCATCCGCACGTCGCTGATGATGAGGTCCAGGGGGGCGAGCGTGCCGCCCTGCCCCCGCATCATCGCCAGGTAGTCCCCCAGCTCGAAGCCGTCCTCCACCTCCACCACCACGTAGCCCGCGCGCCGCAGCGTCTGCACCAGCATCGCGCGCATCGCGTCGTCGTCCTCGGCCACCAGGATGCGCGGGGGGCGCGGTGCGTCTTCGGTCAGGGTCGGGTCGGTCATGGAAGCGGCGCAAGGAGCATGGCCCATGCCACGTGCCCTCCCGGTCCGCTCCGGCGTTCAGCGCCCGGCGTTGGATGGGGAAAGGGGCATCCTGCCCCCTGCGGGGCAATGTGCCCCAGGGCCTTGGGGCTTCTCGCGGGGACGGGGGATGGCATGGCCCATGCTGTTCGTGACGCCGCACCCATGGGCCCCGTAGCGTACCTCCCGGGTCCGCGTGTTCCTTCCCCCTCACACCCGAACCGGGGGTTGCCCTTCCCGTGAAGCTCGCTCGCAAATTCACCCTGGCCCTCGTGCTGCTCGCCGTCGCGGTGATGGCCGGGCTCCAGGTGTTCCAGGTCAACCGGGAGCTCACCCGGTCCGAGACGGACATGCAGCATGACCACCGGCTGCTCGGCCACACGCTCGCCGGCTCCATTGGCAAGGCGTGGCAGCTGGCGGGCGAGGCCGAGGCGCTCACCCTGCTCCACCAGGCCAACCGCTTCCAGGAGCAGGTGCGGCTGCGCTGGGTGTGGCTGGATGGCGGGCCCGGCTCCAGCTTCGCGCCGGACCTGCCCCCCGCGCTGCTGCTGAGCCTGCGCGCGGGCCATGACGGCTGGTTGAGCGACACCACGAACACGCCGGGCCTGCTGCATTCATACACGCCGGTGTTCCTGGGCCGGCGCGTGGGCGCCATTGAGATCACCGAGTCGCTCTCCGAACAGCAGCAGCACGTGCGCACCACCGTGGTGGGCACCTCCATCGCGACCGCGGCGCTCAGCGTCTTCTTCCTCCTGGCCGCCATGGCCATGGGCCGCAAGCTGGTGGGCCAGCCCGTGGAGCAGCTGGTGCACCTGGCGGGGCGCATTGGCGAGGGCGACCTCACCGCGCGCGTGCCGCTGCGGCGCCTCCAAGGCGACGAGCTGACGACGCTGGCGGTGGCCATGAACCGCATGGGCGAGCAGCTGGAGGAGACGCGGGCGCGGCTGGCGGCGGAGACGGCGGCGCGGCTGGCGACGGTGGAGCACCTGCGCCACGCGGACCGGCTCACCACGGTGGGGAAGCTGGCATCGGGCGTGGCGCACGAATTGGGCACGCCGCTCAACGTGGTGATGGGCCGCGCGAAGATGGTGTCCTCCGGGGAGGCGGAGGGCGAGGAGGTGGGCGAGTGCGCGCGCATCATCTTCCAGCAGGCGCAGCACATGACCGCCATCATCCGGCAGCTGCTGGACTTCGCCCGGCGGCGGGCCCCGTCGCGCGCGCCGGAGGATTTGTCACTGCTGGCCGAGCGCACCCTGTCGCTGCTCAAGCCCATGGCCACCAAGCGCGGCGCCACGCTGTCGCAGGAGGTGCCCGCGGGCTTCACGGTGGAGGTGGACGCGGGGCAGTTCCAGCAGGTGCTCACGAACCTGGTGATGAACGGGCTGCACGCGATGCACCAGCCCGGAACGCTGCGGATCCGCTCGCAGGTGGTGCGCGCCACGCCGCCCGCGGACGTGGGGGGACCGGAGCAGGACTGGGTGCGGCTGGACGTGGTGGACGAGGGCACGGGCATCCCCGCGGACGTGCTGCCCCACGTCTTCGAGCCCTTCTTCACGACCAAGGACGTGGGCGAGGGGACGGGGCTGGGCCTGTCCGTCTCCTATGGGATGGTGCGGGACCACGGCGGCTGGATTGACGTGAAGAGCGAGCCGGGCCGTGGGAGTTGTTTCTCCATCTACCTGCCGCCGGGAGCCAACGCATGCCAGGCCGCATCCTGATTGTCGAAGACGAGCGCGAGATGCGCGTGCTCGTGGAGAAGGGGCTCCAGCGCCGGGGCTTCCAGCCCGTGGCCGTGGCCGCCGCGGACGAGGCCCTCCAGCGCCTGTCCGCCGAGGACTTCGACACGGTGCTCACGGACCTGCGCATGCCCGGCATGGACGGGCTCGCGCTGTGCGAGCGCATCGTGCTCAACCGGCCGGACATCCCGGTCGTCGTCGTGACGGCGTTCGGCAGTCTGGAGACGGCGGTGGCCGCCATCCGCGCGGGCGCGTACGACTTCATCACCAAGCCCGTGGACCTGGACGCGCTGGTGCTGGTGCTGGAGCGCGCCGTGCAACACCGCGCCCTGCACGCGGAGGTGCGCAGGCTGCGCCAGGCGTTGGATCAGCGTCACGACGATGGCGCGCTCGTGGGGGAGAGCCCCGCCCTCAAGCAGGCGTATGCGCTCATCGACCGGGTGGCGGACGTGGACGCCACGGTGCTCATCACCGGGGAGAGCGGCACCGGCAAGGAGGTGGCCGCGAGAGCGCTCCACGCCCGGGGCCGGCGCAAGGAGGGGCCCTTTGTCGCCCTCAACTGCGCGGCGATGCCAGAGCAGCTCCTGGAGAGCGAGCTGTTCGGCCACGCCAAGGGCGCCTTCACCGACGCGAAGGCCGCGCGCACGGGCCTGTTCGTGAAGGCGAACGGCGGCACGCTCTTCCTCGACGAGGTGGGGGAGCTGCCCCTCACGCTCCAGCCGAAGCTCCTGCGCGCGTTGCAGGAGCGCGTGGTGCGGCCGGTGGGCGGGGACACGGAGACGCCGTTCGACGCGCGCATCGTCGCGGCCACCAACCGCGACCTGGAGCTGGCGGTGGAGGAGGGGCGTTTCCGCGAGGACCTCTACTACCGGCTGAACGTCATCGGCATCGAGCTGCCCCCGCTGCGCGCGCGCGGCAACGACGTGCTGCTGCTGTCGCAGCGCTTCATCGAACAGTTCGCGTCCCGCACCGGCAAGCGCGTGGATGGCCTGTCACCCGCCGCGGCGCAGCGCCTGCTGGCGTATGGGTGGCCGGGCAACGTGCGCGAGTTGCAGAATTGCATCGAGCGCGCCGTGGCGCTCACGTCCTTCGAGCAGCTCACCGTGGACGACCTGCCGGAGCGCGTGCGCAACTACAGCACGCCGCGCGGGGCGCCGGAGCCCACGGACACGTCGGAGCTGGTGACGCTGGAGGAGCTGGAGCGCCGCTACATCCACCGCGTGCTGGAGGCGGTGGGTGGCAGCCGCACGCTCGCGGCGCGCATCCTGGGCGTGGACAGGAAGACGCTCTACCGAAAGCTGGAGCGCGGCGACGGGGAGCCGCGTGACGTGAAGAAGCCTTGAGAGGGAGCGCTGTGAGCGGTCGCTCGTGCCCCGTCCGGGTGCCTTCCACCCTCCAGGCATCCGCTGCCGTCACAACCCTCCACCATCAACGCACGGACAGTGCGGACAGTGGACTTCCCGTGACCCGGGGTCCCCGCTTCATCGCGAGCGGAGTATGGTTCTGCGCGGATGCGTCTTGCCCTCTTACCGCTTGATATCAGGCACTTCGCGGTCGGCCTCGCGACGAAAGCAGGCGACCGGTCCACTGCTGTCCCGTTTGTTCACCAGGACCGCTTCGTTTCGCTCAAGATCCATCCCGCCAGACAATCCGTAGGACCCAGTCTGGATGCCACCCGCCCTCCTGCCTCCATGTCCGGCCCCTGACGCCGGGCACGCGCCGCCCACGCGCCGTGTTCCCTCCCTGAAGGGGCCCCTGCTCCCC
>NZ_RAWG01000161.1 GCF_003611735.1 Corallococcus sicarius | reverse complement strand
GGGAGGGCGTGGCGTTCGTCATGCGGGGAGCCTACCCGCTAGTGGCCTACTTCACGCAGTGCAGCGCCGGGCCCACGGGGTGGGCGTCCCACTGGCTCACGCTGATGCCCGTGATGGACGAGTTGTTGTGCTGGATGGCCTCCAGGCAGCTCACCGGCCACAGCCGCCCGTCATCCAGGTGGAAGGCGGCGGGGCGTCCGGGCGCGCCGTAGACGGTCGCCCCCGACTGCATGGACGCCCCGTAGGGGATGCGGTGGAACACGTCCGACGAGACGGCGATGGCGTTGCGCGACAGGTCGCCCGCGGGCGCGGCCAGCGCGAACTGGAGCCGCACCCCACCGCGCGCCAGGGTGAGCGGCAGGCCCGGGACCTGGATGAGGTAGCCCTCGTACACGCGGCCATGGGGGACCTGGTCGCAGGTGCGTCCCGTCAGCAGGTCCACGCCGTTGTGCGCCAGGTTCCAGGTGTCGGGCCCGCCGGGGCCCACCGAGCGGACGATGTCCACCGGCACGGTGCCGCACGTGGAGGAGGGGATGGCGTGCTTGTCCGGGCGGGAGACGATGGCCGGGCCCTCGGTCCATGTGCCGGCGATGTCGAACTGATCCACCTGCTGGCTCAGCGCGCTGTTGAAGAGGACGACGCGCGTGGCGCTGGCGGTGGGGCCATCCACGGCGACGGCGAAGGTGTCATTGGCATCCACGTACTGCCAGTCCACGGAGAACGCGGCGATGAGCGAGTGGCGCGTGTGGTTCGTCGCCGTCCGGGGCGCGAAGCCGGTGGCGGTGAGCTCCTCCACGCCCGTCTGGAAGGTGGGGTCCGACGAGCGCAGCACGAACTGGCCGCCGCCATTGCCATCCACCGCGTAGCCCGTGGAGTCCGTGAAGACGAGGTAGAATTTGCCATTGACGTACGTGACGCTCGGCTGGCCCGCGCCGTACTTGTTGGGCACGGTGCGGTAGTCCCGCGCGGGGACGATGATGGGATTGCCGCCGTTGAGGCGCGTCCAGTTGAGGCCGTCCGGGCTGGATGCCACGCCAATCATCGTGGTGCCGGTGCCGTCGCCGTAGCCGCCGTAATACATGTAATAGGTGGCGTCGACGCGGATGACGGAAGGGTCACAGACGTGGATGCCGTCGAACTGTGAGGCATTGCCCGTAGGGCGGAACACGGTGTTGTAGCTGTTGGCCACGGTGGAGCCCCGCGCGTGCCACGGGCCGCCCAGTGAATTGGCCTCCGCGTAGAGGATGTAGTCGCCCGCGATGCCGCCGCACCACCACATGCGGTAGACGCCGTCCTTCATCACGCTCGGCACGTAGTCATACGACGTGCGCGAGTACACCGGCGTGTTGCCACCCCGGTAGTTGGCGATGGTCGCCGCCCGGGCCACCGGGGTGAGCAGGCTGCTCGCCAGGGCCACCGCGGCGAACAGCAGGGGTGCATGTCTGGACACAGGGATTCCCTTCCTCGAGGCGAGGCGGTGCGCCTTCGCGGAAAGGAGTTCTATCAGGTATTACGGCTATTCGCCCCTGGGAGTTCCACTGGGTCTCGCCAACTGTCAGGAGGCGGGGGGGGGCGGCTTCCCAGTAAAGGGGCGGCGGACGTAGTCTGCGCGGTCGCCACGTTGGCAAGTCCCATCAGGACTGGAGGACGACCATGGCTGAACAGAACCCTGGTTCCAGTTTGAGCCCCCTGGGTCGATGTGAGTTCTGTGGGAACGAGCTTCGGGGGCCGGGGAAGCGATGCATCCAATGCGATTCGGACCAGAATCTGTGGCATGCCCCCCGGATCAAGGTTGTCAGAGACCTCGCCGCCCTGTTGCTTCTGCCTCTGTTGTTCTTCTTTGGCGCCAAGGTGTACGAGGAAACGGAGGCGAAGAACGTCGTGAGCCGGCAGATCCTCGAATCGTCCTCAGGGGAGATGGAGTCACTCGTCGATTCACTCGGGCGCTTCGACACCGACCTCCTGGCACTCCCCTGCTTTGATGGATATTCGAATGACGCTGCGGGCATTCGCAAATGCGAGGGAGAGCTCTTCAAACGCTGGAACTCTTTCGACGCGAAGTTCGTGGAGCTCACCTGGAAGGTGAAGAAGGCGCCGTTCCTCCGGCAGGATACGAATGCCTACTGGCAAGCGCTCAAGCAGGAGTACTGGGGCGGCGGACACCGGGCTGGCATGCGTTACACCATCCAGCACGCGATGCTGGGTGATGGCTCAAAGGATGCTCCTCGCGCCGGCAGCTTGCCGATGGCTTGCGTGGAGACGGTGACCTCCAATGCTTGTGCGGAGGCCTCACGCCGCGTGTACCGGTCGCTGGCCCTGTTCAAGGCCGCCATCAAGTCGATGTCGTGCCTTGTTGTGCGCGACGCCTTGGAGCAGAGGGTCTCCGCACTCCAGCCGCTCGACCTTGAGGCTGCTCAACGGATCCAGGTTCAACTTCGTCGAACGCTCGCGAGCAAGGAGTGTACGGCCCCGGCCCCGCTGCCGAGCCTGGGACCGGCGGTCAGCGAGGCACGGCCCTGACATCCTCGTGCGGGGAGGGTCGCCTCAATGGGCGAGCTTGCCCCCGACGGTGGATGCGATTGTCTGGAGCCCTTCGCGGGAGCGGCCCAGGGGCTTGCGGGGCAGGGTGCGCAGCCCGGTGATTCCGATGCCGAGCGAGCCGCCCACCAGCACGGCGCCAATCAGGAGCGCGCCTTTGACGGGCCGCTTCGGGAGCGCGAGGGCCGCGGCGATGACCAGGGCGCTCACCCCCGTCATCCCCATCCAGGCGCTCGCGCCCAGCAGCAGCGAGCTCTTCGCGGTGTTCTTCGCGTCCTCCTTGAGGTCCAGCCGGGCGAGCTCCGCCTCCTTCTTGAGGATGCGTTTGCCCTGCGTGAGGATCGTCGACATCAGCGACGGGCGCTGCTGCGTCTGTCCGGCCTGCTGCTGCTTCTGTTCGTCCATGGAGTGCTCCGGTGGGTTGAGGGGCTTGGGGAAAAGCTAGGACCGCACCTCTGGAAGAGCGGGGCAGGGGGGCGCACCAGCGGCTCCTCATCCCGAGGCCACCCGCTCCAGCCGGGGAGCCCGTCCTGTCCGTGGGCCTGGGGGAAAACGCCACCGCGCCCGTGGGCGGGGGATAGGCTGGCGGGCAGGCCTGGGAGGCTGGACCATGGCGGTACCGGAGTTCGACAGGGTGGAGGCCCCGAGGCTGGTGTTGAGGCGGCTGCGCGCGGAGGACCTGGACGCGCTGGTGGCCTACCGCAACGACCCCGAGGTGGCGCGCTACCAGAGCTGGAGCGACTACGACGCGCAGCGTGGCCGCCAGCTCATCGAGACGATGTCCGGCCGCCAGCCCGGAGAGCCCGGGTGGTTCCAGTTCGCCATCGCGCTGAAGGACACGGACGCGTTGGTGGGGGACTGCGCCCTGCGGGTGGACGAGTCCGACCCGCGCCTGGGGGAGATTGGCTTCACGCTGTCCCGCCGCCACCAGGGACAGGGCCTGGGCACGGAGGCCGTGAGGGCGCTGCTGGGCTATGTGTTCGGCACGCTGGGCCTGCACCGGGTCATCGGCGTGACGGACGCGAAGAACGGCGCCGCCGCGGCGGTGCTGGAGCGGGTGGGCATGCGGCGCGAGGCGCACTTCGTCGAGAACGTCTTCTTCAAGGGCGCCTGGGGCGACGAGTATCAGTACGCGGTGCTTGGCCGCGAGTGGGCGCAGCGCTCGTAGGACGATGGCACCTGGGGCAATGCGCGCCAGATCACGCTAGAACCCCTCCCGTGGGGAACATGGGAGGCACCATGGAGAAGAAGCAGTCGCTGGTGGCATCCGAGCGCGCATTGGCCAGGGTCGAGGAGCGCCGGGCGGTGACCCAGCGGGTCCTGGGCGCGGTGGGCGGAAGTCTCCTCCTCGGGGGTGTGAGCGTGGGCGTCGTGGGCGCCTTCCTCACTCCCTGGCTCTTCATCCCCGCGGGCGCGCTCGCCGTCGGCTCCGGCGTCCTCTTCATCGTGCGCAGTGCCATGGGCGCGGCGAGCTCCGAACGGGCGCTGATGGACCGTGCCGGGCGGATCGGCATGGGGTCGGAGATTGCCGCCTCGGCGCACGTCGATCCCGGCGCGGTCATCGAGATGGGCGCCACGGTGCAGGCAGACGCGGTCATCGAAAGCGGTGCTGTCATCCGCATGGGTGCCACCGTGCAGCGCGGCGCGACGGTGCAGCGGGGGGCCGTGGTCGGCTGGGGCGCCACGGTTCAGGAAGGGGCGACCGTGGAGCGCGCCGCCAGTGTCGGAGCGGGAGCCACGGTCGGCCGGAATGCGCGGCTGTCCGCGGGCGGTCACCTTGGCGCCGGTGGGCACATTGCCTCGAGCGAGGGTCCCGTTGCGCCCTTGATGCGCGTTCCGGACGCGGTCGCGGTGTTCCAGGAGGATGCGCGGCTCCGGGAACTCGATGAAGTCTGCGACCGGCTGGAGGCTGCCTTCCGCAAGGCGTCGCCGGCCGTGCGCGGTTTCCTCAGCGGCGGCGAGGAGTCCGTGAAGGCGCTACGCCGCTCGTGCCACGACCTGCGGGAGCGCGAGCAGGGCCTGCGCCGCGAGGTCAGCCCGGAGCTGATGGACCGGCTCGACGCGGAGCGCGCAACGCTCTCCGCGCGCATCAATGCCTCAACGGATCCGCAGGTGCGTGCCTCGCTGCAGAGCGCCGTGGACGCCATCGATGCCCAGAAGGCGCAGCGCGAGCGGCTGGCGCGCAACGCGGACCGTCTGGATGCCGAACTCACCCGCTTGCGCTGGAGCATCGAGGGCGTGGCCACCCAGCTCGTCCAGGTCCACGGTCAGAGCGGACCGACGGCCGCCCCCGCCGACACCGAGCTGGGCTTGAGCCGCGTGCGTGAAGAGCTGGCCGCCATCTCCGAGGCGCTCGAGTCGGTCAACGAGGCGGAGCGCACGGGACTGCGGCCGACGCAGGAGCCCTTCGCGTCCCAGGAGTCCCAGGAGCAGAGCGCTCTTCCGTCGCGCATCCGCAGCTGAGCCACCCGAAGCAAGGCCCCATCGCCGCCCAGGCCGAGAAGTCGGCCTCCGCGCTGCCTCACCGCGACCGCGCCCGAGTCACCCGGCGCTGCTCATTCAGGCGCCATCTCTGCCCAGGCCGAGATGTCGGCCTCCGCGTGGCCTCAGTCCTTTCCAGGCGCCGCGGCCCCGTCCACCTTCGGTGCTGGCCCGGGCGTCGCTGCCCCATTCACCTTCGGTGCTGGCGCGGGCGCTGATGCTCCAGGCGCCGCAGTCCCGTCCACCTTCGGTGCCGAGCCAGGCGCCGGGGCTCCAGGCGTCTCCTTCGCGGGAGACGCCTCCTCATGCCCGCGCAGCGCGATGGCGGGCAGCGAAGCGGACAACGTGCCCACCTCCAACACGCCATGGAAGCCCTCATCGTGCAGCTCCGGCAACATCCGGACCCTGGGCGGCCCGTCCGGCGGGGACGCGACGAGCGGCCCCGGCGTAAGCCCCATGACGTTGCACTCCAGCTCCCCGTTTGGCGCCAGGTCGCAGCCCCACCGCCGGCCCTGGGCGTAGCCCAGCTCCAGCACCACCAGCCCCGGGTCCTTCTCCGCCAGGTGCCTGGACATCGGGATGAAGTCGTCGCTCCAGGCCGCCTCCGCCACGAGCCGGGTGTGCGCATTGCCCGCGAGCACGAGGAAGACATCCTGGGGACGTGCGGCGCGCGCGGCCTTCACCGTCTCCGCCATCCGGGCATCGCGCGTGCTGCCGTGGCTCAGGTCCGTGTCGATGGCCACCACCGCGACCGCGTGCCCGGCGGCGCGCAGGGCGCGGGCTCTGTCGATGAGGTCCATCACGGCCCTGCTCCCACGGCCGTCCTGCTGGATCTTCCGCCAGAAGTCCCCGTGCAGGAGGGCATCCTGATCCGGAGGACCGCCCGCGCTCGCGACGTACCGGTCGATGCGCTCCTGCTCCTTGCGTGAAATGGAGAGTCCCAGCGTGACGCCCAGCCCGGCCCCCGCGGCCTCGCACAGCATGTTCCCCACCGCGGCCGGCGCCTCGCGCGTACCCAGCTGCTCACCGATGAGCACCGTGAGCCCGTGGCGCAGCAGCGGCTGGAAGCCGGCCACCTTCTGCTCGCAGGGCTCCTGGACCTCCTGCCGGTGACGCTTGAGGTAGAAGGACGGGTCGCGGAAGAAGGCCTCATCGCGCGTGAGGCGCAGCGACCCGGTGAGCGTCTCCAGCGAGGGCTTCGACTCCAGCCGCAGCGTCAGGTCCCGCTCCAGCTTCAGGTCCCGGGTGCCCTTCACGGCGCCGTCCAGCTCCACCCAGGGCGCCGTGTCCCGCTCCCGCATGGCGAGGTCCACGGGCGCGCCCCTCCGGCGCAAGCTCTGCTCGAGCTGCGCCGTCTCCATGTGCTTCCACATCATCTCGCCCGACTGGCCGTCGTACCGGAGCTCCGCGTCGTTGGCGAAGGCGACCCGCTTCATCCGGAAGATGCGCACGACGGACTGGCGCTCGGCCAGCGGCTCGCCGATGACGAGGTAGCGGATGTGCTCACCGTCGCTCTGCCACCCCCACGATGACGCCCCGATCCGGTCGGACTTCCACTCGGTCAGGAGGTAGTTCGGATCCTCCATCTCATGCAGCACCCAGCCGTGCTGGACCAGGAGCTTCGTGGCCTCGGCCAGGGCCCGCTCGACGGGCATCATGAAGATGTGCTCGAAGCGCGGGGCCACCAGCTCTGGCTCCGCGGGACGGGCGGCCACGGCGTTCGCATCCGCGGGGCGGGCGTTCCTGGCGCAACCTGCCGCGAGGAGGACAAGACAGGCCAGGGCTCGACGCATCACCGCATCCCTACTTTCGACACGTGCCCTGGAACGCCCAGGCCCGCGGAGGATATCGGTAACACTTCGCGCGGGGTGCGGTGTTGCAGGCCATGCGACGTCCCTCGGGACTTCCGTCGCGAGGAGCACCGGCATGTCGTCTCCCTCCGCACACCCGCTGCTCCGCAGGGCGCTGGCGGCCCTGGCCACGGGCCTCTTGCTGTCCTGCGCCGGCGACTTCGAGGTCTGCGAACCGGTGGCCGCCGCCTCTCTCGCCGCCATGCCCCAGCGACTGTCCGACACGGGCCTCTTCGCCGACGGCTCCATGACCGTGCTCGCCGAAGGCGTGAAGCCATTCACCCCCTGGTTCCCGCTCTGGACCGATGGCGCCACCAAGCGCCGGTGGATCCGCCTCCCTCCCGGGGCACGCATCGACACGAGCGACATGGACGACTGGCAGTTCCCCCAGGGGACCCGGCTGTGGAAGGAGTTCACCCGCGACGGCGTCCGCGTGGAGACGCGGCTGCTCGAGAAGGCCGGGCCGCGCCCGGAGGACTGGCGCGCCGTGGCCTATGTCTGGCTTCAGGACCAGAGCGACGCGGTGGCCACCCCCGCGGGGCAGCGCGACGCCAACGGCACGCCGCACGACGTGCCCGCTTCGGCGGACTGCTTCGGCTGCCACGGCGGCACGCGCAGCCGCGTGTTGGGGTTCTCCGCCATCCAGCTGTCGCAGGCCTCCCCGCCGGACCACCTGGACCTGGAGGACCTCATCGCGAGCGGGGCCTTGACGCAGCCGCCTTCCGCCCCCTTCACGGTGCCCGGCAATGACGTGGAGCGCGCGTCGCTGGGCTACCTGCACGCGAACTGCGGCCACTGCCACAACCTACGGCGCCCCGAGTCCGAGGGCGCGCGCTGCTACGCCCCCCTGAACGACCTGGACTTCCGCCTCCAGGTGGGCCGGCTGGGCTCACCCGGCGAGACGCCCACCTACAGGACCGGGAACTCCGCTGCCTTCAATCCGAGAAAGCCCGACAGCAGCCGGATGATCAAACGCATCTCCCAGCGCGAGCCTGGATGGAGCATGCCCCTCCTGGGCACCGAGCTCGTGGACAAGGACGCGGTGACGCTGCTGCGCCGTTGGATCTCAGAGATGGAGGACGATTAGTCGCGCGCTCACCGCGGCGGGGCAGGGGGGAGCGCGACGGCCACGCCCGTCTTCACGCGCTCCAGGGCCACGCTGGTGGTGAAGCTGCGGACGTTCGCGTCGGTGAGCAGCGCGCGCTGGGTGAAGGCGTCGTACGCCTCCATGCTCGCGACGAGGACGATGAGGATGAAGTCCGCCTGCCCGGTGACGTAGTAGCACTGCTGCACTTCGGGCAGCCCCTGCATGCGCTGCTTGAAGCGCTCCAGGTCGGCGGTGCGCTCCTGGTCCAGGTCCACCGCGACGACACAGGTGATGGGCAGGCCCACGGCCTTCGGCGCGAGTTCGGCGACCTCCCGCCGGATGACGCCCACCTCGCGCAGGCGCTTGAGGCGCCGTTGGACGGCGGCGGTGGAGAGGCCCACCTCCTCCCCGATGGTGCGCGCCGGCAGCAGCGTGTCGTGCTGGTAGCGCTCCAGGATGCGCAGGTCGAGCTCGTCGAGGTTCGCGTCGTCCTTGTGCATGGCGTCCGGTCCGGTTGCGGCATCTCCGCGCGAAGGGGGCCGACAACGCGGCCGGGCGCCTTCGCGTGCAACCTATCCTACCGGGCCTCAATCCAGCCGCGAGAGCGGTTGAACAGGAGCCTCACCGATGATCGACCACCTGGAGCTTGCCACCCCCGACCTCGCCGCCTCGACGGCGTTCTACCGGGGCGCGCTCGCGCCCCTGGGCTACGCGCTGCACGTCGAGGGCAAGGCGAATGGGTTCGGCGCGGAGCCGGGCCGGCTCGACTTCTGGCTGCGCCCGGGAGAGGCCTCCACCCCGCGCCCGCACTTCGCCTTCTTCTGCGCCACGCGCGCCCTGGTCGACGCGTCCCACCGTGCCGCGCTGCAAGCGGGCGGCACGGACAACGGCGCCCCGAAGCTGCGGGTGGACATCTCCCCGACGTACTACGCCGGCTTCGTGCGCGACCCCGACGGCCACAACGTCGAGTTCGTCTGCCAGACCTGATTCTCGGCAGTTGATGACATCAGCACAGCAGGGAAATGGGAAGCACTGTCATGCTTCTATGTTCCTGCTGTGGGTCTATGGTCTCCAATCTGGTCTCGAACAGGCTCGGCGAGGGAAGTCGTGAGCTTGAGCCGGTTCAGTGGAGCAAGCTCACGTTCTCATTGCGATGAATGGCCTTGTTTCGTGCCAGCAGCCTATCCTTTTAAGGTCTCAGATGCATTAGATGGTTGGGTTGGCGCTTCAGGAACCCTGACGTCCAGATCCCAGTGGGTGCTGAGGATTCCGACAAGGCGCTCTTGCCGAGCAGACAGCAGATCGGGCGTCCACGAAGCCTCAGCCCTTACTTCGTTGGTCAGGATGAAGGGCGATGCCTTCCCCTTTCCTAGGAAATACACATCCTTTTTGGTTGTGAAATCGAAATTGCTTGCGGCCGGGTTCTTGCGAATATGCAGGGGGACCAAGTTGGCGAGCCGATGTGTCCATGAATCGCGATTGTCCTTGTCGGGGAACCACGTGAGCCAGTCAGAATCGGCAGGTGGAGTCTGAGGAAGGATGTGTTCGAGGGAAACCTGGCTGAACGTATACTTCTTGCTGCCATCGCTGACCAGTGCTTCAAGCCGTAAGAGCAGCGCCATCCGGGCTCTTGGCAGCCGACGGTAGATGTCGCCATCGAGTGCGGCGAGGAACTCGCGCTTCTGCATGTCGGTGAGTTCAAGGGTCTTCAACGCCGCGAGTTCGCCGTCGAAAGCTTCAGGCTCAACTTCCTTGGTAAGGTCAGCGTAGGTTTCGATGCGCTCGTTAATGCCGACCTTGGTGACGAGGAGGAAGAAGGTCAGTCGTTCCAGTGCCTTGAAGAACAAGGACAGCAGAGCGGGCTTCTGGCGGAAGCGCTTGAAGTAGACCAGGGCAGGTGGCACCCAGTCCTTGAAGTCGACACGGTTCAGCCAGGATAGATGGTCGTTGATTGTCTCAGCCTGTTCGGTCGCCTCGAAGTCGGCATCCCGAACGAAGCCCCATACTTCGGCGTAGGGTTTGATAACTTTGTCGATCAGCTCGATTGGCTTCTTGTACTCGCTGACGTGATCCTGAAACTCTTTGACCAATGTCGCCCGCTGCTTCTGCTTCGCGTAGATGGTGCGGATGTGGCCGAAGAGGTCGCCGAAGGCATCGCGTCCAAGCGCGCTCTCGATGCGGCTCCATTCTTTGGCGTAGATGTGGCTCTTTGCCTCGCCAGCGATGGTTCGAATCAAACCCAGCACCGATGCCTTGATGATATCGATAGGACCGAGATCGAGGCCGCGATTGTTCAATACGGAGAAGATGCGATAGGCAGCTTCGAAGTCGGGTGTCGAGATGACCACCAGTGAGCAATCATTGGCCAGGAATTTCCATAGCGCATCGCGATCCGTGCTCGTGAGGTCTCTGGCTTTCTCCTGCAGCAGGGTCGCATTTTCTCGGTACCGCAGTCGGCTGTCCTCAAGCTTGTCGGTGCTGACGACCAATCGATCGATCCCTCCGGGTTCTTGGATGGAGGTGCGGAAGAAGTCAGCATCCTCTTCCCGGGCAATCAAGCGGTACTCATTGGTTTCCCCCAGGCTGACCTTGCCCTTCTTGTAGAGGAAGTCGGTGATGTCATCAGCTGCATCTGGCATCACGGAGCGCAGCACGGCGAAGAGCATTGTGAGTGTGCTCAGGCGCTGCTGGCCGTCGACAACCGATGCCTTCGGTTCTCGGTCATTTTTGATCAGTACAATACTTCCCAGGAAGTACTGGCTCGTCGCCCCGGACGTGCGCGCGTCCTGCATGGCCGACACGAGATCGTTGAAAAGCTCTTCCGCCTGTTCCGTCGTCCATGCGTAGGGACGCTGGTAATCGGGAATCTCGAACTGATAGCTGCCCTCGAAAATCTCCCGAATCAACTTGTCGTGCGCTTCGAGCGTCTTGGCCATTGATGATGGATTCCTGGGTGTGATCCTGATGCGGTTCGCCGAATTTATCTGCTCTGCTTGTTCGTGCTCGGCTGGGGGAGCGTAGTCGATAGGCGAGCGCCTCTGCTGCTGGTTTGAGCGCTATAGAGCCGAAGAGCCGCAAAGCGCCTCTCAAATCGGGAGGACGACTCCTTGGCAGGCTGGGAGCTGGGGGCGCGGACCGGCACCAAACGCGTCGCGGAACCCATTCGACCGCGTCAAGCAAAGGGTACGGTCCTGTCTAGGAGGGCGGGCTGGCGCGGAAGCAGTGGCCGATCAGGGGGCTGCCGGGAGCCTTGCATGCGAGCATTGAACTTTCCCAGGCCCGTTGACGCCGGGCATGACGAGCGTGCTCGAACTCACTGACGACAGCGTGGAGTCAGGCCTCCTGTCCGCTGGGGCGCCGTCAGGGGGCCGCGCAGACGACGCCCTCGCAGTTGCCCGCGCCATTGGCGGACGCGATGTTGCCGCCCCCGTCGATGACGCCAGGCGCGTGGATGCCCCAGCCCGTGTTGCCCAGGGCCTGGTTGCGGGAGACCGTGGGCTGGCTGGGCGAAAGGACCCGGAGGCCGTCACCGCGGTTTCTGAGGAAGCGGTTGTCGTTGACCGGGCCCGTGAGCGCCACGGGTTCGAACTCCGGCAGGTCGGCCAGGGTCAGGCCGCCCGCGTTGTTCCAGAAGGTGTTGCCCTGGATGTCCACCGTCCTGCCGCTCACCCTCAGACCGCCGCCATTGTCCATGACCCACGAGTCGCGCATCTCGAAATGGAACGGCTCCCAGGCCGGCGAGCCCGGCGGTGCGAGCGACGTGTTGTTCGTGATGAGGGAGTCCTCGAACGCCAGCTCTCCGCAGAAGTCGAAGCCGCCGCCCGGGTCGAACGGCAGCTCCCCCACGGACGTGTTCATGGCGAGCGTGCTCGAACGGAAGCGGACCCGGCCGTAGAAGCAATAGACGACGCTCGTGTTCGCCGTGAAGGTCGAATCGGCCACGTCCACGTGATGGTCATCCACGAACATCACCCGCCCGTTGCCGGTGAACTGTGTCGCCCTCACCGCGAGCTCGCCGTTCGCCGCGTCGAACTCACTGCTGAACCCGGTGGTGTTCCCATTCAGGCGGGAGCTCGTGAGGAGGAAGCGCGCGTAGCCGCCCCGGTGGTAGATGGCGGTCCCGTTGTCGGTGAGCGTCAGCCGGTGCAGCCGGACCTGCGCCGCGCCGGAGTCCACCACGTACCCCCAGCGGAAGCCCCGGACGGTGCCGTTCCTCACCGTGCTGTCGGCCTCCACCACGATGCCCTGCGAGTCCTCCGTCGCCGGGCCGCTGCGGCGCACCGTGTACCCGCCCAGGTCGAGCACGACGCCCGCGCCCACGATGCGGATCGCGGGGGCCGTCGTGCCCGGACACGCCAGGTCCCGCGTGAGCACCGTGTTCCGGGTGATGACGGCGCCGCACTGCAAGGCCCGCGCAGCGGGGGCCTCCCGTTCCACCGTGGCTTCAAGCTCCACCGCGTCCTGGGCCTGCGCGAAGGGCCCCCCCGTGAGCAGGGCCCCCAGGGCCAGGGTGACGACGCGTCCCGTTGTCCGCCGCATGATGCCTCCCGTTGGAGGCTCCGGCCTCCAGACAGGGGAGGATGGACACCAGCCCCGGAGGGCCTACCCGCCCGTGGGTGGCAGGGCACTGCCTGACGCCCGACACGACGGCTGGCACGGCCCGCGCCGCATGTGACTTCCGGCACATGGCCCACCCGCGACGGTTCTCCTATGGTCGGTGCCATGCAGAAGCGGTCCGGCGTGGCCAAGTCCGCCACCATCCATCGCATGGTGTTCGTGGCCGGGATGCTGACCTGGGCCGTGGTCGGCATCCCGCACGCGGAGGAACTCGTGCGCGATCCCTCGCGGTGGCGTGCGCCGGACACGCTGCTGTGGGCCACGGCGTTCCTCGCCTTCGGGATGGCCTACTGGCGTCAGGCGCGTGAGCAGGGCAGGGGCGCGGTGCCGCTGCTCGCCGTGCAGACGGTCGCGGCGCTGGTGTGCCTCGACTCGGGGCACACGGGGCTGGACGGCGCGCTGTTCGCCATCATCGCCGGGCAGGTCCCGGAGACGCTCCCCCAGCGCCGGGCGCTGGCGTGGGTGGGAGTCCAACTGGTGGGCATGTTCGGCGTGTTCGCCTTCCACCACCCGCCCGTCCAGGCGCTGTTGCAGACGCTCATCTACACCGGCTTCCAGGGCTTCACGTTCGGCACGGCGCTGGTGATGGTCCGCGAGGCCGAGGCCCGCAGCGAGCTGGTCCGGGTCCACGCGGAGCTGCAGGGCACCCAGGTGCTGCTCGCCACCCGGGAGCGCGAGGGCGAGCGGCTGCGCATCTCGCGAGAGCTGCACGACTCCGTGGGGCACCACCTCACCGCGCTCAGCCTCAACCTGGAGGCCGCCGCGCACACAGCGAAGGACCCCGCCTCCACCGAACACCTGCGCCGCGCCCGCGAGGCCGCCCGCACGCTCCTGTCCGAGGTGCGGCGCTCGGTGACGGAGCTGCGCGAGGCGCCCATGCCGCTCTTGCCCTCACTGCGTGCGCTCGCGGAGGGCGTCCCGGGGCTCGACGTCCACCTGGAGGTCCCCGAGGCGCTCGCGCTGGAGTCCTCCGAGGCGGCGCACTCGCTGTTCCGCTGCGTGCAGGAGGTCCTCACCAATACGCTGCGCCACGCCGGGGCCCGCAACCTGTGGATCACCATCGTCCCCACGGAGGACGGGGGCGTGCGGGTCCATGCGCGGGACGACGGGCGCGGCTCGGCGCGGGTGACTCCCGGCTCGGGACTCACCGGCATGCGGGAGCGGTTCACCCGGCTGGGCGGCCGTGTGGAGTGGCGCGCGGGGGCGGGGCATGGGTTGGAGCTGGAGGCGTGGCTGCCGGCCACGCCCGGGAGCGGGGTGGGCGCATGAGCGGCATCCGCATCGTGCTCGCGGATGATCACGCCCTGGTGCGACAGGGGCTGCGCAGCCTGCTGGACCTCACGCCCGACCTGCGGGTGGTGGGCGAGGCCTCGGATGGCGAGGAGGCGCTGCGCAAGGTCGCGGAGCTGGATCCGGACGTGGTGCTGATGGACGTGCGCATGCCACGCATGACGGGGCTGGAGGCCCTGCGCGCGCTGCGCCGCACGGATCCGGCCCGGCGCGTGGTGCTGCTCACCACCTTCGACGAGGACACCGTCCTCATCGAGGCGCTGCGGGAGGGAGTGCAGGGCTTCCTGCTCAAGGACGTGTCGCTGGAGGAGCTGGCGGAGGCCATCCGGCGCGTCGCCTCCGGCCAGACGCTGCTGCCTCCCGGCGTCGCGGAGCGCGTGGCGCGTGGCGTGGCGGAGCTGCCCCGCGACTTCCCCCACGCGGAGCTGCCCGAGGGGCTCACCCGCCGCGAGGTGGAGGTGCTGCGCCTCATCGCCCGCGGGCTGAGCAACCGGGAGATCGCCGAAGCGCTCGGGACCGCGGAGGGGACGGTGAAGAACCAGGCCTCCAGCATCCTCTCCAAGCTGGGCGTGAGGGACCGCACCCGCGCGGTGCTCCGCGCCATGGAGCTGGGCTGCCTGTAGGCGCGGCCCTCCCGTCACTCCCCCAGGCGTGCGCGCAGCGCCTCCACGCGGCTGCGGCCCACGGGCAGGCGGGTGCCGTCGCGCAGCTGCACCTCCGTGCGGGAGCCCTCCAGCGTCCACAGCCGCACCACCTCCGACAGCCGCACCAGGTGGGAGCGGTGGATGCGCTGGAAGTCCGACGGGAGCAACGCCTGGAGCCGCTCCAGGCTCTTCTCGCTCAGCTCCGTCCGGCCGTCGCGCAGCACCAGGTCGCTGTAGTCGCCGGCCGCGCGCACGTGTGAGACGTCCGCCACCGGCACGAGGACGATGCCGCGGGGCTTGCGCACCGCGAGCGCATTCAAGGGCGAGGCGGAGCGGCCCTGGACGCGGTCGAAGGCCTTGCGGAGCCGCTCGGCGGTGTAGGGCTTGGGCACGAAGTCGAGCACGCCCAGCTCGTACGCGCGCAGCGCCTGGTCCCCGTTCGCCGACACCACCACGGTGTGGAATGCGCTGGCGGCGGCCTCCGTCAGCAGCTCGAAGCCGTCATCCCCGGTGAGGTGCAGGTCGAGCAGCACCAGGTCCACCCCGCGACCGGACAGCACGTCGCGCGCCTCCGCGAGCGTGGCGCAGGCCTGCGGGGCGGGCGCATCCGGGCCCAGCAGCTCGCGGCACAGCCGCACCAGTCGCTGCGCGGCCAGCGGTTCGTCCTCGACGATGAGCACCCTCACTCCGGCACCTCCACCCGCGTCGTCCAGCCCTCTTCATGCGGCCCTGCCTCCAGCCGCCACGCGCCGGGGAAGGCCTCCTCCAGGCGGGCGGTCACATAGCGTGTCCCCGTGCCCTCGCCCATCACCGCGCGTGCCTCGCCCGCGCCGCGCGGGGCGACCAGTCGGTAGCCGCGCCTGCCGGGAGTGCGCTCGCCCTCGATGCGGAAGGTGGCGGGCTGGACGTAGCGGTTGTGGCTGAAGGCATTCTCCAGCAGCGTGTGGAACAGCGCCGGGGGCACGGTGGCGTCCAGGTCGGGGGCCCCGCGCACGTCCAGCTCGAAGCGTGCGCCCTGCCGGAAGCTCATCAGCGCGAGGTACGCGCGGCACAGCTCCAGCTCCCGTGAGAGCGCCACGGTGCGCGCGCCCGACATGCCGACGAGGTGGCGGTACACCTCGCCCAGCGTTTCAATGAAGTGCACCGCCCGCGTGGGCGCTGTCTCCACCGTCTCCGTGAGCGCCGCCAGGGTGTTCATGAGGAAGTGGGGCTGCAGGCTGCGCGAGAGCAGGTCCAGTTGCAGGCGCTCCGTGGCGCGCAGGGCCTGCGACAGCCGCTCCTCCTGCAGCCGCACCTGCCGCGCGTGCACCACCGACACGGCCAGCAGCAACACGCCGAAGGCGATGAAGAAGCCCCGCCCCTGGAAGTTCCCCGGGTCCCTCACGAGGAGCACCCCGGCGAAGAGGACGCAGGCAAGCACCCCGCGCGCGCCCGGCTTGCGTTGGCGCACCGCCCCCAGGGCCAGCCCCAGGGACACCGCGAGGCACAGCACGAGCGCCGCCAGCCCCCGCGCATCGAACCCCGGCATCCACGAGATGGCGAACAGTCCGCCGGACAATCCCGAGACGAGCCATCGCCGTCCTGGCGTGTCGAACGCAGAGGCCAGCGCGGCGGGCAGCAGCAGGGACACCGCCAGCACCGCCGCGAGCAGCAGCCGCAGCCGGACGATCTGGAGGGGATACACGTACGCGTACACGCCGCGCCAGCCCTCCAGCAGCACCAGCGCCGCGGCCGCGAGACATGCCAGGCCGAGCAGGAGCGCGGTCGTGCGGCGGGGCCCGGACGCGGCGAGCACCAGGTGGTGCAATCCCATCAGCACCAGCGCGCCCAACGTGCACAGCGCGGGCAGCAGGGATTGCAGCCGCGCGCGGGCCAGCACCGCCGCATCGCCCACCCGCGCCTCATGAAGGATGCCCACGGGCTGGAAGCCCAGGTGGTGGCTGCTCAGCCGCAGCGTCAGGATGTGCGTGCCCGGAGTGGCCCCCTCCGGCGACAACGGCAGCAGCACGTCCACGCGGCCGGGCACCTCGCTGTCCGCGGTCGCACCCGGCTGTCCGTTGCGCCCGAGCGGCACGCCATCCCACCAGGCCTCCCATGCGGCGAGCACCCCGAGGGTGAGCGCGGGGCGCGGGTCTCCCGGTTCGCGCTCGGGCACCCGCACCCGCGTGCGCATCCAGACGGGCCCGGACGCAGGCGCCACGCGCAGGGCGTGCACCGTCTGCCAGCCTGTGGAATCCGCGGAGAGGGCCCGCTCCACGGGCAGGTCCTCCAGGTGCAGCTCCACCTGTCCGTCCTCCATCGCGGGGATGGCGGTGAGCAGGACGGCGAAGAGCGGGGGCAGACAGGAGGGGAGCGCCACGGCCATGACGCTACTCCGGGCCCCCGGGTGGAGCACTGCCGTCGGGCGACGGTGCGAGCCGTTGGGCGACTCAGGCCCTGACGAGGTCCTTCCGGGACGCATCCTCAGGGGCCTCCTCCTGAAAGGACCTGCCTTGAGACACCTCTTCGCCCTCGCACTCCTCGCCGTCTTCCTGGCCCCACCGCGCGTGGCCGCCGAGGCCCCGGCGCTTCGCTTCGAGCCGCACACGTTCAAGGCCCGCGACGGGCGGACCACGGAGGCGGAGCTGGGCACGTTCAGCGTGCCGGTGCGACACGGCCAGCCCCAGGGCCCGCGCCTGACGCTGCGCTTCGTCCGCTTCCCCGCCACCGGCAAGGCGCGCTCGGCGCCGCCCATCGTGTACCTGGCGGGAGGGCCGGGCGGCTCCGGCATCGATGCGGCCGGAGGGCCTCGCTACGATTTGTTCCTCGCGCTGCGGGAGCTGGGGGATGTCATCGCCCTGGATCAGCGCGGCACCGGGCAGTCCGAACCGGAGCGTAAACCCCTGGAGCGCACCTGGAGTGTCCCGTGGGATGAGCCCCTGGACGCGGCCCGCCTCGATGCGGCGATGAAACAGGCGCTGTCCGAAGCAGGGCCGGCGTGGGCCTCGGCCGGCGTGGACGTGGGCGCGTTCAACACGGAGGAGAACGCGGACGACCTGGAGTCGCTGCGACAAGCGCTCGGCGTGCCGCGCCTCCGGCTGTGGGGCATCAGCTATGGCACGCACCTGGGGCTCGCGTACCTCCGGCGCCATGCGGCCCGGGTGGACCGCGCCGTCCTCGCCGGCATCGAGGGCCCTGACGACACGTGGAAGTCCCCCGCACAGGCGGAGGCGCTGCTCGCGCGCTGGGAGACGCGGCTCGCGGCCCGCGGACAGCCGGACCTGCGGGCGCGGCTGGGACGGGTGTTGGAGGCACTGAAGGCCGCGCCCCGCCGGGTGACCTTCCGGGACCCGCGCACCGGCGCCGAAGCGGTCTGGATGGCCACCGCGTTCGACGTCCAATTCATCGCCTTCCAATCGATGCGGGGCCCGGAGCATTTCCCGCGCTTCGTGGAGCTGCTGGGCGCGCTGGAGGCGGGAGGCTTCGAGCACATGGCGCCGCTCGTGGCGGACCTGCGCGGGGGCTCGCTCAGCATGATGTCGGTGGCGATGGACGCGGCCTCCGGGATGAGCCCGGCCCGGCGCGAGCGCATCGCCCGCGAGGCGAAGACGGCGCTGCTGGGGGGCGTGGTCAACGCGGGCGCGCCGGAGGCCGCCTGGGTGCCGGGCGTCAAGGACCTGGGCGACGCCTTCCGTGCGCCGGTCCGCGCGCGCCCCCCCGTCCTGCTCATCAGCGGCACGCTGGACGGACGCACTCCCGCCGACAATGCAGAGGCGCTGCGCCCGGGACTGTCGCGCTCCGTCCATCTGGTGCTGGAGGGCGCCGGACACGACGGCCTGTTCCAGTCGGATCCACGCATCCTGGAGCGCATCCGCGCCTTCTTCCGGGGCGACCGGCTCCGCGATGAGCGGCTCCAGGTGCCGGATGTCACCGAGCCCCGCGCGCCACCGAAGTGACGCGGAGCCCGACGCTCAGGCGGCGGTGTCCAGGAGGGGAAGCTCGACCGTGAAGGTCGAGCCCTGTCCCGGGGCGCTCTCGAGGTGGATGGTGCCGCCATGCGCCTCGGCGAACTGGCGGACCAGCCACAGCCCGATGCCGAAGCCGCCGTAGTGCCGGTCGGACACGGCGCGCTCGAAGCGCTGGAACAGCCGGGTTTGATCCGCCGCGTCGATGCCGATGCCGCCGTCCTGCACGGTCAGCCGCGCGAGCGCGCCCCTGCGCACGAGCGTCACCACCACGGGCCTGCCCTCGCCGAACTTGAACGCGTTGACGAGCAGGTTGGTGAGGATGGTCTCCACCTTCAAGCGGTCGAACTGCCCCGTCACCGGCTCGGGCGCGCGCAGCTCCAGCGTCGACGCCGTGGACGACCGCAGGCCCTCGAGCCGCTCGATCACCTCGTGCGCCACCACGCCGAGGTCCAACGGCTCGCGCCGCAGCTCCAGCCGCCCGGAGGTGAGGCGGGACACGTCCAGCAGCATCGTCACCAGCTCCGCGAGGCGGGAGACCTGCCGCAGCGCGCCCTCCAGCTTGGGGCTGAACTTCGCGGCCTGCTGTGGATCCACCACGGCCTGCTGGGCCGGCCGCCGCAGGCTCTGCAACTGGAGCTGGAGCGACGTGAGGGGCGTGTTGAGCTCATGGCCCGCGATGGAGAGGAACTCGTCGCGCGCGCGCACCGCGGCCTGGAGCTCGTCGATGAGGCGCTGCTTCTCCGACACGTCCTGGGTGATCTTCGTGTACCCGCGCAGCCGCCCGGCCGGGTCGTGCAGCGGCGTGAGCGACGTCTGCGCCCAGAAGCTCGTGCCGTCCTTGCGCACCCGCAGGCCCTCGCCCGTGGACTGGCCGCGCTCGCGCGCCTCCTGGAGCGTCGCCTCCGGTACTCCCCGCGCGATGTCCTCCGGCGTGAAGAGGCTCGCGAACGGCAGCCCGATGAACTCCTC
This sequence comes from Corallococcus sicarius, assembly GCF_003611735.1. Taxonomy (GTDB): domain Bacteria; phylum Myxococcota; class Myxococcia; order Myxococcales; family Myxococcaceae; genus Corallococcus; species Corallococcus sicarius. Next base: position 1,460 of record NZ_RAWG01000161.1, on the reverse strand, counting down.
GGCCGAATAGCCCTGGACCTGCTGACAGCCCGGGCTCCAGCTCGCGATGCGGTTCTCCGCGTCCACGGAGAAGATGGCGTAGTCGCGCACGCTCTCGAGGATCTGCCGCTGGAGCGCCTGGCTCTCCGCGAGCGCCATCTCCATCCGCCGCCGCTCGCGCCGGACCCCCGCCTCGCGCAGCTCCCGCTCCACGGCGGCCGGCAGGCGGGTGGTGTTCCCCTTGGGGAAGAAGTCCTGGGCCCCGGCGCGCATCGCCGTCACGGCGACGTCCTCGCCCACGCTGCCGGACACGAGGATGAATGGGATGTCCTTCCCGCTCTCCTTGAGGACGCGCAGCGCGTCCAGCCCGGTGAAGGCGGGCATGGTGAAGTCGGAGATGACGACGTCGAACGTCTGCGTGCCCAGGGCCTCGCGCAGCGTGTCCGCTGCCTCCACCCGGAGGGACGACGGCTCGAAGCCCCCCCGGCGCAGCTCGCCCAGGGTGAGCTCCGCGTCGTCCTCGCTGTCCTCCACCATGAGGACCCGCAGAGGCCGCCGCATCACACCACCTCACCCTGGGCCATGGCGCGGTTGAGCGTGGTCCAGTAGACGCCCAGCTGCCGCGTCACCTCGATGAACTCGTCGAAGCTCACCGGCTTGCGGACGTAGGAGTTGGCGAAGTTCCGGTAGCTCTCCCGCAGGTCGCGCTCCTCCAACGACGAGGTCAGCACCACCACGGGGACCTCCCGGGTGCGCGGATCCGCGCGCATGCGTTGCAGGACTTCGTGCCCGCTCACCTTCGGCAGGTTCAGGTCCAGCAGGACGACGCGCGGCTGCTCGCGCACGTCGCGGCCCGCGTGGGCCCCCGTCCCGAAGAGGTAGTCGAGCGCCTCCACGCCGTCACGCGCGACGACGACCTGGGCGCTCAGGCCCGCACGCTCGAAGGCGATGAGGGAGAGGTCCACGTCATCCGCGTTGTCCTCCACGAGGAGGATGGTGCCGTACCTGGGATTCATGGGCTCTCTCCGAGGGTGAAGTAGAAGGTCGCGCCCTGATCCACCGCGGCCTGGGTCCAGAGACGTCCGCCGTGGCGTCTCACGATGCGTTGCACGGTCGCAAGGCCAATCCCGGTGCCGGGGTACTCCGTGGCGTCGTGGAGTCGTTGGAAGGGGGCGAACAGCTTGTCGCTGTAGGCCATGTCGAAGCCCGCGCCGTCGTCCCGCACGAAGAACGCGCCGTCGAACCTGCCCACCTGGATGTGTCCCGACTTGCGCCGCCCGGTGAACTTCCAGGCATTGCCGAGCAGGTTCTCGAAGGCGACCCGCAGGAGGCGACTGTCGGCGCGCGCGCGCAGCCCTCTCTGCCAACGTGAGTGAGACAGTTCGTACCCAGCAGTTTAGTGTGCAGGGCGACCCAGGCAGGGACGATGAATCCGGTGGTGAAAGAGGCTCGGGTCCGGGAGACCGAGGTGGTGGAGAAGG
>NZ_RAWG01000160.1 GCF_003611735.1 Corallococcus sicarius | reverse complement strand
CCGTTCCCCCCGCCCCCATTCCCACGCACACCGTCGTCGCCGCACGGGCGGAAGGCGAGCCGTTGTCCGCGCAGCGCTTCCACCTGGTGCTGTTGGACACCGAGCGCGCGGGCACCGTCTACCCGCTCGCCACCGAGGACCTGCGCGTCGGCAAGTCGAACGACAACGACGTCGTCATCGACCACCCCACCGTCAGCCGCAACCACCTGGTGGTGCGCCGCCAGGGGGACCGCTTCCTCGTGCAGGACCTGGGCTCCACCAACGGCACCTTCCTGGACGGCGCCCAGGTGCGCGAAGCCTACCTGCGCCCCGGCGCCCTGCTGGAGGTGGGTGATGTGCGCCTGCGCTTCAGCCCCCAGATGGCGCCCGTGCAGGTGGAGCCCACCGTCGAGGACCGGCTGGGCGACCTCGTGGGCCGCAGCGTGCCCATGCGGCAGATCTTCGCGCTCCTGCAGCGCATCGCCCCCACGGACTCCACCGTGCTGCTCGTGGGTGAGACGGGCTCCGGCAAGGGCGCGGGCGCCAAGGCCATCCACAAGTTGAGCCCCCGCACGGCGGGGCCGCTCGTCGTGTTCGACTGCGCCAGCGTGTCGGACTCCCTCATCGAGAGCGAGCTGTTCGGCCACGAGAAGGGCGCCTTCACCGGCGCGGTGTCCCAGCGCATCGGCTGCCTGGAGCGCGCGCACGGCGGCACGCTGTTCCTGGATGAAATCGACGACCTCGCCATGGACCTGCAGCCCAAGCTGCTGCGCGCCATCGAGGACCGCGAGTTCCGCCGCCTGGGCTCCTCCTCCGCCATCTCCTTCGACGCGCGCATCGTCGTGGCCAGCAAGAAGGACCTCTGGTCGGAGACGCAGGCGGGCCGCTTCCGCGAGGACCTCTACTTCCGCCTGTCCGTCTTCACCGTCAGCCTGCCCCCCCTGCGCGACCGCAAGGAGGACATCCCGCTGCTCGTGGAGGCCTTCGCGGGCGAGGGCCTCTGGCCCCGGCTGCCGGAGAAGATTCAAGAGCAGTTCATGGGGCACACCTGGCCGGGCAACGTGCGCGAGCTGCGCAACGCCCTGGAGCGCGCCCGGCACATGGTGGACATCCCCGGCCTCACCGGGGACAACCTCCTGCGCGAGTTCACCCGCGACGTGCCCACGCCCGCGGGGGACTTCCTGCCGGTGGAGTTCACCGGGCCGTTCAAGGTCTGCAAGGACGAGTTGGTGCGCGCCTTCGAGCGCGAGTACCTCACGCGCCTCCTGGGCCGCGCCCGCGGCAACATCGCCCGCGCCGCGCGCGAGGCGGAGTTGGATCGCAAGCACCTCTATTCCCTGCTGCACAAGTACGGGCTCGTCCAGAGCGAGGCGGACTGAGCTTCCGTGGCATGGTGGCGCCGCTTTCGCGGTCCCCCTACCCCCTTGGAGGCTCCATGAAGTTGAGTCCGTCCCGCTGGCTCGGTGTGCTGTGCGCGGGTGTCCTGATGATGCATGCGACGGGCTGCTTCGGCTCGTTCAAGCTCACGCAGAAGATCTGGCAGTTCAACAAGGGCATCTCCGGGAACAAGTTCGTCCAGTGGCTCGTGTTCCTCGTCTTCGTCGTGGTCCCCGTCTATGAAATCGGCGCGCTGGTGGACGCACTCGTCGTCAACAGCATCGAGTTCTGGACCGGCAGCAACCCGGTGAGCAGCGTGCAGGGTGAAGACTCCCACACGCGCATCGTGAAGCTCAGCCCCACCGACACGCTGAAGATGACGCGCGACGTGGAGTCCGGCGTCATGCGTCTGGAGTTGCAGCGCGAGGGCCAGGCCCCGCTGGTGCGCTACTTCGAGCCGCTGGAAGACGGCATGGTCGCGCGCGACGAAGCCGGCGCCCTGCTCATCCGCGCGCAGGGCCAGGCGGACGGCGCCGTGAAGGTGACGGACGCCGCAGGCGGCACGGTGACGGTGCACGCCCGGGACGCGGTGGACACCGCGCGCCAGCTCTTCCTGGACGGTGGCGCTCCGGCGCTCGCGCAGTTCGCCACGCACCAGGGTTCGCTCTCGCAGGGCCTGGCGCTCAACAGCTGCACGCCCTGATTCCTGCTGTCTGACGACGAGGGGCTTCCGGTGCGTGTGTCCGCCCGGAAGCCCCTTTCATGTTTCAGGGCCCTGCTTCAGGGTCCGGCGTCGGGACGCACGACGTCGCCCAGGTCCGGACCGAAGCCCGCGTCGAGCGCGGTGGCGGAGAACGTCCCCTCCAGGCTGCGGCCCGCGCCGTACCCGTCGCCCTTCTTGAACGACAGGGAGAAGTCACCGCGCGTGGGCTCGTCGGGGTTGCCACCCTCGTCCAGCACCAGGTCGCCGCGCTCCACCGCCGTGAAGGCGCGCGCGGGCTCACCCGCGGCCACGTGCACCACCGACGCGCGGTCGCGGCCGGAGGGCGTGGTGCCGCCCAGCTGCACCTTCGTGCCCGGCTTCAGGTCCACGCCTTCGGTGTCCACGGTGAGCCGCGCGATGAGGTCCACGTCCAGGCCGTTGTTGCGGAAGTAGCTCACCTGGAGGGCCTCGGGGTTGCGGCGCACCTCCACCCGCGACACGTCGGTGATGGGGAACAGCTCCGACACGCTGCCGGACAGCTCGTTGTCCCCCCGGCAGCCCATGACGCCCGCGCCGCACACCACCGCCGCGAGTCCCAGCGCCGCCAGGGCGCGTCCCACGTGGCTCACCGCTCCACCGCCAGCGTCAGGGCCTTGGTTGCGCCGGACCGGTAGAGCACCACGCGCTTGCCGTCGGAGAGGAAGGCCAGCTTCGGCGACCAGCCACCGTCGAAGTCCACCGTCGTCTCACGCCACTGGCCTTCCACGCGCGTGGCGATGACGAGCGCGTCGTCCGACGGTGAGCAGCTCCCCTCGTTGCGCCCGGCCTCCAGCGAGCAGATCTGGAACGCGATGGACGGATCATGCGTCGCCGGGTCGAACGCCAGCGACGGGTACCAGCCTCCGGAGCCCGACTGGTAGACGGGGTCCGGCAGCGTCCAGTCCTGGGGCGCCGCGCACTTCGTGCCCGACGTGCCGGCGCAGCTCGTGAAGGTGAGCTTGTCGGTGTTGCGGTCCACCACCGCGATGCCGAAGCCCACCGTGGCGTCATACGCCAGCGACGCGCCCAGCATCGTCTGGCCCACCGACTGCACCTTCACGGGCGGCGTCCAGCTGGTGCCGTCCGTGTTGCGGCGCTGGAAGAACACGTTCTGCCCCGGAGCATCCGCCGCCCCGAAGGCCTGGTCGAACACCAGCGCCGGCTGCCCGTCCGCCATCACCATCTGGAGGCGCCCGCCATACGCGGGCTTCTCCTCGCCGCCATTGCCGCCCGCGGCCACCACGCGGCGCTGCCACGTCGTGGGGCCGCCCTGGACCAGCTCCACGTCACTGCCCGCCCAGTCCTGCTGGGGGCTCTGGCCGTTGTGGCAGTCGCGGTAGACGACGATCGCCTGGCTGCCGCTGAAGGTGAGCGCGGGGTTGATGCCCACGAGGTAGCCGGTGTCGCTCACCGGGTTGCCCGCGAGCACCTCGTCGCCGCGCCGCACCGGGATGTTCTCCGTCCACGTCCCGTTCGCGCTCCGGTACGACACCGCCAGGTCGCTCTGGAACCAGAAGATGGACTGGTCGCTGCCACCGCCCAGGTAGCTCAGCGCGGGCTGCCCGGTGGAGGAGAACGCCAGCGACACGCCGTACACGCGCTGCACGGTGGCGACCTTCTCCGCGGTCTGCTGCACCACGCCGTCCTTCACCTCGCGGTAGCGCAGCTCGAAGTCCTTGTCGTTCACCTTCACGAAGTACGCGATGCCGATGCGGTCCTCGGGGCCCACGGCCATGGCGATGGAGGAGATGGAGTGCAGCTCGCTCGGTCCCGTGTCCACCACCAACCGGGCGTACGGCGTCTCCGTCGGGCCCGCATCCGTCTGGGGGTTCGTCCCCGCGTCCGGGTTGGCCGGCTTGCCGCCGCCACATCCCAGCGCGAGCGCCGCACCGAGTAGCCACGCGTGCCGTTTCATCGGGTTCTTCTCCTTGGTCGAGTCGGGCTGCTTGAGCGCGCCATCCTACGCCAGCCGCGCGCCTTGGGTTAGGCTCGGGGACATGGCTCGCGCGCGTTCGCTTCCCCCCCGGTTGTCCCGGCGCACCTTCATCCAGCGACTCACCTTCTTCGGCGGTGGTGTGGTGCTGCTCGGGGGCGCCGCCTGCAAGCGCTCCAAGGAGCCGGAAGCGGCGAAACCCGCCGAGCCCTCCGGCACCACCGCCAGCGGCCAACCCCTGCGCACCTTCTCCGCCTTCGAGTACGCCGTCGTCGCCGCGGCCACCGAACGCCTGCTGCCGCGCGACGAGGACCCCGGCGCCCAGGACGCGGACGTGGCCCTCTACATCGACGGCATCCTGGAGACGCAGGGGCTGGAGTCCATGCACCGCGACTTCCTCCAGGGCCTGTCCGCCCTGGAGCGCCGCGCGCAGAGCATGTTCAAGAAGAGCTTCGCCCAGGCCACGCCCGTCCAGCAGGACGAACTGCTCGCCATCTTCAAGGACAGCTCGGCCGGCAGCGGCGAGGCGCACTTCTTCGAGCTGCTGATGACGCTCAGCCTGGAGGGCTTCCTGGGCGACCCGTCCTATGGCGGCAACAAGGGCCGGGTGGGCTGGCGGCTCATGGGCTTCGACACCGTGGGCACCGTCGCCATGGCCCCGCCGGAGGGCTACGACGGCCCGAAGTGCCTGCGCGAATGTGGGGCGCACAAGTGAGCCACGCCAAGGTGGACGTCTGCATCATCGGCAGTGGCGCGGGCGGAGCGCCGCTCGCGCTGGAGCTGGGCCGCGCGGGCTTCAAGGTCGTGGTGCTGGAGAAGGGCCGGCACTACCAGGCGAAGGACTTCGTCCACGACGAGATCCTCAACAGCCGCCGCAACTTCTTCATGCCGCTGCCGTGGGAGGAGCCGCACCTGGTGCGCCACGGCGCCAAGGCCCGCTACGAGCGCAGCAACACCGCGTGGACCGCCAACTGCGTGGGCGGCGGCACCGTGCACATGAGCGGCTACTTCTACCGCCTCAAGCCGGTGGACTTCCGCCTGCGCTCCACGCTGGGCGCCGTGCCCGGCAGCACCGTGGCGGACTGGCCCATCTCCTACGAGGAGCTGGCGCCCTTCTACGACAAGGCCGAGGCGGAGATGGGCGTGTCCGGCCAGGCCGTCCCCCACCCCTTCGCGGAGCCCCGCAGCGGCCCCTACCCGCTGCCGCCGCTGGACGTGCACCCGGTCGCCTCCGAAATCGACAAGGCGTGCTCGGCGCTCGGCTGGCACTCGACACCCACCGCGCGCGGCATCCTCAGCAAGCCCTACAAGGGCCGGGCCTCGTGCGCGTACTGCGCGCTGTGCGGCAGCTACGGCTGTGAGACGGGCGCCAAGAGCGGCACCAACGCGAGCCTCATCCCCGCGGCGCTCGCCACCGGCAACGTGGAGCTGCGCCCCGGCAGCATGGCGCGCTCCGTGGAGGTGGACCGCCAGGGCCGCGCGAAGAGCGTGGTGTACCTGGACAAGGACGGCGTCACGCAGGAGCAGCCCGCGAAGATCATCATCGTCTCCGCCACCGCGGTGGAGAGCGCGCGCCTCCTGCTCAACTCCACCTCCAGCCGCTTCCCCCAGGGGCTCGCCAACGGCAGCGGGCTCGTGGGCAAGAACCTGCTCTTCAGCTCCTTTGGCGCCTCGCGCGCCATCTTCCGCACGTCCAAGCAGAAGGAGGCGCGGCCGTGGCTCACGGACCCCGCGCCCTTCGTCAACCGCAGCGTCCAGGACTTCTACCTGATGCCGGACGCGCGCCACGGCTTCCGCAAGGGCGGCACGCTGGGCTTCATGTGGTCCCACCCCAACCCCATCTTCGCGGCGGTGGGGCTGGCGGGCGCGGGCAAGACGGGCGTGTTCGGCAAGGAGCTGAAGGACCGGATGCGCGCGTACCGCGACTCGCGCATCCTCGAGTTCGAGGTCTACGCGGAGTTCCTCCCCACGCCCGGCACCTCCGTCACGGTGGAGCCCGGGGTGAAGGACAAGTACGGCATCCCCGTGGCCGCCATCACGCTGGAGCGCCACCCGGCGGACTACGCCGCCACGCGCTTCCTTGTCGAGCGCGGCGAGGAGGTGCTCCTGCGCCTGGACCCCGACCACGTGGAGCGCGTGGGCACCCAGGGCGAGACGACCATCCTCCAGCACGGCACCTGCCGCTTCGGCGACGACGCGGCGAGCTCCGTGCTGGACAAGCACTGCCGCGCCCACGAAGTGCCCAACCTCTACGTGGTGGACGGCAGCTTCATGCCCACCGCCGGCAGCGTGCCCTCCACCCTCACCATCGCGGCCAACAGCTTCCGCGTGGCGGACCACCTGGTGCGCACGCTCAAGGGTTGATGAACGGCGCGCGCCGCTGCGACTACTGGATGCGCAGCGGCGTCACGTCCACCTTCACCACGTAGAGCGCCTGCATGTCGGAGTCGAACTCCACCAGGTGGTCACCCACGCCGGTGACGTCCACCTGGCGGGTGAACTCGCCGAACTTCTCCATCTGGTCCAACGCGGCGCGGCCCGTGGAGGCCTGGCGCTGACGCGCGCGGCAGCCCTCCTCGTGCACGGTGACGGAGGTCTCCTCGCCCGCCGCCGTCACCTCTTCCAGGAAGAAGCTCACCTTGATGGTGGACGCCTCCTTCACCTGGACGAGCAGCTGTCCGCGGCCGGGGAAGCGGCCTTCGGAGTAGCTCTCCGGCCCGAGGATGCAGCCCGCGTACTGGTTGCACACGGGCCAGGACGCGTTGCAGACGTCCTGCACGCGCGAACCGATGAAGTCGTCGCGCGAGCCGCCGCAACCGACCAGCACCATCAGCAGCACCGCGCCCATCAACAGCCGGGCACTCCGTGTTACAACACCAGACATTATTACCAACCTCACCGAGGAGTGGATGTCCATGCGCCTGCGCAACCTTTGGCTGCCCCTCACCATCATCGCCCTCACGGGCTGCGGAGACGAGGGGGTGGAGGAGTTGCCGGAGACGCCCCAGCTGCTCGTCGACCGCACCGAACTGCTCTTCGACACCGAGTTCGCCGCCGGCACCTACGTCGGAGCGACGACCTTCAACACCCTCTACATCGAGAACCGCGGCATCCAGACGCTGGAGCTCAGTGAAATCACCCTCACCGGCCCCACCGTCTTCACCATGAAGCGTCCGGAAGGCTGGCCGGAGACGGGCCCCATGAAGCTGGAGACCTACGCGCGCACCTTCATCGAGGTCGCCTTCAAGCCCAACGCCGCCCGGGAGTTCGAGGGCAAGCTCACCATCAAGTCCAACGCCGCCAACGGTGACACGCGCGAGCTCACGCTCAAGGGCAAGGGCATCGCGCCGTAGTCGTCGCGGGATTGCAGGAAGGCGGCGGAGCGCTCAAGCCCCGCCGCCCGCTTCAGGCCCGCTACTGGGTGAACTGGCAGCCGCCCGTGAACCCGCTGCCGCCGTCCGCCTGCGCGACGGGCGCGGGGCACTGGGTGGGGCTGCCACCATCCGGCGCCGTGAAGCCGCGCGGGTAGTCGCCCCAGCCGGTGCGCAGCGTGTAGCCCACCCGGCCGTAGTCGCTGCGCTCGGTGGCACTCACCGCCACCTTGAGCGTGCCGCCCTTGATGAAGCGCCGCTCCAGGCAGGCGCACGCGTACGGGGCCACCGTGACGCGCGTGGTGCTGGCCGTCTTCTCCAACTGGTACAGCGCCTGGTAGCTGCTCAGGGGCGTGCTCGCGGTGGTGTGCCACGCGCGCATCACCGACGCGCTGTACGCCAGCGTCAGCGCCCCGCCGGTGCTGGTGGTGGACACCGGCGTGCAGGTGCTTCCGCCATCCGTGGGGCTGCCGTCGCAGAAGGTCAGGTCCAGCGCCAGCCCATGCGGGGTGCCGCCGTCGGGCAGGTTGTCCACCTCCCACTGCACCAGCCACGCGGCGTCCTCCGGCGCGGTCCGGCTGGGGAGCGTGTACGCGTACGTGTCCGTGTCGGACGGCACCGCGTCGTAGTCCGTGGGGCCGCGCACGCCCAGGCCCGTGGCGCGATCATTGCCGCGCAGCCGGCCGTGGCCGTGGGACAGCTGGCCCTTGGACTCGAAGTTGGCGTTGCCCGTGGGCAGGTTGCCCGCGCCCACGCCGTTGAGCACCCGGGTGCGCGCCGGCTCCGTGGGAGCCCCGCCGTAGGTGGTGACCTCCTCCGTGTCGTCCTCCTCCCAGCTCACCTCCAGCCGGTAGTCGCGGTCATCCGCCCAGTTGGTGCCGTCGTCCTGCACCACGAAGTGGTACGTCAGCGCCGCGGTGTGCGGCGGCACCTGCAGCGCGCCCTGGAAATTGCTCAGGCCGGGGAAGCGCGCCGGGTCGCCCTCCTCGCGGATGGACTGGATGCACAGCACCGCCTCCGCGCTGTTGCAGTAGGTCTGCACCAGGGACGGCGCGTCGGGGTGCTCGCGCGCGTCGCGGGGGCACACGGCGGGGCTGCTGGAGCAGGCAGCGCGCTGTTCGGCGGTGGTGGACGTGCTGACGGTGGTGAAGACCAGCACCTGCCGGTCCGCCAGCTGCCCCAGCGGTAGGGGCAGCGGCTCGAAGCGGCCCCCGGTGCCCAGCGGCACCAGCCGGTAGCGCAGCACGCTGGGCTCGCCGAACACGGGCACGCGCGCGGTGAACCAGTCGCGGTCCGACACGTAGCCCAGCCGGCCGGTGAACGACTTGGACGTGCCCGGAGCCCCCGCGAAGTCCTGCGAGACCGCCTTGGCGTAGGTGTCGTTGTCCCCGGACTGATCCTGCGGATCCGCCTCGTCCAGGACGCGCACCTCCACCTCGTAGGGCTGGCGCAGGTCACCCGCGGGCACGGGGTCGTTGGCCGGGCGGTAGCCCTTCACCACCAGCGTCCACGTCCCCGCCACCTTCACCTTGCGCGCGGTGGCCAGCACGCCCGGGTGCACCTTGGGCAGCACGTTGCCCTCCGACTCCTTCTCCGTACCGTTGGGCCGCAGCAGTTCGTAGGACAGGCGGAAGTTGGGCACGAAGCCCTGGTCCGGCGCGGTGACCTTCACGTAGGCGATCTTCCCCGCCGTCAGCGGGAAGCTGAAGCGGTCCACGTCGTTGTCCGTGGCGAGGTAGCCCTTCCCGGTGCCCACCTGCACCGCGCCCTGCGCGGCGAGCGCGATGGGCGTGGGCGTCACGTCGTTGGGCTCGTTGGTGTCCGGGTTCTCCAACAGCTCCACCATCAGCCGGTAGGGGTTGCGCGCGTCGAACGCGGGGCGCGCTGGGTTCGTCGGCGCGTCGCGCACGACGACGACGAGCTGCGTGTCCGGGGTGCCGTACGGCAGCACGATGTCGAGCGGCTTCGGCGCGCCGGAGCCGTGCTGATCCGACTTCCCCACCAGCGCGGTGTTCTTGTCGCGCTCGTACACGGTGACGGACAGGTTCACCGGCGTGCTGGCGGACAGGTACGCGCCCGTCACGTGCACCAGCGTGCGCGCGTTGGCGTTGGCGGGGACGCGGATGCTGTACCAGTCCTCGTCCCCCGCCTTCACGTCACCGGAGAGGGCCAGGAAGCGCTCCACCGCGACGCCGGGCTTCAGCTCGCAGTCGGCGTTCGTCAGGGCTTCGTCGCGGCTGTTGCACAAATCCTCCACGACGACCGTGCCGGCATCCGGCGGGTCGTCTCCCTCCGAGGAACAGGCGGCCAGGAGGAGGAGCGCGAGCGGGAGCAGTCGGGTGCGAAGGCGCATGGGGGACTCGGGAGGCTTCAGGAGTTCAGGGGGCGGGCGCGAGGGTCGGGACGCCGGGGCAGCCGTCCACGAAGTCCTCGGGGTTCACGCGGATGATGCCATCCGGGGGCGACTTGATGCCGCCCACCGGGTAGCGCACGGAGTCCACGCGGAAGGTGCGCACCAGCGTGCGCGCGGAGGTGTCATCCGCGGGCAGCATGGACACGGAGAGGTAGATGTCGTTGTAGCCCGCGCCGCGCTGCACCGTGCCGGCGTCCACGCCGCCGTCCACGCCGCCATCCGCGATGAGGGGCAGCGTGGGCGCGAGCAGCACGTTGTCCACGCGGAAGCGGTAGCACTGGCGGCCGTCCGCATCCACGGTGCCGTCCGCCTCCAGGCTGTAGCGGTACGCGTCCGCGGCCAGGTTCGCGGTGTCCACTTCCAGCGGCCGCGTGTGCATGCGCGCCTCGCTGCGGTTGGTCAGCCCGTCGGTGTCGGGGTCTTCATCCAGGTCGTTGCTCGCGCCCTGGGTGCCGCCGCGCCACTCCATGCCGTCCGGCACGCCGTCGCTGTCGCTGTCCTGCAGCGTGGCGTTGGTGCCGATGAACTGCTCGTCGCAGTCCAGCAGGCCGTCGCAGTCCAGGTCCGAGCCGCGCAGCGCGGGCGGGCAGCCCTTGTCCAGGCCGCCGCCGTCCGGCAGCGGGCGCTGGTTCGGGTCGAACTGCACGCCGCGGTCGCGGAAGTAGACCTCCACGCCGTCGCTGAAGCCGTCGGTGTCGGTGTCGCGCAGGTTGGGGTTCGTGCCCAGCTCCGCCTCGCGCGCGTCGGTGAGCCCGTCGCCGTCGGTGTCCGCCTCGCCCAGCGGGCTGCCGGTGGGCGCGGAGAAGTTGGAGGCCACGACCTCCTTCACGACGAAGGCGCGGCGCACCTGGCCGAACTGGAAGTTGAGGAAGTTGATGGGCTCGTTGTTGCGGAAGTCGCGGAAGTTGCCGCCGCCCAACCCCGCCATCTTGTCCAGGCGGTCCGCGTTCTGGTTGATGATGAGCAGCGGGCAGCCGCCGTCCCCGAAGCCGCCGTCCTCCGACACCAGGTCGCACACCGAGGGCACCGGCTGCGTGGGGTTGAAGACGTGCACGGTGTTGAAGCGCACGTCCTCCACCAGGTCGCGCAGCTGGCGGATGCGCACCACCGCGTCGCCCCGGATGAGCTCGTCGTCCTGGTTGTTCGTGGGCTTGCCGTCCGACAGGAAGATGACCGAGTAGCGCGCCTGCGCCAGCGCCTCGTTGCCGTTGGGCTGCAGCCGCGCCCGCGCGATGTCCGTGTTGATGAGCGCGTAGATGTCCGACAGCGGCTTGACGAAGTCCGTCGAGTCCCGGTTCGGAGAGGTGTCCGTGTTGCGGAAGGTGAGCAGCTGTTCGGTGAGCTTCGCGCGCGCGGTCGCATCCAGCAGCGACAGCTGCACGAAGCCGTCCTCCGGCGGCGGCCCCGGGTTCTGGGTGAAGAACGCCGTGGTGCTGCCGGCGAACAGCATCACCGCGATGGACACCTCGTCGTCCTGGGGGAGGCTCTCGATGAGCTCCACCAGCGCGGTGGCGCGCGAGCCGTCCGGGTCGCTCACGCGCATGGACTGGCTGGCGTCCATGGCCACGATGATCTTGATGGGCCGGCGCACTTCATTGGCGCCCAGCGTGCAGAAGCGCCCGTCCAGCGCCACCGCCCGGTCCGCCGGGACGTCCGTGTCCCGGCGCGGGTCGTAGAGGTACGAATCGGTGCAGGCGACCACCACGGCCAGCCCCACCAGGGCCAGCCCCCACAGACGTCCGGTGCGGCTCACGGCGCAGCGCTCCCATCCGTCGGCGACACGCCGACGCACTCCCGCTGGGTCCTCCAGGGGTCCGCGAGCAGATCCGGACGCTTGAAGTCCCCGTCTTCCATCGCCAGGTCCGGCCCCAGCGGCACGCGCACGCTGGGCGGCGCGTACTGCGCCCAGGCACAGGCCGTGCGCCAGACGCCGTAGTCCGTCGCGACGCCGCTCTCCGGCGCCTCCGCGAACCACACCTTGAACAGGTTGTAGCCCTGCTTCACGCCCGAGCGGTCCGGCGGCGTCACCATCTGGAGGTTGGACACGGTGAAGTCGTAGCAGACGCCGTCCGTGTCGTTGGTGTCCTCCACCTTCTTCACCTCGTACTGGATGCCGTACTTGTCGTGGAAGGGGCGGTCGCGCCGGGTGGGGTCGCTGCCGGCCTTCAGCTCCACGTCGTCCGGGACGCCGTCGCCGTCCGTGTCCAGGCCCGCCACGCTCGACTGCAGCGGGTTGAGGCCGTACTTGGACTCCAGGCCGTCCGGCGCGCCGTCACCGTCGCTGTCCACGATGCCCGCGCGCGTCTTGAGGTACGCCTCCGCGAACTGCGACAGCCCGTCGCCGTCCGTGTCGCGGCACACGCACGCGGGCGTCAGCGGGGACTTGGGGTCGCAGCCGCGCGCGTCCAGGTCATTGCCCGGCCGGAAGCCCTGGTCCTGGCGCCGGTACTCGAAGCCGTCGCTCAGACAGTCCGTGTCGCTGTCGGTGGTGAAGGGGTTCGTCTTCAGCTGGAAGCTGTTGTCCAGCTCATCCGGGACGCCGTCGCCGTCGCTGTCCAGCACGCGGCTGTCATCCCCTGGCGCGGAGCTGAGCGGCTCCACCACCAGCGTCTTCATCACGTTGGGGGACGCGAACGACGAGTAGTCCAGCGCGCCCAGCCCCAGTTCGGAGATCTCCGCCGTGTTGCTGAACTCCTGGTACACGCCGTTGCCCATCTCCGCGAAGCGCCGGAGCAGGTACGAGGCGATCTTCTTCGCCGCCGCCGGGTACTGCGCCTCCGGGACGCCCGGGTAGGTGCCGTAGATGTCCTGGCACAGGGGGCCGCAGGCGCGCACCGCCTCCTCGTTGAAGAGCAGCACCGTGTGCATGCGCACGTCGCCCACGTTGTACTGCGTCTTCAGCTCCATCAGCCGGCGCACGTAGCTGAAGAGCTGGTAGTTCTGGTTGCGGTCGGTGCCCACCTCGAAGCCGGTGATGGCGTCGGTGGTGCTGGTGGCGTTGCAGAAGCTGGAGATGGAGTCGCGCCAGGTGAGGTCCGGGCTGTCCGGCCCCGCGTAGACGGACAGGGCGTCGTTGGCGGAGCAGCGCGGGTACGGCGTGCCGTCGGTGAGGAACACGACGACGTAGCGCGTGCGCGGCAGCAGCTCCGGCGTGGCCTGGGACACCGCCGCGATGTCGCTCGCGATGATGCTGTACGCGTAGCTGAGCGCGCCCTGGTAGTCCGTGCCCTTGCCCAGCTGCGACTGGAGCCCTTCGATGTAGCCGTTGATGTCGCCGGGGCGCGCGAAGCGGTCGCCCGTGGCGGCCGGAGGCCACGTGTTCTTCACGTTCGTTTCGAACGGGGCAATGGCGATGCTGATGTTGCCCTGGCCGCGGTCGTTGATGCGCTTGAAGCCCGCCACCAGGTTCTTCAGGGCGCGCACGCGCGCGGGCTCGGTGACGCCGGGCGGGATGATGGCCTGCACCTCGGCGCGCTCGCAGAAGCCACTGCCCTCCTGCGAGCCCGGAGGATCCGACACGCACATGCTGCCGGACTCGTCGACGACGAGCACCACCTTCACCGGGAAGCCGGTGGGGTTGGCCGGGCGCGTACACACCCGGCCGGTGAGCGTCAGCCGGTCATCCAGCTGGGACTGCTCCTGGGCGCGAGGCTCCAGGAGCGAGTCGGAACAGGACAGCACACCCAGGGCCAGGAGGCCGGTCGCAAGAAACGGAACCACGAGCTGACGGCGCATGCGATGCGGACCTCCGGGCACGACTGGGGGGGGACGACAGCCTACGCCTTCCGGCGACGGCGCAGCAGCAGGCCGAGCACGCCAGCACCCAGGGCCGCGGCGCTGCCACCCGCGGGCAGGGACGTGCAGCCACTGCCCGCCTCATCCTGATTGCCCACCTTCAGGAACAGGCTGGACACGGAGGCGCGGCGGTCGGGGAACACGCGGTCCGCGAAGGCCAGGCGCGTGGACACCTGCAGCTCGTACTCACCTTCCTCGTCCGGCTGGAAGTTGGGCACGCTGCCGTCCACGTACTGGTACTCCCAGTGGCGGCTGTAGGTGACGGCGCCCTTGGGGTTCTCCACCACCGCGGTGGAGCCCGAGGGACGCTTCACGACCGTCCAGGTGTACTCGATGGCCGCGCCGTTGCGGTTGGCGAACAGCGGCGGACGCACCGCGAGGCCCGTCTTCTCCACGTTCAGCACGCCGCCGGTGCCCACGGTGAAGGGCGCCTTCGGGTCCAGGCAGTCCGTGGGGTCGTCCTTGTTGAGGACGACGCAGTAGCGGGCGTCGCACACGTCGCCGAACTCGTCACCGTCGTCGTTCGCCTGGTCGCGGTTGGCGATGGCGGAGCAGTTGTCCTGCGCGTCGAGCACGGAGTCGTTGTCGTCGTCCACGTCGCACTTGTCGCCGATGGCGTCCGCGTCCGTGTCCTTCTGGTCCGTGTTGGACAGGCCCGGGCAGTTGTCCAGGTTGTCGGAGACGTTGTCGCCGTCCGCGTCCACGCGGCACAGGGTGACGTCACCGGGCAGCACCTGATCCGGGTTGCTCACGAGCGGGCAGTTGTCCTCGCCGTCCGCACGGCCGTCGTTGTCGTCGTCGGCGTCACAGACGTCGCCGAGGCCATCCTTGTCCTGGTCGGCCTGGCTCGCGTTGGGCACGGAGGGGCAGTTGTCCACGCCGTCCGCCGGGCCGTCGTTGTCGTCGTCGTCGTCGCAGGAGTCACCCTTGCCGTCGCCGTCGGTGTCCAGCTGCGTGGCATTGGAGACCGCCGAGCAGTTGTCGCAGGAGTCGCCCGCGAGGTCGCCGTCGCCGTCCGTCTGGTCGCGGTTGGACGAGAACGGGCAGTTGTCCTTGTCGTCCGCCTTGCCGTCGCCGTCCGCGTCGTCCGTGTACGACAGCGTCTTGCCGTCGTCGGTGTAGGCCACCCACACGGAACAACCACAACCACAGCCACAGCCGCCTCCGACTTCCTTGGGGCGACCGCACTCATCTCCGAGGCACTCCGGGTTGTCCGGGTTCTGATCCTGGGCCTGCGCGGTGCTGGGGGACAGCATCAGGTAGGCGCCGAGAGCCAGCGCGGGGGCAATGCGAGCGATAATCATGGTGACTCCTTTCACAACCCCTCTCCTAGCAAGAGGCGATCCGTCTGCTTGGCTGCTCCGGATGCCAGGAGTTTCAAGGGGTTGCAAGCTCGTGAGAGAGTGCTACAGGCTGGATGTGGGGGGCACACCCCATTGAGAGTGTGGGGAAAACCCCACGCCGGACCGGAACTCAGGTCCCGATGATGAAGTCGTCGGAGCTGAGGGGAACGATGCCGGTGGGGTTGCGGCCGGTGTCGGGGCTGTACTGGATTTCCTGGATGAAGAGCGACCCGACGCCCGCGCCGCGCGGATCATTGTCCCGGCCCACCTGGAGGTAGAGGTAGACCTCGTTGGTGCCCTCGGGGATGAACTCGCCGGGGATGAACGGGTGGGGCCGCTCCAGGGTGGGGACCAGCGAGACGTTCTCCACGCGGGTGCGGTAGCAGGCGCGGTCGCTGCTGTCGGCGATGGGCAGCGGGACGACGGAGTAGCCGTACCCGCGCTCGCGGTGGAAGTCGCGGTCGGCGCTCAGCGGGTCGCCGTGGGCTTCGACCTCGGCGACGTTGGTGAGGCCGTCGCGGTCGCTGTCGAGCAGGTCCTCCGGGACGAGCGCGTTGGTCTGGGACAGGGCCTCCACGAGGTCCGGCAGGCCGTCACCGTCGGTGTCGCCCACGCAGGCGTCGGTGCCGAGCACGCGCTCCTCGCAGTCGTTGAGGCGGTCGCCGTCGGTGTCCTGCACCACGCTGCAGCCGTTGATGACGTCCGCGACGAGGGGGTCCAGGCCCATGCGCAGCTCGACGCCGTCCATGAGGCCGTCCTGGTCGGTGTCGGGGACGACGGGGTCCAGGAGGAGCGCGCGCTCGTCCTCGTCACCGATGCCGTCACCGTCGCTGTCGGCCAGCATCTGGCCGTCGCGCACCTGGACGTTGCGGTTGAAGGCGACGAAGCGCTTGAGCTTGAGCGCGTTGTCGAGCGAGCCGTAGTCCAGCCGCGCGAGCGCGTTGGGCAGGCCGGGGATGTCGGTCTCCACCGGCTCGCTGCCTCCCGCGTTGGCGATGGCGGCCACCTGGAGGCGGGTGACGGGGTCCGGCGTGGCGCCGCGCACGTAGACGGGCTGGATGCTGACCTCGCCCGCGCCGAACTGCTCCGCGAGCGCCTTGAGCTCCCCCACCACGGCGGTCAACTCGCACTGGCTGCACGCGGCGTTGCAGCTGGCCTGGGCCTCCGGGCTCGCGCCGCAGGCGGACGCCTGGGACAGCGCGGTGCAGCGACTGTCGATGCCGATGTTGAACGCCGGGTTGTCGCAGCTCACATCCGAGCTGCGGATGACGGGCACCACGATGTAGCGCGTGCGCGCGACCTCGCCCCGGCAGGAGGACTGCATGTCGCCGGACATCAGGCTCTTGGCCAGCCGCAGCGCGGCGCGGATGCTGATGGGGCCCTGCTGCTGGTAGCTGGCGTAGCGCGGCAGCACGGCCTGGAAGGTGGCCGCGTCGGTGAAGCTGCCCTGCAGGCCGGTGGCCACCGAGTGGAAGGCCACGAGCCCGAAGCGCGTCTGCGGGCCGGTGAAGCGCGAGGTGAGCGTCGTGAGCCCGTCTATCGCGTAGCCCACCAGCTCCGTCTCCACGCCGGTGCCGCCCTGGAGGGCGAAGATGACCTTCACGGGGAACGCGTCGCCGGTGGCCTCGGGGACGCAGACGTCTCCCTCGAAGCTGGCGCGGTCCCGGGAGCCGCCCGCGCGACGGTCGAGCGCGTACAGGCCCGCGTCGGAGCACGACAGCAACAGGGCTGGCAACAAGGCTGGCAACAAAGCGGGGGCGAAGCGCCAGGCGACCCGGGGGGAGGAACGCATTCGTCCGATTGTAGACCCCAGCCACCCCATCCGACGCAAGCGACCCGAGGAATGAGGCCGCGCGAAGACGCGCAACCAGGACCGACATTTCGTTCGGGCGCGGATTCTCCTCACAGCGTGAGCAGGTAGGCGACCAGGTCGTCACGCTCCTCCGGCGTGAGCGCCAGCGCGTCGCCGTGCTTCAGGCCCGGGGTCTCCAGCAGGGTGCGCAGCGGGAAGCGGGAGCCCACCACGAGCCGGTCCTCCTGCACCGCGTAGCCCGCGGTGGCGCTCGTGAGCAGCGGCCACACGTCCCAGGTTCCAACCAATGAGGGCGGCGCCGCGCCCGTCACCCGGTGCTGCTGCTCCAGGCGCAGCGGCAGCGCCACCGGCGTGCCCACGTCCTGGTACTGCCCCCGGGTCGAGGGGTCCTGATCCAGCGTGAAGAGGGGCGTGGGGTGGCAGGTCGCGCACCGGGCCCGGCCCTCGAACAGCGCCCGGCCCTTCGCGGGGTGCCCGCTCCTTCCGTCCGGCAGCGCCACCGTCTCCAGCGGCGCTCCGTCCTGTCCGCGGTAGGGGTTGGGCGGCGTGGGCAGCAGGGCCGTGAAGAGGGCCAGGGCCTCCACCTCCGACGGGAGCGGATCCGGGTTGTGGTAGCGGTTGCGCCCGCCCACCGTCTGCGCCGTCTCCGCGAGGCTGCGCGTGCTCGCGGGCGTGAAGTAGGGCGGCGTGTCCCGGCTGCCCAGCGCCGTCGTGGAGCGGTAGATGCGCATGGGGCGCGTCTTCTCGAAGAAGACGCCGCCGGTGTGCCCCTCCAGGTGGCACGCATCGCAGCTCATGCCCGTGCGGCCCACGTCGGAGAAGTAGAGGACCTGGCCCAGCCGGCGCTGCTCGCGCGAGCGCACGTCCACCACCGGCCACTGGCGCAAGAGCCGCGCCTTGCCCGTCCGCGCCTCGCGCACGTCCACCACCGCCACCGTGCCCGTGAAGCGGTTGAGCACATAGAGCGTGCGTCCGTCCGGGGACAGCGCCAGCGAGCGCGGCCCGGAGTGCAGTTCGTCCCCTGCCCTGCCCTTCGTCCCCAGGTCCTCCTGGGGGCGGATCCGCGGCGTGTCCTCGGGCGGAGGGATGGGCAGCGTCTGGAGCACCGCCCCGCGCGCGGCCGTGTCCCCCGCGACGAGCGCCTTCGCGTCCAGCACCCGCACCTGTCCCAGCCCGATATCCGCGGCGTAGAGCAGGCCGGCGCGGTCATCCAGCGCGAGCCCTTCCGTCACGCCCGCGCCGAAGCCCCGGTGCCGCACCACCTCCTGCCGGTCCAGGTCCAGCACCGCGACGCCGCTGTTCGCGCTCACCTCCATGCGCTGGGCGTTGGGCCCCACGTTCGGGCCCAGGCTCGCCATGAAGACGCGCCCCAGCCGCTCGCTCGCCACCAGCGCGCGCGGCGCCTTGCCGCCCATCACCTGCGCGGAGAACGCCTCCGTGGTCCCTCCGACGATGGGCACGCCCGGCTTCGGCACCAGCGGGGCCAGCTCCCGCCC
Organism: Corallococcus sicarius; assembly: GCF_003611735.1. Taxonomy (GTDB): domain Bacteria; phylum Myxococcota; class Myxococcia; order Myxococcales; family Myxococcaceae; genus Corallococcus; species Corallococcus sicarius. The sequence continues at coordinate 2,727 of NZ_RAWG01000160.1, read as the reverse complement.
GTCGTCCTGCCGCAGCAGCACCACCTGCCCCGTCTGGAGGCTGCCCACCGCCAGCAGGCCCTTGAGCCTCGCCAGTGCGCGCGGGTTCGGATCCACCGGCGCGCTCCACTTTTCGCGGCCGTCCGCCAGGGAGAGCGCGTGCACCGTGTCGCGCACGTGCTCGGCCACGTAGGCCACGCCGCGCGCGCCATCCACCTCCAGCCCCCACACGCCCGGGGGCGCGGGGACGGTGCGAGGCTTCCGCTCCGCCGTGTCCAGCGCGTACAGCCAGAGCCCGGCGTCCGACTGGTGGGCCACGCCCAGCCAGGGATGGCCGCCCTCGTCCTTCCACGTCGCGAGCGCCGACGGCCCGTCCCCCACCGCCATCGCCTCCACGCGCCCCGACTCCACGTCGAGCGCGAACACCGTGTCGGTGGGCGGCGAGGCGACGAAGAGCGTGCGTCCATCCGGGGCCAGCGCCAGCGACGTGAGGTCCGGGAAGGCCGCGTCGTTGACGACGGTGAGCCGCGTGGTGCCCACGGGCCGGGGGCCCGTGCTCGCGGCCAGCGAAAGCTGCACGTCCACCTGGAACGTCCCCGCCGGCAGGGGGAGGTCCGCGGGCAGCCTCGCATAGGCGTGGCGTGCGTCCACCACCGTGAGCGGCAGTTCGCGGGTGAAGGGCGCTCCGAGCACCAGCCGCAGCCCTGGCACGAGCCCCTCGCCATAGAGCGAGAGCGGCTGCGAGGTCTGGTTGCTGGTCAGCCGGGGCCCCACGGCCTGGAGGACGGGCCGTGGTTCAGCGGGAACAGGGGCCACGACAGGGGGCGCCTGGGGACGCGGCGGGGCCCCCCGCTGCTTCATTCCGACGGCCGCGAGGCCCAGGATCCCCAGCGCTCCCGCGCCCAGTGCCACCCAACGAGTCCGTCCCTTCACGCGCGCGCGAGCCTCCGGTCCGGGAGCATCCCCCATCCGCCCACCGTCCTGCGATGACTTCGCACCACGTCTGCTCGCATGCTGGGGAAGCGCCGTCTGGAAGGAATCTCACGCCACCTTTCCACCATGCCGGGAAGAAGTGGGTGGTGGCGTGGAGATCCCGCCCCACATGAGGTGGACTGCCCCCCACACCCTCGCGACATGGATCCACGCATGGCGCTGGGGTGTGCGTTGACAGCTTGGGGCACGCATCGCTTAACCTGTTGATGATGCGACGTTTCCTTTTCGTCTTCGCCGTCGCCAGCGTTCTTGGCTTCGGTCCCCTCTCCACCGCGAATGATGCCTGGGCCCAGGGGCGTGGACGCGCCGCCCGAGCGAAGGCAGCCAAGGCCAAGAAGGGCGCGAGCAAGGCTCCGCCGCGCATCGAGACGAAATCGAGCGCTGGCGCCACGCCTGTCGTGGATCCCGTGACAGGTGAAGCCGGAGCCGCGGCGGCGTCCGCGCCTCCTCAGCGAGGGCCGTCGCGCATCGACTTCGACGATCGGCTCATCCAGGGCCAGACGAACAAGTCTGGCGCCGTGTACCTGTATGACCGCAAGGAATTGAAGGTGCGGTCGATGCTTCGCGAGCGCGACAGCTTCCGCTCCGAGACGCTCGCCACCGTCTACGATCAGTAGGGCTGTACCGCCCATCACCCTTCGAAGGGAGCGTCACCGTTGAGCGGCCAGCCCAGCGTCCTGCAAGTCGTCATCCTCCGCGACGGCCTCCTGGTGGGGACGGAGGTCTTCGTCCCGGGTACCTACGCGCTCGGCTCCGATGCGTCGTCGGACTTGCGTCTGGACGACGCCTCCGTGTCCCCGCGACACGCGATGCTGTACTTCCAGAACGGTCGCACCGCGATCCAGGACGCGGGCGGAGGCACCAGCGGTGTCTTCGTCAACGGACACCAGGTCACCGCCTGTGAGATCCGCTCCGTGGACGAGGTGCTGTGTGGCCCGTTCGTCCTGAAGACGCGGATCCTCAACCAGCGCCCCGTCGAGTCCAAGCCGCAGCCGCCTCCCGAGGTCGCCGCGCTCTTCGGCAACGCCGGAGGACCGCCGGCCGCGCCGCCGTACGCCGGGAATGGAGCGCAGCACGCGCATGCGTTCGCGCCCCCGAACGGAGCACAGGCCGCTTACGCGCAGCCGCCGCAGCAGGCCGCGTATGCACAGCAGCCGCAGCAGGCCTTGAACGCGCAGCAGCAGGCACAGCAGGCCGCTTACGCGCAGCAGCAGGCTGCACAGGCGCAACAGGCCGCGTACGCACAGCAGCAGGCGCAGCAGGCCGCTTACGCGCAGCAGCAAGCCGCGCAGGCGCAGCAGGCCGCGCAGGCTCAGCAGGCCGCTTACGCGCAGCAGCAGGCGCAGCAGGCCGCTTACGCGCAGCAGCAGGCCGCACAGGCTCAGCAGGCCGCTTACGCGCAGCAGCAGGCCGCGCAGGCCCAGCAAGCCGCTTACGCGCAGCAGCAGGCTGCACAGGCGCAACAGGCCCAGCAGGCTGCGTACGCACAGCAGCAGGCCGCGCAGGCCGCACAGGCCAAGCAAGCCGCGGTCGCGCAGCAGCAGGCGCAGGCCGCACAGGCCCAGCAGGCCGCTCACGCACGGCAGCAGGCGCAGTCCCCCCAGGCCGCGGTGGCGCAGCACGCGACCCACGGGCAGGCGGGACACGCGCAGCAGGCCGCGGTCGCGCTGCCCGCGCCCGCGAAGCGCACCCCGCCCCCTGTCTCCTATACACATCTCCGAGCCCACGAGACCGGAGCCTAGCTCGTATGCCCTC
>NZ_RAWG01000015.1 GCF_003611735.1 Corallococcus sicarius | reverse complement strand
GGGGAGGGGCTCCAGGGGCCGCTGGAGCCACGCCACCGCGAGACACGACAGCAGCACCCCCGTGCCTCCGACACTCCAGACAATGCGGCTCATGGCTCCCCTCCGGGCGCACCCGTGGCGGTGCGTGGGCCGCCTCACGTCTTCCGCGAAGGGCCCGCAATGGATGCCATCAAAGTGTATATGCAATCAAGTTGCATTTGCGCGGCATCCGTCCGCGACGGCCGGTGGCGCCCGCGCAGTGGGACTCCACCTTCACGCCGACGGAGGCGATGGCGGGCACGGCGGACGGGGTGGGGGCGCGTGCCGGCGTATCGCTGGCGGGTGCTCCGGAGGGATGGCTTCACGCGGGCGCAGCTCCAGGTGCGAGCGCGGTCCCCCTCTCCGGTGGACCTGCTCGAGCACCGCGATGCGCGGGGGGCCTGGAGCGCCATGCCCGCGCAGGAGTTCGTCCCTGAAGCCGAGGGCGTCGCCGTGTCCCTGCGGGAGCCCGGCAAAGAGACGGACACCGCGGGGCGGTGTCCCCTGGGGCCCGTGCGCGCGGACGTGGTCCCGGTGGAGGTGGAAGCGGAGGCCTGCCGTCGCCCGCGGGCGTCACCGAGGTGAAGCTGTAGGCCCGCGGGCCGTCGTCACGCGGCGGAGGCTGTTAGAAGCTCATCGGGAGCCACGTCCGGAGCGGCGTCGTCCTCGTCCGCTTCCACGGCGGCGCGCGCCTGGGCGCCCAGCGCCTCCACCCACAGCTCCAGGATGTCCACCAGCGCGCTGCGCGTCTCGCCCTGGAGCGGGGCCAGCAGCCGCCCCATGCGCTCCTGCACCTGCGCGTCCATCTGCTCCGCCACGGCGCGGCCCTCGTCGGTGAGGCGCACGCGCACGCGGCGGCGATCATGCCGGACGGAGCGCTCGCGGCGCACGAGGCCGCCCTCCTCCAGCCGGTCCACGAGTCGGCTCAAGCGGGGCATGGCGAGTCCCCCCAGTCGCATCGCGAGCACACCCACCGGCAGCAGACACTCCGCGCGCAGCCACCAGAGGGCCTGCAGCTCCAGCGGCTCCCAGCGGGGATGGGACAGGGACGCCAGGGGGCTCGCCAGGGAGCCGCAACGGGCCGCGTCGACGAGGAGGTTCCGCAACCGCGCCACCTGCACCCGCACATCCACCGAGAGCTCCGTCATGCCACCCCTCCATCCCCTGGGGGCGTCAGCCTCCGGCTCAGGCCAGCGCCACCACGAGGTCCCGCGGGTCCATGCCCGCATGGGACTCAACGTGGATACGTGACGGGCATATCGGTTGGGTCGGACGAGGCCCTTTCGGGCCTCAGCTCCCGCTCGCCTTGCGCTTCGCGGACTTCGCCTTGGCGTGGGCCTTGTCGAAGCCTTCGTAGAAGCGCACGGCCTGCTCGCCCACCATCTGGATGTGCTGGTTGTTGAGGTACGCGGTGATGGGCGCGGCGACCAGCGGCATGGCGCGGCCCAGCGTGGACATGCCGCCCTTGGCCAGCAGCATCGCGGCCAGCTTCCCCAGCACCTTGGGCCCGGAGCGGTGCAGCGGCCCCAGCCCGTTGGCGTAGCCGAACAGGTCCAGCAGCTCTCCGCGCGCGCGGTCCGTCTTGAGGTTCGCCTTGTAGAGCGTGGCCACGTCCGTCAGCAGGATGATCTGCAGGTAGGCCATGAACACCAGGTCCGCTGGCAGGGAGATGAGCCCGAACACGCCGCTCACGCCGCCCGCCATGCTCGCGAGGCTCTTCTTCTCGTCCACCAGCCGCTGCGCCAGCTCCTTGGTGTTCGCGGACGGATAGCGCTTCTCCAGCGCCGCCACGCGCACCTTGGCCCGCCCCACCTCCTGCTGGATGAGGTCCGACAGACGCAGGGCCCCCAGCTTCTTCAGCTCCGCGGGGGTCAGCTTCTTGAAGAAGCCCAGTCGCTCCGTCACGCCGTCGTAGAAGGCCATGTCCTCCTCCTTGGGGCCGCGCTCGCGGCCGGGTGTCTCGTGTCTAGTAACCCCGCTCGGCCAGGTACAGGTCCACCAGCGCGCCCTCTTCGTACCAGGCGTGTCGCATCTCCGACTTGAACCACCGCGAGTCCGGGCGCGCCTGCCGCACCTCCAGCTTCACCCGGTTGGTCCCCGTGTCGATGACCGCCGCGCGCGCCTTGCACGCCGCGCCCGGCTCCTCGCCGTAGCCCCCCTCCAGGCAGACCTCGTCGCCCACCGCGAGGCGCCGCGTGTACTCGCTGCCCAGGTAGAGCGCGTCATCGCAGGGGCCCCGCACGGAGGACTTCCCCAGCGCGACGCAGCGGTCCTTCGGGGGCGCCCGGATGACCGGCACGTTCGAGGACAGGGCGTCCTCCTCGTTGGGGTCACGCTGGTAGGGACCCACCGACTTGCACCCCACCGCCACCCACGCCAGGGCCGTCAGGCCCACCCACGTCCACCTCATCGCGCCATCGCCTCCGGGACACGGGGCCGCCCGCGCCCCCGCTCCTGCAGGGAAGGGCGGGGAGCATGGCAGACAGGGAGAGGGCCGGCAAAACAAGCCGGCGCTCGCGGCTTCAGGCAATACGGCGCGCGGGCCCGGGGATTTCCTCGGTGATGCCGGGAACCGCCCGGTTCTTGCCGTCCACGAACACCACCGTGGGCTTCCAGTTCGCCAGCTCCGCCTCCTCCACCTCCGCGAAGGTGGCGAGGATGACGAGGTCGCCGGGCTGGTTGAGGTGCGCGGCCGCGCCGTTGATGCAGATGACGCCGCTGCCCGCCTCACCCTCCAGGGCGTACGTCTCCAGCCGGGTGCCGCGGGTGACGTTCCACACCGCGACCTTCTCGAACGGGAGGATGTCCGCGGCCTGGAGCAGGTTGCGGTCGATGGTCACCGAGCCCTCATAGTCGAGGTCGGCCTGCGTCACCGTGGCGCGGTGGATCTTGGACTTGAAGAGGATGCGGCGCATGGCGGGGGGCCCTCGGGGAAGCGGCGCAACCGTAACGGCTCCCCCGCCCGGGGACAACATCCCCGGCGTCCGCACCGCCTGCTCCCCTGCAAGCCCTCCGTCAGCTACTTCTTGAAGTTGAGCAGCTGGCTCAGGTTCAAGGGCACGGACTGTGCGTCCGAGGTCAGGTTGCCGTTCAGGCTCACCTGCGCATTGCCGCCCGAGCGCAGGGCCATGGCCGCCGACGCCGCGCTCGCGAAGTTGATGGTCAGGGGCAGGGTCACCTGCTTCGTCCCGCTGGCGTCCAGCATCCCCAGGTTGCCCGTGTTCAGGTTGCCCACGCTCGCGCCCGCCACCTTGAGGGCGCCGGTGATGCCGGACACCGGCAGGGGGAAGCCGTTGCGGTTGGTGATGGACAGCGGGAACTCCACCGTGGCCCCGCTCAGCGTCACGTTCGTGATGCGCGGCGGCTGGAACTGCACCTGGGGAATCTTGGGGACCGCGAAGGTGCCCTCCTTCTCCAGCGGGAGCCTGATGACGCCGATGGGCGTCTGGATGCCCAGGGAGCCCTGGGCCTTGAAGGCCGCCACGTCCTTGTTGAGGAACGTCGTCACCACCGGCGCGATGTCCGCGAACCGCACGTTGGCGGGGAAGACGAGCTCGCTCTTGCCGTTGGACTTGAGGTTCACGCCGCTCTTCGGCTTGCCGGCGACCACCTGCTTGCCCTCCACGAAGAAGGCGTAGTCCACCGACGCCAGCTTCAGGCCCAGGCTGTTGGGGTTGTCCAACTCGTACACCAGGTCCACCGTCGCGTCCGACAGCGACGCGTTGGCCAGCCGCGCCGTCTTGAAGCGCAGGGTGGGCTTCTTGAAGGCGCTGTTGAACAGGCTCTGGAGCGCGGCACAGCCGCTGAGCGTGAAGACGGACAGGGCGAGGAACACCAGGAACGCGCGATTCTTCATGGGCATGGGCGTAGCAGAGGACGCACCCGGTCCGCGCGGGATTCAATCCCGGCGCGCGAGCGGACCCTTGGCGGGTGGGTGCACCTTCGGCACACCAGTGGTATGCGGCCAGGGTCTCCCCCGTGCCGGAGGTTGGCCCGCAGTGACAGGTGGCATCTTCTCTCACCCCCTCGCCACCTCCCCGGGAGCGCCCGCCGGGCACCCGCGGGGTCCCTCCATACCGCTCGCGCTGGCGCTGCTGGTGTCGCTGACGTGGGCCACGGGCTGCTCGCGCGCGTCCGGTGAGTCCACGGGGGCCTCCGGCCCGGTGCGGCGCATGGCCCTGACGCCGTGCCGGCTGGACGGGGTGGCCGCGCAGACGCTGTGCGGCACGCTGGAGGTCTTCGAGGACCGGATGGCGGCGAAGGGCCGCAAGCTCTCCCTGCGCGTGGTGGTGGTGCCCGCGCTCGCGTCGCAGCCCCAGGAGGATCCGCTGTTCTTCCTCGCGGGCGGCCCGGGGCAGGCGGCCTCGCGCACGCGCATCCTCCCGGCCCTGGACCGCATCCGCCGCCAGCGCGACATCGTCTTCGTGGACCAGCGCGGCACGGGGGACTCGCACCCGCTGGACTGCGAGGCGCTCAATCCGTCGCGCGCGTCGCTGGCGGAGCGCTTCGAGGACCGCGAGGACGCGGACGTGCTTCCCCAGTGCCGCAAGGGCTGGGACGCGGACGAGCGGCTGTACACCACGTCCATCGCCATGGACGACCTGGACGACGTGCGCGCGGCGCTGGGCTACCGGCAGGTGAACCTGTGGGGCATCTCCTACGGCACGCGCGCGGCGCTGGTGTACATGCGCCAGCACCCGGACCGCGTGCGCACGGCCATCCTGGATGGCGTGGCCCCCATGGGGCAGTACCTGCCGCTGTACGCCGCGCGCGACGGCCAGCGCGCCCTGGATCTGCTGCTGGAGGCGTGCGCGAAGGACAGCGTCTGCGCGAAGGCCTACCCGGACCTGCGGGCCCGCACGGAAGGGCTGCTCGCGAAGCTGGACGCCGCGCCCGCGAAGGTGCGCGTGGCCCATCCGCGCACGGGCGTGCCGGAGGACTTCACGCTCACCCGGCGCATCTTCGTGTCGGAGCTGTTCGCGCTGCTCTACAGCCCGGACGTCGCGTCGCTGGTGCCGCTGATGCTGGACCGCGCCGCGAAGGATGACTGGACGCCCTTCGTCGCGCTGTCGCTGGGGCTCACCGACGAGGTGGCGCGCACCACCAGCCGGGGCATGTTCCTCGCGGTGGTGTGCGCGGAGGACGCGCCCTTCTTCACGGAGGCGGACGCCGAGCGCGAGGCGAAGGGCACCTGGTTCGGCTCGCGCATGGCGCTGGACGTGAAGAAGGCGTGTGAGAAGTGGCCCGCCGCGGACGTGCCGAAGAACTTCCGCGAACCGGTGGTGTCGGACATCCCCACGCTGCTGCTCTCCGGGGAGCTGGATCCGGTGACGCCGCCGGCCTGGGGCGAACAGGCGAAGCAGACCCTGTCGCGCAGCCTGCACGTGGTGGTGCCGGGGCTGGGGCACAACACGGTGGGCGCGGACTGCGCGCGCTCGCTGATGGCGGAGGTGCTCACGCGCGGCAGCGTGGAGGGCCTCACGCCCGACTGTGGGACGGGCCTCAAGCGGCCGCCCTTCTTCACCTCCTTCGCCGGCCCCGTGCCGTAGGGTCAGGACTCCCGCGCCCATGATTGAAGCCAGGAACCTGCACAAGCAGTTCGGCAAGGTGACGGCCGTGGAGGATGTCACCTTCACCGCGGAGGACGGCGTCATCACGGGCCTGCTGGGCCCGAACGGCGCCGGCAAGACGACGACGCTGCGCATGCTCTACACGCTGGTGCAGCCCGACAGCGGCACCGCCACCGTGGACGGCGTGGACGTGGCGAAGGATCCGCAAGCCGCCCGGCGCGCGCTGGGCGTGCTGCCCGACGCGCGCGGCCTCTACCCGCGCCTCACCGCGCGCGAGCACGCCCGGTACTTCGGCGAGCTGCACGGGCTGTCCGGCGCCACGCTGGACGCGCGCGTGGAGGAGCTGGTGGAGCTGTTGGAGATGAAGGACATCGCGGACCGGCGCACGGAGGGCTTCAGCCAGGGCGAGCGCGTGAAGGTGGCGCTGGCGCGCGCGCTGGTGCACGGCCCGCGCAACGTGCTGCTGGACGAGCCCACCAACGGGCTGGACGTGATGGCCACGCGCTCCGTGCGCACGCTGTTGCGCAAGCTGAAGGCGCAGGGCTGCTGCGTGGTGTTCTCCAGCCACGTGATGCAGGAGGTGGCCGCGCTGTGTGACCGCATCGTGGTGGTGGCGCGGGGGCGGGTGGTGGCGGACGGGACGGCGGACGCGCTGCGCGCGAGCACCGGCAAGGACAGCCTGGAGGAAGCCTTCGTGAGCGTGATTGGCAGCGAGCAGGGGTTGCGCGAATGAGGGGGCTCGTCGGGACGGTGCTGCGCAAGGAGGTGCGGGACCACCTGCGCGACCGGCGCACGATGGGCTCCGCGTTGCTGTGGCCGCTGTTGGGCCCGCTCGTCTTCCTGGTGATGTTCAACATCATGGCCTCCTGGTACCGGCAGGACCGGCCGCTGGAGATGCCCGTGGTGGGCCGCGCGCACGCGCCCAGCCTGATGGCCTTCCTGGAGCGCTACGGCGCGAAGCTGTCGGAGGCGCCGCAGGACTACGAGGCGCTCGTGCAGGCCGGCAAGCTGGACGTGGTGCTGGTGGTGCCGGACGACTACGCGGAGGACTTCACCTCCGGGCGCACCGCGGCGGTGCGGCTGGTGGTGGACAGCTCGCGCAACAAGGCGCGGCATTCGGTGCAGCGCGCGCAGCGGATGCTGGGGGCGTACTCGCAGCAGCTGGGCAGCCAGCGCCTGTTCGCGCGCGGCGTGGCGCCGGAGCTGGCGGTGCCCGTGCGCGTGGATGAGCTGGATTTGTCCACGCCGGAGCGCACCGCGGCCACGGTGCTCACCACCATCCCCCTGTTCCTGGTGATGGCGGCGTTCGCGGGCGGCATGCAGCTGGCCAGCGACACGATGGCGGGCGAGCGCGAGCGCGGCTCGCTGGAGCCGCTCTTGCTCAACCCCGCCCCGCGCGGCGCGGTGGTGGCGGGCAAGTGGCTGGCCACGTGCGCCATGGCGGCCGCGGGCGTGCTGCTGTGTCTGGTGGGCTACTTCCTGGTGGTGAAGCGCGTGCCGCTGGAGGACCTGGGCGTGCGCGCCCGCTTCGACCTGCCGGCCGCGCTGGGGATGCTGGCGGCGGTGATGCCGCTGGTGCTCGCCGCGTCCGCGGTGCAGATGTGGGTGTCCACGTATGCGCGTTCGTACAAGGAGGCGCAGACGTACCTGTCGCTCCTGATGGTGCTGCCCACGCTGCCGGGGATGATGCTGGCCCTGTCGCCCCTCCAGACGCAGACGTGGATGTTCGCGGTGCCGGTGCTGGGGCAGGAGATGCTCGCGGCGGAGGTGATGCGCGGCGAGACGCTGGGCCCGGTGCCCTTCGTCCTCGCGCTCCTGTCGTGCCTGGTGGTGTCCGCGGTGGCCCTGCGCTTCACCACGCGGCTGTTGTCCGAAGAGCGCATCATCTTCGGCCGGAGCTAGCGAGCAGGCGTGGAGCGCCCCGTGAGTGTCGCCGGGGCGCCGTTGTGGGGGGCCTCCGTCGATGTCCGCGTGACAGGGCTCGCGAAGTGCCGTCCAATGTCCCGTGATGACTCCTGAGAGTGAAGCCCTCCTGCCCTTCGCGCCGGCCTCGGTGGCCTCCTCGCAGGGAGAGCCTCGGTTCGGTACGTACCAGGGTGAGCTGCCCGAAGTGGACCTGCCCAAACTGTTGGGGAAGTGGGCCCCGGGGCGCGCCACGCGGCTGCTCAAGCGCAAGCGCTGGCACTACACCTTCGTCGCCACGCAGGAGGTGGCGGCGCTCTTCGCGGTGGTGGACCTGGGCTACACGGCCAATGCCTTCGCGGTGGCGGTGGACCTGCAGGAGAAGCGCCCCCTGTGCGACGTGAGCTTCCTGGGCGTGCCCGGGCCGCTCGCGGAGGTGAGCGACAAGCCGGGCGCGGGGCTGGTGGCCGCGTTCCGCACGCTGGGCGGTCGCATGTCCGTCAAGCGCGGCGAGGCCGACGAGCGCTACCAGGTGGAGGTGGACGTCAGCCGCATGCGCACGCAGTCGCTCCAGACGTTCCAGTGGAACGGCGACCTGCTGGTGGCGGGCGGCCCTCCGGCCCTCACCGTCATCGCGCCCGTGGCGGGCGACGGGCTGGTCAACGTCACCCAGAAGCGCAGCGGCCTGTTGGCCTTCGGCAGTCTGGAGGCGGGCGGCAAGCGCTTCCGGTTGGACGGTGGCGTGGGCGGCATGGACTACACGCAGGGCTACCTGGCGCGGCACACGGCCTGGCGCTGGGCCTTCGCGGCCGGGCGGCTTGCGGACGGCACGCCCGTGGGCATCAACCTGGTGGAGGGCTTCAACGAGGGCGATGCCCAGGCCAACGAGAACGCCGTCTGGCTGGGGGACCGGCTCTACCCGGTGGGCCGCGCGCACTTCGAATACAACGCGAAGGAGCTGCTCGACCCCTGGCGCCTGACGACGGCCGACGGCGCGGTGGACCTGCGCTTCAAGCCCATCTACGTGCACCGCGAGGAGCGCAACCTGCGCCTGGTGGTGAGCCACTTCGCCCAGCCCGTGGGCTTCTTCGAGGGCACCGTGCGCGTGGCCGGCCGCGAGCTCCAGCTGTCCAACGTCCCGGGCGTCACCGAGGACCAGGACATGCTCTGGTAGGAACCCCGCTCATCCGGGAACCCTGACTCCCGGGGTTGTCCTGGTTTTACTCCGACCCGGTGCTTTGCCAGTGTGAGCGTCCTTCACCAGGAGAGCACTGCATGAGGGGCCGAGGAGTGGTGGTTGCGCTGGGCTGTGTCGCTGTGGTGGGCGTGAGCGGGTGTGTTTCCGAAGGGGACACGGGGCCGGAGGGCCCCGCGGGCCTGACCGGCCCCGCGGGTTCGGTCGGCCCCGCGGGCCCCATCGGCCCCGCAGGTTCGGTCGGCCCCGCGGGCCCCATCGGCCCCGCGGGCCCCATCGGCCCCATCGGCCCCGCGGGTTCGGTGCAGGTGGGCACGGGGCTGAAGCTGGACGGCGACGTGGCGAGCGTCGTCTACGGCAGCGGCCCGGGCACGGCGGTGGAGGGGAATGATCCGCGGCTGACGGCCGCGACGACCGCCATCCAGAACGGTGTGACGCCGCAGGCCGCGTCGTTCGCGGTGACGGGCTCGGGGCAGGTGCAGGGCCGGCTGACGGCGAACACGGAGGTGTTCCTCGACGCGACCACGAACGCGACGCCGGCCACGCCGCTCTTGCGCGTGCGCAACACCACCACGGGCGGCAGCCAGCCGACCTGGGACCAGTTCCAGCTCTTCACGTTGGACTCCGCGGGCGGGCTGCTGGTGCGGGGTGAATTGGGCCGCGGCACCCTCCCGATGACGGGTAAGGGCCTGCGGTTGATGTGGCACCCGTCCAAGGCGGCCTTCCGCGTGGGCAACGCCGACACGCAGTGGGACGAGGCCAACATCGGCTTCTACTCCCTCGCGGGCGGCACCCTGACGATGGCCAGTGGCTACGGCAGCTTCGCGTACGGCGACCAGTGTCAGGCGACCGGTACGACCACGGCATGCTTCGGCACGAGCAACACGGCCTCGGGCTCGGTGGCGTTCGTTTCGGGCGCGTTCAGTACCGCGAGTGGGCTCTACTCCACGGCGATGGGCTACACCAACACGGCCAGCGCCCAGGGCGCGGTGGCGGTGGGCTATCGCAACGTGGCGGACGGGGACTACTCCACGGCGCTGGGTCAGCGGGCGTCGTCGGGCGGCTTCAACGGGTCGTTCATCTGGGCCGACGCCTCCGTCACCAACGCGGTGGTGACGAACACCGCCTCCAACCAGTTCACGGTGCGCGCGTCGGGCGGGGTGCGGCTGCGCACGCGCAGCGACATGCTCACGGGGTGTGACCTGCCGGCGGGCTCCGGCGCCTTCTCCTGCACGTCGGACCGCGCCACCAAGGAGGACTTCCGCCGCGTGGACGGGGAGGCGGTCCTGGCGAAGGTGGCCGCGATGCCGGTGGAGAGCTGGCGCTACAAGGCGGAGGCGGACGGCGTGCGGCACGTGGGCCCGGTGGCGCAGGACTTCCGCGCGGCCTTCGGCCTGGGCACGGATGACAAGAGCATTGGCCTGTTGGACATCGACGGCGTGAACATGGTGGCCATCCAGGCGCTGGCGCGTCGCACGCAGGAACTGAACGCGAAGAGCGCGGAGGTGGACACGCTCAAGGCGCAGATGGCGGAGATGCAGCGCAGCCTGGCCCGGCTGGAAGCGGCCGTGCATGCGCGGGACGCGAAGCGCTGACGTCCCGGGTTCGTGGAAGCAGGGGGGCGCGCCGCAAAGGCTCCACGCCCCCCTTCGTCGCCGAGGAGGATGATGCGTCATGTCCTGTCCGCACTGTGGTCAGCCGCTCCCTGAAGGCGTGTCGTCGCGGACGTGTCCCCACTGCGGCCGGAGCGTGACGCGGGCCGGGGACGCGCCCCCGTCGCCGGTGATGGACGACGTGGCGGACAAGGCGCAGCGGGCCGCGGACACCGCGGGCCGCGCGGTGCAGGACGTGCTGGATGACCCGAGGCTGCGTGAGCGGCTGCCCGGGGGCTCGCTGCCGCTGCTGGGCGCGGGGCTGGTGACGGCCGCGGTGCTGGTGCCGGTGCTGCCCTTCGTGGGCGGGGGCCTGGAGCTGCCGTGGGCGGCGCTGATGCTGGTGGGGAGCCTGATGCTGGGCGCGCGCGAGCTGGGCGCCGCGGGCCACCCGCCGCCCGCCGTCCTGGCGCCGGTGGTGCAGTGGGCGTCGCACCCGGCGTTCCTGCCGATGTTCACGGCGCTCACCGTGACGGAGGCGTTCCTGTCGCTGGGCCTGGGCGTGGCGCCGCTGCTGTGGGTGCTGGCGGCGCTGGTGGTGGGCTCGGTGCAGTGGCGGGCGTTCCGGGCGTCGCCCGCGGCGCGGGAGGAGTTGCCCCGGCGGCCGGGAGAGGTGCGGCTGAAGCGGTGGGTGTTCGCGGGCGTGGCCGCGTGCGCGGTGGGGATGCTGCTGCCGTGGTCCTCGCGGCTGGGCGCGCCGGTGGGCGGGCTGTTCCTCCAGCGCGAGCGGACCGTCACGGTGGACAGCAACTTCGGGCGGGAGATTGAAGACACGCACACCTGGCAGCGGGATCCGTTCCTGGGCGGTTCCGCGCGCCATTCCGTGTCGGGCCAGTCGCGGCTGGGTGCGACGGGCGTGGTGCTGTCGCTGCTCGCGTTGGGGGTGCTGGCGTCGGTGCGGCGCGCGCGTCAGGCGCTGCCGCTGGTGGTGGCGCCGGTGCTGGCGGGGCTCGTCACCGTCTGGGCGCTGACGGGGCTGTCCTCGCGGCTGGGGCCCTGGCTGTTCCTGCTGGGCATCCTCGCGGTGGACGTGGCGGTGTCGCGCGAGTGGCTGGGGCACCGGGGCGTGCCACGGCCTCCGGAGCCGCCGCCACAGCCGCCTCGGGATCCGCCGATCTCAGCGTGATGGGGCGGCGCGGGCCTCGACGATGGCGCGGAAGGAGCGGCTGCGGAGCTCCTCCAGCGTCAGGCCGGTGGCCCGGACCTCCTCCTCGGTGAGCGCGCCACAGGCGAGCCCGCGCAGGAAGAAGTTGAGCAGGCCCTGTCCGGTGGCGGCGTCGTCGAACACGTTGCCGAGCATCGTGGCCTGGGCGGCCTTGTCCACGAAGGCCTTGAGGCGCTGGGAGGCGGGCTCCAGGCCCTCCAGGAAGAAGGCGTAGACGGCGGCGTAGCGCACGGGGAGCTGGGCGGGGTGCAGGTCCCAGCCCTGGTAGTACGCGCGCTCCAGCGAGTGGCGCGTGTGCCGGTAGGCCATCTGCCACGCGCGGTGTACGGCGTCGGTGTTCTCGCGCTGCTGCGTGGGGAGCAGCGGCGTGTCGCCCTGCTTGCGGTGGGGGCCCACGGGCATGACGTTGGTGGCGCCGTCGGACAGGCGCACGCCGGTGCCCGCGAGCAGCACCTGCACGGTGTCGCGCAGGTGGTCGCAGGCGGGGTGGAGCATGCTCTGCACGTGGGCGCTGACGTTGAGGGCGGCGGTGTAGTCGTAGACGCCCAGGTGCACGTGGGAGCAGCGGCCCTCGCCGGCCTCCACGAGGGAGAGCAGGTGGGGGCGGCCCCGCGCGTCGAAGAGGGCCTGGGGCGTCTCCACCATCAGCTCCAGCGTCAGCGCGCCGGACTTGAGGCCGTGGGCGGACTCCAGCTCCGACAGCAGGTGGGCCAGGGCGGTCACCTGTTCGGGCACGGTGACCTTGGGCAGGGTGACGACGAAGGACGGCGGGAGCCTGCCGCCGGTGTGCTCCAGCAGGGAGGTGACGAAGAGGTCCAGGGTGCGCGAGGCGCGGCCGTACAGCTCCTCGGTGAAGGACTTCACGCGGATGCCGATGAACGGGGGCAGCGCGCCCTGTTCGAGGCCCCGGGCGACCTCGGCGGCGGCGGAGACAGCGTGGGCGTCCTCCTCGGCGTCGGGGCGGTGGCCGTAGCCATCCTCGAAGTCGATGCGGAAGTCCTCCACGGGCTCGCGCTCCAGCTTGTCCACGACGCGGGAATGGACGCGCTGGGCGAAGCCGCCGCGCTGGGGCAGGCCCAGGCCGTGGGCCAGCGCCGTGCTGTCGGGGGCGTACTCGCGCAGCGCCGCGAGCGCCAGGTCCCCCATCTTCCGCGCCGTGGTGGCGCGGAAGAGGTGGGCGCCGCCGTACACGGTGTGCACGGGCTGGCGGGAGGCGGACTCGCCCGGGTAGACGCGGGCGAACGCCGCGTTGGCGCGGCGCAGGGCTTCGCGGGAGGCGGCGGAGCGTTCGGGCGTGAGCGTGGTCTTCATGGGGCTCCAGTGCCTCCATCGGAGGGAGGGCGGGGTTCCTGCGGCAGGGGATGCGGGCCGCCGTCAGGCGAGGGTGACAGGAAGCGGGGAGGAGGGCCCCCCGGGTGGAGCGGGTCCTGGGGCGAAGGCGTGCCGGGTGGGGCTTCTTCCCTGGTGTCGTCCTTACCGGGGCCGTCTTTCAGGCCTTGCTCTGGCTCACCATCAAGGATGCGCCGCAGGAGCCGCCCATCCGCATGGATGGCGTACTTCGCTCCGGAGTGCAGGGCAGGCACCTGCCGACCACAGGCGCCAGGGTCTTCGTCGATGCGGATGAAGATGACGTCCTGCTCACGGAGGATCCGGTAGCGGTGCGACTCCGGCCGGTCCCAGCAGGGCGTCGAGGGCGTGGTGGGCGGAAGGAAGTCCGTGGTCGCGAGGGAGAGAGCGCGCAGCACGGCGCCGTCCAGCTCATAGGTTCTTCCTTCGGCCACCACGGTGCGGGTGTCGAACGAGGAGGGGAAGCCGAGCGAAGGCTCCGCCTCCACGAGCGCGGGACGATGGGCCTTCATGCAACCGCAGAGCGTCAGGCCAGACACGAGGAAGAGGGAGCGCAAGCGCATGAGGAGGCCGTCCTACTGCCGTTGGATGCGGTAGTTCGTGTCATGGAGTCAGGTCAGCGTGGCGATCTGCTTGCTCTGCCATCGTCCCTGCTCCCGCGCGGTCCACCGGATGATCTGCCCGGTGCTGGGAACGTACTGGAAGAACCCATCACACGTGGGCTGCATGACGTCGTGGCCTCGGGAAAAGAACGCGATGATGGAGAGCGGAACGGGGCCCGCCCGGGTGCTCACGGACAGCCCGTGGACGTCCGCCCTGGCGACGGCGAAGCGGATGTCGAAATCAGAGAGCTCGTTCTCGAACGGGTGGTTGTGGAGGATGAAGACGTAGCCCAGGCTCTCGGGAGCGTGACGCGGATCCGCGACGACGGGTGGGAGCGCGCAGCTCTTCTTGCGCGAATCATCCTGCACCGCGCTGGTGGCCAGCATGCCCAGCTCGAACTGGTGGTCGGGCGTGTAATAGACCCAGGCGCAGTACTCCTGCGAGAGCCTCCATCGCAGCGGAAACTCCTGGTCTGCCGGACGGCCCGCGGTGGCCTGGGGCTGCTTGAGGATCAGCGGGCAGGCCGCGATCAACGCGTCGGAGAAGGACTTGTAGGGCCCATGGCCGGGGAGGGGACCTGGGATGCTCGCCAGGCGCTCACCCGGAGCCGGTTGGACGACGCCCGGCGGTGGCCGGGAGGCCGAGCACCCCAGCCCGAGGGCCATGCAGCACAGGAGCGACCTCCACATCGGCTCTCCTCAAGAGGCACCGGGAGGGTGCGCCGTCCGCTGATAGCACGCCCTCCCGACCGCCCTCACCTCACGGCCGCCGCTTGAGCCACGCGGACACCTCCGGGGACACGCGCTCGCGCAGCGCCACGTCCTGCGCCAGCCGCTCCAGCGTCTGCGCCGTGGCCTGCTGCGCCTCCGGAATGGGGTTCGCCTGCAGCAGCGCCTTCACCTGCTCCAGGTGCTCGCGCGTGCGCAACAGGCCCATCCCCTCCACCACCCGGCGCAGCAGCATGGGCGCCGCGCCCGTGCGCGCCACCAACTCCTTCCAGCGCTTCTGCAGCTGCGCCCACCACGCGTCGCGCCCGGTGCGGTTGCCCAGCAGGCCCGTCGCGAAGCTCGCCACGTCCTGCGTCTTCACCGTCTCCGAGAACAGCAGCGCCTGCGCCCGCTCCGTCAGCTTGGGGTCCTCGAAGGACGTGAGCGCCATCAGGTACCGACGCTGCGTCGCCGGATCCGGCTCCTTCGGCATCCGCTGCAACAGCTCATCGAACAGCGCCGCGTCTCCCGCCCGCGCCACCATGCCCACCGCCGTGTCCAGCAGGTTGGCGTCCAGCGCCGTGTTGTCCCCCTGGAGCATCCGCGCCACCAGCGGCCGCGCCTCCGCCAGCGTCTCCGGGCTCCGCGCGAGCCCACCCACCGCGCGCACCAGCGCCGCGCGCCGCAGCCGCACCCGGTCCGGCTCCCCCTTCGCGGACTGCCAGCCCAGCTTCTTCAGGCCGCCGCCCAAGAGCGACTCCACCCACCGGCGGAAGCGCTCCTGGTCCTCGCCCTCCGTCAGCCGGCTCTCGATGTACGCGAGCCGCCCGACGAGCTCGTCCAGCACCGCCTCGTCCTCCTCGTCGCCGAAGCGCCCCGCCAGGTCCAACAGGTCCGCCACCGGCGCCTGCGCCGTGCGCACCAGCGCCCAGGTGTCCGCCAGCAGCGAGATGCGCTCCGACGGCGCCAGCGTCCCCAGGTTCGCCGCGAGCTTCTCCAGCGCCTCCTTCTCGTACGCCACCCGGTAGAAGCCCGTGGAGCCGCCGTTCGCGCACAGCCACTTCACCTCGCCCGTGCCCTCCAGCTTCACCGTCGTCTGGGATTCGCGGAACAGCACGCGCTGCTCGTGCACGCCCGTGCCGTCCTCGTAGCGCAGCACCATGGGCACCGGCCACGTCTCCGGGCTCTTCACCCCCGGCTCCGAATAGAAGCGCCGCTGCGTCAGCGCCACGTCGCGCCCCGTCACCTTCACCGACACCAGCGGGAAGCCGCTCTGGCCAATCCACGCCGTGGCCAGCTCCGACACCGGCTGCTTCGCCGCCTCACCCAGCGCGTTCCACAGGTCGTCCTTCACCGCGTTCGCGCGCGCGTGCTTGCGCATGTACAGCCGGATGCCTTCGCGGAAGGGGCCCTCGCCGAGGAACCCCTCAATCATCCGCAGCACCGCGCCGCCCTTCTCATACGTGATCGCGTCGAAGCTCTCACCGGCCTCGCCCGCGTTGCGCACCTCCCCGTGGATGGGGTGCGTGGACTTGAGCGCGTCCAGCGCCAGCGCGCTCGCCCGGTGCGCGTCGAAGTCCAGCCACATGCGCCACTCCGGCCGCCACTGGTCGACGATCTTGAAGGCCATCCACGTCGCGAACGCCTCGTTGAGCCAGAGGTCGTCCCACCACACCATCGTCACCCAGTTGCCGAACCACTGGTGCGCCAGCTCGTGCGTCACCACCTCCGCCACCCGCTTCTGCACCGACAGGGGCGCGGTGGCGGGGTCCAACAGCAGCGCCACCTCCCGGTAGGTGATGAGGCCGGCGTTCTCCATCGCGCCCGCCTCGAAGTCCGGGATGCCCACCTGGTCCACCTTGCCAAAGGCATACGGCAGGCCGAAGTAGTCCTGCAGCCGGGGCAGCACCGCCAGCGCCACGTCCTGGCCGAACTTCGCCAGGTGCGCCTTCTCCGGCAGCGCCCAGGTGCGCACCGGGACACCCTGCGCCGTCTCCTCGGGCGTGCCCACGAGCGGCCCCACCACCAGCGCGACCAGGTATGAGCTGAGCAGCTCCGTCTCCTGGAACGTCACGCGGCGCAGCTCGCCGTCCGGCTCGTCCTTCACCACCTTGCCGTTGCCCAGCACCGTGTGGCCCGGCGGCACGCGCACGGTGATGGCCCAGCGGGCCTTGAACGCGGGCTCGTCGAAACAGGGGAACAGGCGGCGCGCGTCCGCGGCTTCGAACTGCGTCGCGGCCACCTGGCCCGCCGCGTACAGCCCGCGAAGTCCTTCGGAGAAGCGCCCCTTCCACCGCACGTCCAGCGTGGCCTGTCCCACGGGCAGGGGCGCATCGAACGTCAGCACCACCGTCTCGCTCACCGGCACCGCGCGCGTGGAGGTGGGCTTGCGCGTGTCCTTGCCGGCGCGGAAGGTGACGTCACCCAGGTCCAGCGCGTTGGCGTGGAGGATGATCTCCTGCGTGGGCTGGGACAGCTCCAGCTCCACCTGCTGTTCGCCCGTGAAGCTGCGTCCCTCCAGGTCCAGGGTCACCGTCGCCGCATGACGGCGCGGACGGAGCGTGGTGGGCAGGCGGAAGTTCTTGTCGTCGGTGGAATGCGCCATAGGGGCGCGAATCTACCGCTGGCTGCCCCTTGTGCTCGTGCTCCCTTTCCCAGTGTCCGCCGTTTCACGACGCTTCGGGACGCCCGCGAACGGATGCGGAGCCTGACCCGTGGCCCGGGGGCGGGCCCTACATCCGCCCTGGCGCACCTTCACCGGGCGACAGGGCCGTTGTCCGGCGAGCATCCCGGGGGGCGTGCGGTTGGCAATGGGGGCGCATGCTCGCGCAGACTGAGCGTCATGATCCCCCGTCTCTTCCAGGTAGTCCTGCTGTCACTGGTCACGGTGCTGGGTTTGTTCTTCGCGAACCAGGTGGCGGACCTCTGCGTGCAGGGGCTGGAGTGGGGCCTGCGCACGGCGGCCTTCCAGCGGCTGTCGTCCGTGGAGGCGGGGGTGGTGCGGCGGCTGGCGGAGCTGGGCGCGTACGCGTTGGCGGGCGCGCTGCTGGGGACCGTGCAGGCGCGAGCGCTGCGCATGGTGGGGTTCCAGGTGCCCGGCTGGGTGGCGGTGACGGCGCTGGGGTTCGCGGTGGGCATGGTGGGCTCGCGCGCCCTGGCCACGAACCTGGGGTGGACGCAGGCGATGGCACCCGCGGGGTTGGGCGTGGCGCTGGGGCTTGCGCAGTGGCCGCTCTTGCGGCGCGAGGCGCACGGCGCGGTGGTGTGGGTGGCGGCCTGCGCGGTGGGCTTTGGCCTGGAGGGGCCGGCGGCGGCCTGGGGCGAGCGAGCGCGCAGGGCGGCGCTGGAGGCGTTCCAGGTGCGGCAGCTGGAGGTCATCGAGTGGACGGCGCAGGGCATGGCGGTGGTGGCGCTCCTGCTGTGTACGGCCATCGGGGCGGCGTTCCTGCTCACGAGCCTGCGCTCGGAGGTGCTGCCCGGCCCGCGCTCGCGGATGCCTGGCGCGGTGGCGCAGCTCGCCGTCTTGGGCGTGCTGCTGCCGCTGCTGGTCGCGCTGGAGGCCCGGGCGCGGTCGGAGGCGCAGGGGGACCCGACGACGCGGCACCGGCCGGTCTGTGACCTCCACCCCATCGCTCCGGCCCCGCGGCCCGTCATGCAGCCGCGCCCGACCTCCACCTTCACCGCCGGGTGCACGACGAGAGGCTGCGGGCCGAGCAAGTCCTACGTCAATGACCGCGAGCCCCCCAACGTCGTGGTGGGGGGCGATGAAATCGGGAGGCACCCGCGCCCTTCCAGGTCGCGGCCGGTACGAACCGACGGGCCCGACACCCGCACCCAGGCCTCGCCCCCCGTCGTCCACGACGAGCACCTGTACGTGCTGACGGCTTCGGAGCGCATGAAGGTGCCGGAGGCCAGCGCGCGGTGGAACAACGCGCAGCAGCCCGAGCCGCAACCTTCAGCGCCCTGAAGCCACGGGGGAGGGTGCGCGGCTGCCACGCGTGGGAACTTCCTTGCCCACCGCGTGCGGGTGACGCTGGCGCGTCCGTCGTGAGGTGGACATGCGCGGCTGCGTGGAGGCCGGGCACGGCCATTGCTCTATCGCGAGCGCATGGGACGAGGCGTGTGGGTGGGCGCGTTGGTGAGCGCGCTGGTGTGGGGGGGCGCAGCGGAGGCCGCGGGCAAGGCGACGGCGAAGCGGGCCGCGCCGGTGGTGCTGGCGGACCGGGCGCTGGGGCGGGCGAAGTCCTGGGTGGGGATGACGACGCTGGCGCCGGTGAGCCAGACGGTGAGCGACGACTGCTCGGGGATGACGCGGCTGGCCTTCCAGCAGCGCCGGTTGGACCTGCTGCCGGACGACGTGCAGCCGGAGGAGAACGGCGTCACGGCCATCCACCGCAAGGCGAAGGCGCTGGGCATGCTCATGGACGCGCCCAGGCCGGGGGCGCTGGTGTTCTTCAAGGAGACCTTCGACCGTAACCGCGATGGCCGCATCAACGATGGGCTCACGCACATCGGCATCGTGGAGCGGGTGGGCAAGGACGGCACGGTGACGTTCGTGCACAAGTCCGGCGGACTGGTGAAGCGCTCGCGCTTCAACCTCCAGCACCCGGAAGCGCGTCATGACGACAAGGGCCGGGTGCTCAATGACTGGCTGCGACGCAAGGGCAAGAAGACGCGCGCGTACATGGCGGGAGAGCTGGTGGCGGGGTTCGCCTCCGTGGACGAGAGCTGGCGCACGCCCGAGCCGCAGCGCCTGGCCTCCGCGAAGCTCGCCGTGAAGGGTGACGGCAGGAGCCACCAGCGCTAGACACGTCAGGCGATGTCCAAGGTCGAAGCCGAAGGTCCAGAAGACGCCCGGGGTGACAGGCCCGCTGCCGACGGCGCGGAGCCGGCTGCGTCCAACGCCGGGCCTGCTGTATCCGCCGCGACGCCCGCGCCGTCACGGCGACGCCGGCCGCTGCGCTGGGTGCTGGGGGGCGTGCTGCTCGTGGGGCTGGGCATCACCGGCCACGCGTACGTCACGCTGCCGGACGCGCGTCCGCTGGTGAAGGAGAACCCGAAGACGACGGCGCTGATGGAGCAGCGGGCGGACGAGGCGCGCGAGGCGGGCCGCAAGCCGCGCCGCCGCCAGCAGTGGGTGCCCCTGTCCGCCATCTCCAAGCCCGCGGTGGACGCGGTGCTCCTGTCTGAAGACGCGAGCTTCTATCTGCACGACGGCGTGGACACGGTGGAGCTGGCGCGTGCGGTGGGCAAGGCGGTGGAGGAGGGGAAGCTGGGCCGGGGCGCGTCCACGCTGACGCAGCAGCTGGCGAAGAACCTCTGGCTGTCCACGGACCGCAGCCTGCTGCGCAAGGCGAAGGAGTTGATGCTGGCCCACCGGCTGGAGGAGGCGCTCACCAAGCAGCGCATCCTCACGCTGTACCTCAACGTCGTGGAGTGGGGGAACGGCGTGTATGGCATTGAAGCGGGAGCGCGCGAGCACTTCGGCGTGTCCGCGTCCCAGCTCTCCGTGGCCCAGGGCGCGGTGCTCGCATCGATGCTGCCGTCTCCGCGCAAGCGCTCGCCCAGGAGCGGCTCCCGTGCGCTGTTGAATCACTCGCACCGCCTGGTGGATGCGCTCAAGATCTACCGCCGCATCAGCGCGGCGCAGGCGGAGGAAGCGCACGCGGAGGTGGACCGGCTGCTCGGCCGCGAGTCCGGGGACACCGGCGGCGCGGACGAAGCGGACGACGGCGCTCCCTAGCGGGGCATGGCAGTGCGTTGTGCCGTGGAGGCGGAGGGAGTCGGACCCGTGGCAAAGGCGGAAACAAGACTCCAGGCAGGTCGCACCTACAGCCGGAACTGCACGCGCACGCCGGGCTGGATCCAGAAGTGGAAGGCCCTGGAGTCACCAGGGAAGTCTTCTCCCGGGAGCAGGATACCCCCTAGCAGTGCATCGTACTTTGTGTATTGCCCCAGCGTCGCGGTGACGTAGGGGCCCACCGCGACAGAGCGGGTGAGCTGGAAGTCCACGCCGAAGTGCGCGTGCCCCCATTCGAGTCCCTTGTACTCCACCGTGGAGATTGACTCACCCGCCTGCGGGAAGCGGAAGTCCACGGAGGCAATCTCATACCCCATGCCCACTCCCACCCAGGGGGCCACGAACGCCTCCGGCGCGAAGTGGTAGTCCACGTCGAAACCGAACCGCAGCACGCGGCCCGAGGTCTCGTTACTCACGATGCCCTGGACCCCCTCTGCGAAGCCGTACTGGAAATACGCTCCCAACGAGAGCTGCCGGCGCAGGAAATAGGCGAGGTCCACCTGGGGGGCCACGGTGTTGCCAACGAAGGTGGACACCTTGTTGTCGTCGAAGATGTTCCCCAGCGGAATGCCATAGGCCCCGCGCACGCCCAGCGCGATTCCGGAGCCAGAAGACGGTTCCTGCGCCGCCGCCGGTACGCCCCACAACAAGAGAGGCAGCATCAACGAAGCGAAAAGAGGATGAGCAGTCATGTCAGGGGTCGCCAGGCGGCGGGTGGGTGCAACGGCTCCGCGCATTGAAAGACAAGGATTGCATGCCTTGCGTCCGCGGCGCGGACATTCTTGGTTCCGCGCGCGGTGCCCATGGAAGGCAGCTTCTTCGCTCACCAGGACAGGCGCGTCCCCAGACCCAGGGTGAGGTAGTTCGGATAGCCCGTCTCCGACCCCGAGAGGGGCGCGAGGTAGCGCACGTCGACGACCAGGGGGAGCCGGCTCACCATGAAGGCCAGCTCCCCTCCCAGGAAGTAGAACGTGTCCGTTTGCCCGCCGGCATTGCCCAGGGTGAGCCCCGCCAGGAAGTTGGGGCGGACGGCTTTATCGTCGAACCCGAGGCGCAGCACGCCGGACAGCAGCATGAGCCCGCCCGAGATGCTCTTCGTGTCCTCGCCTCCGCCGGGCCTCGGGCTGACGCGGGTCTGCGAGCCGGCCTTGAGGAAGTAGGCCCCCTCCGCACCCGCCGCGACGAAGCGATTGAACCGCGCGAGCAGCTGGACCCGAGCTCCGGGCCCGCCGTGCTCGCCGCCCTCGATGTCATCCCCGCTCGCATAGCCGAGCTGCAGGCCCAGCTGCGGGGTGATGCCGCTGCCCGGCTCGGCCTCCTGCGCCAGCGCCCCAGCGGCCGAAAGCCAGACCGCGATACCGAATCCAACCTGCTTGCGCTTCATTGCCGTCTCCCTGACAGGGAGACTTCGCAGGGGGCTCCGGGCGTCGCGCGACGTGGACCCTGATGCATCATCCCCCCAGATGAAGCCGAGAGCTTCCTGGAAGACGGAGTGGAGGTAAAGGAAGTCGGCGAAGCGCTCGACGCGTGGAGCCGGACGAACGCGGTTGACGGGGGGTGGTAGGGTGACAGCTCGTGAACGAACTTCCCCTGCCAAGAGAGTCTCACCTCAAACCCTTTCCACTCCTCTCGGTGCAGCGGGCTATCGCCTGGGCGGTCTGGGTCGGTGTCTTCCTCGTCTCCTACAACCATGTCAGCCGTGGCGGGGCTCGGGAGGCCCTGGGGCCGCGGGTGTTCATCCCGCTCCTCGTCACGGTCTTCCTGGGGTTGTTCGCCTTCTTCTACTGGCGGATCCGCCGCTGGGCGGGGACCTATCACCAGGGGGTCTCCTTCTTCAGCGCGGGTGACGAACAGGAAGCCTCCCACCGCTTCGAGGAAGCCGCCCGCCGCGCCACGCAGGGGGTACAACGGGCGGTGTCGGTCGCCATGATGGGGCAGTGCCAGTTGGCGCTGGGAGACACCGGACGCGCGCTGGAGCTCTTCGGCTCGGCGGAGCGCTCCGGCAAGCTCCGCTCCGTACCCGCGATGCACCGGTGGATACCCGGTCTGATTGCCACAGCGCGCCTGGCCCAGGGCGACCTGGCCTCCGCGCACGCCTGGCTGGAGGAGGGACGCAAACGCAGCGGCGCCCTGCCTCCCATCTATGCGTTGTTGCCGGAGGTTGCGCTCCTCTGCCGCGAAGGCAATCCCGCCGCCGCCATGACCGCGCTGGATGCGCGGGCGGGAGAGGCGGATGCGCTGGTGGGACGGGACGCCCGCCGGCTCAAGCTCCTCCGGGCCTTCGCCCTGGACGCCCTGGACCCGGTGCGCCACGCGGCTGCCATTGATGCCGCGCTGGCGTCCCTGCAGCCCGTGCGCCCCGGCGATTTCGAGTTCCTTTCCGCCCGGTGGCCCGAGTTGCAAGCCTTCATCGAGCGGCGGGGGCTTCTCCGCGCGGCGTAGCAGTGGGTCCCGGGAAACAGGGGGCCGCTACCGGGCCTCGGCGCTCAGGGCGGGGCAGGTGACGTTGGCGGGCATGGACCACAGGGCGTTGCCCGGGGGCCCGCCGTTGGCGACGAAGAAGATGCGGGTGCCAATCCGCAGGAATGAGTTCGGGTTCGAGCCCCCCATCGACTGGATGTCCGCGATGCGGGCCGTTCCGGCGGCAGTCCCATTCGTCACCCACGGCTCCTCGCCGGCGCTGTCGCCCGCGGAGCCGAAGATGAGCGTGCCCGAGCCGGAGTCGAAGAGCGTGGACGCCCGCTCATCGGAGGTGCTCAGGCCCTCGCTGAGTCGCGCCGTGCCCGCCGCCGTGCCGTCCGTCCCCCAGAGGTCCACCCGGCGCGGCGCGGGCCCCGGCGAGCCGATGGCCACCGACAGGTAGAGCTTGTTGCCCGCCGTCTTCGCGTCCTGGACGTACGGCTGGGCACCCTCCTGGCCCGCGAAGGGATTGGCGAGCGTCGTCACGGTCGCCTTGCCGCCGCCCGCCAGTGACACGCGCGCCAGCTTCAGCCGGTCATCCGTCGTGGGATACGACACGTAGACGTGGGAGCCGAGCACCCCGAGCAACCGCGCGTCGTGGCCGAAGGTCTCCAGCCGCGCCGTGCCCGCCGCCGTGCCGTCCGTCTTCCAGAGCTCCGTGTTGCCGCCCTCCGCCAGCGCGAACACCGCGAAGGCGCCCTGCGAGCGCATGTCCCGCACCTGGGGCTCGCCCGCATCCAGCGAAGTGAAGGCGTAGGTGCCCGCGGCCGTGCCATCGCTCCGCCAGACCCGCGTGCCGCCAAACACCGCGTCCTGGAGGATGAACACCCGCAGGCCGCTCGACAGCACGACGCTCGACGCGAGGGAGGCCTGGGGCTCCAGGGCCAGGACCTGGACCGTCCCCGCGGCGGTGCCGTCCGACTTCCACAACAAGAGCCCGTTCGTCGCCGGGTCGCGGCGGAAGAAGCTCAGCGTGCCTCCCACCGACGCCAGCCCCGACAGTGACGTGCTCGCGGTCCCTGGCGTGAGATCCGCGACGAGCCGCGTGCCCGCGTCCGTGCCGTCGGAGACCCACAGCTCCCGTCCGACCGTCGGATCATTGACGCTGAAGAAGAGCTGGTGGCCCACGGCGATGAGCCCGCCCAGGTCCCGGTAGCCGCTGATGCCATACGCGGGGAAGTCCTTCACGGGGACGGTGCCGGCCGTCGTGCCATCGCTCTTCCACAGGAGGGAGTGGTTCGGGAAGAGATTCACCGCGAAGTAGAGCGTGCCCTGCACGTTCGTCAGCCCCGAAGGCGACGGCCTCCAGGGCGGAAGGTCGGTCCCCGGCGGAAGCACGTCCTTCACCTTGGTGGCCGTCCCGGGCGCGCACGCCTGGGCGTGCACCGTCGCGTCCTCCGGCGCCCCCTCCAGCAACTCGGGCTCCACGCCGCCACACCCCATCAATCCCACACCGAACAGGGCACACCAGGCCTTCACGCGCATGTCCACTCCCTCCATCCTCAAACCGACGGACGTTGGGGTGTCGAGCAGTGCCTGGACACCGGCCCGGAAGGGCATGTGGGTGCTGGATGGCGGGCAGCAGGATGATGCCACCCGGGTTCATTTGCAGCCGGGTGGCAGAAGTTTCACGGTGTCGGAGTGGGGTGCCGGGTGCGTGAGTGGGCCTTCATGTCACCCCGAAGCCTGCTTCACCGGGTGTGTCGTCAGAAGGGGGCGCAGACGATGCCCACGCAGTCGCCCGCGCCGTCGTCCCGCGCGACGTTCCCGCCCCCGTCGAAGGCGGTGGGCGCGTGGATGCCGAAGCCCGTGGGGTCAAAGAAGGTGTCAGGGATGAACCTGTTCTGCCGGGCCGCGGGGTGTTGAACCCTGAACGGCAATGGCAGTCAGAACGCCTGGGCCCGCCGCGTCGCCCCTGAAGACAACGCGCCAGTGCATCGCTTTTCCCCACGGTGGCTCATCGGGAGGCCCCTTTCGGAGGATGGCTTTGACCCCGCTCCTCAACGCGGGGCAACTGCCCCGCACCCTGGAGCCACGATGCCCCTGAAGACTTCCTGGTCCCTTCGCTGCTCCCTGGGCCTTCTCCTCATCCCGCTCATGCTCGCCTGCGGCGGTGGCAAACCTGACTCGGCGCCGCCCTCCACGCGCGCGACCCCCGTGGGCGGCAGCTTCACGAGCGCGGTGGCGGTGACGCTGGCGTGCGAAGACGGCATGGGCACCGGGTGTTCAGCCACGTACTACACGCTGGACGGCTCCACGCCGAGCGCCGGCTCCACGCTGTACCGCGAGCCCTTCACCCTGGGCACCGCCGCCACGCTCCAGTTCTTCTCCGTGGACAAGGCGGGCAACGCCGAGCCGGCTCAAGCCGCGGTCTACACCCTCGACTTCGAGGCACCGGTGACGGTGGCGGCGCCTCCGGGCGGTACGTACCCGGAGCCCACCGTCACGGTGACGTTGACGTGCAGTAGTGCCCCGGGCACGGGCTGCGGCGCGACGCGCTTCACCACGGACGGCTCCATGCCTGACGGCGCCTCCCCGCTGTATACGGGCCCGTTCACCCTGGCCCGGAGCACCACCGTGCGCTTCTTCTCCGTGGACACGGCGGGCCACGCGGAGCCCGTGCAGGTGCAGGGCTACACGCTGCCGAACTCCAGCGGCGAGACCGCCTCGGCGCAGATCGCCGCGGTGCGCGCCGCGGCGGACGGCCAGGTGAGCCTGCCCGTTGACGGGGCCTACATCACCTTCGTCAAGCCGGGCGTGGGCACCCTCGCCAACGACCCGGCGGGCTTCTTCCTCCAGGCGGAGCGTGGCGGCCCGGCCCTCTTCGTGGAAGGGGACCCGGGGATGCTGAGCCCCCAGCCCCAGGCCGGCATGCGTGTGAACCTCGTCGTCAATACCAAACGCATCGCCAACGGCATGGTGCGGGCGACCCTCTCGGGCTTCACCGTGCAGAGCTCCGGCCATGCGCTGACGGGGTTCGTCCAGGACGTGAGCCAGGTGGACCTGCCCGCCCGGCTGCCGGACTACGAGGCGGAGCTCATCACCCTCACGGGCACCCTCAACGGCCCCTTCGCCCTGGCGGGCGCCGGCCACGAACAGGCGCCGCTGGTGACGGCCCGGGTGACCGCGGGTTCCCCGAGCGCCTTCAACTTCCGGTTGCGCGTGGTGGAGACGGTGAGGGATCAGCTCGACCTGGCCCAGGGCTGCACGGTGGGCATCGTCTCGCCGCTGTGGTTCTTCTGGACGGGGACGGGGACGCCGCAAACCCAGCCTTCCGTGTGGACGCCCGAGCAGTTGGTCTCGTCGACGTGCCCCGCGCCCCGGGTGAAGGGTGGGCAGGCCGCCAACTCGGAGGCCGTCGTCGTCCGCTTCGACCGGCGCATCGACCCGGCCAGCGTCCAGGCCGATGGGAGCCAGTTCTCCATCGCCGGGCTGGCCGTCACGGAGGTCCGCCGTGTCGACAACCGCGAGGTGTGGCTCGGCACCAGCCCCCAGACGCCCCGGCAGGACTACACCGTGACGGTGGCCTCCACGGTGCAAGACACCCGGGGCAAGGGCGTGGACCCGACGGGCCGCAATGGCAGCTTCCGGGGCTGGCAGACGCCTGCCGTGCTGCGCATCACCGAGCTTGCGCCCGGTGTCGCCAATCAGCGGGACCTGGTGGAGTTGGTCGTGCTCGAGGGTGGCAGCACGGAAGGGATGACCCTCGTGGACGCCTCCAGCTCCACGCCCCTGGCCACCCTGCCGGACGTGCAGGTGCTCCAAGGCGAGCTCATCATCATCCACCTCAACCCGGACCGGGCGACGGGCAACGTGGACGCCCCGGCCTCGGAGCTCACGAGCAAGACGGCCTGGCCCCAGGCCTTGTACGCATCGAACTTCGACACGGCCTGGGACTTCCAGGGCGGCACCTTCGGCGTCAGCGGGGGGCAGCGGGTGCACCGCCTCCGGGACAACCTGGGCAACACCCAGGATGCCATTGCCGCCGTCATCCCGGGCTTCACCCCCGTCCCCGCCTATCCCGGCCAGCTCCAGGCGCTCCAGGCCGAAGGCCAGTGGTCCCCGGCCGACTGCGGCGGAATGCCCTGCACGTATGACTCCGTCCCGAGCGCCTTTGGTGTCTCCTTCGACTGGTCCTGGGCGTTCCCCACCAGCGGCACCCGGACGATGACGGTGGGCCGCGTCTCGTTCTCGGACACCAACACCGCGAGCGACTGGGCGTACGGCCCGGCCACGCTCGGCGTCCTCAACGGTGCGGCGCGGGATGAGCGCCTGCCCTGACGGGAAGTCGATGACAGGGATTGGGTCTGGAGTGACCGCGCCTGACCCGGGCAGCATCACGCCCGCATGGGCTCAATCATTTCGAGGGGGAATCACATCATGGAGCCTCTTGGGTCTTCGGCGCGTGGGTCGACCATGGCCGGGTCATTGAGTCTGGCGCGACGGTGCTTCGCGCTCATCCTGGCCATCGCGGTGAGTGCCTGCGGAAACGGAACGGTTCCCAGCGAGAGGGTGGCGTCCATTCTCATCAGCGGGGCATCCGCCGAGCCCATTCCCGCGAACGAAACCGTACAGCTCACCGCGCCCCCCCGGGATGCGGCCGGGAACCCCGTGAGCCGGCCGGTGAGCTGGGCCTCCAGCAACAGCGAGGTCGCGGAGGTGAGCGCCCAGGGGCTGGTGACGGCCGTGAAGCCGGGCGACGTGGTGATCTCCGCCTCCAGCGAGCGCAGCAGTGCCTCGGTCGTGGTGCGCGTGGTCGTGGCGAGGGTGGCGTCCGTGACGCTCGACGGCGTTCCCACGGGACAGGTGCCCGTGGAGACCACGGTGCAGCTCTCGGCGACGCTGAAGGACTCACGCGGGGCCACCCTCTCCGGGCGTGCCGTCACCTGGAGCTCGAGCGATACGAGCCGGGCGCAGGTGAGTGACTCCGGGTTGGTGACGGCGCTGAAGGCCGGTCAGGTGACCCTCACCGCGACCAGTGAGACGAAGAGCGCGTCCGCGACGCTCGACCTCTACGTCCCCGTCGCCCAGGTCACGGTCTCGCCATCCTCCGCGGTGATCGCTGTCGACCAGGAACTCCAGCTCCGGGTGGAGCTGAAGGACGCCCATGGCAACGTGCTGACGGGCCGCACGGTGGAGTGGGTGAGCTCCGACGCCTCCCGCGCGGAGGTCCAGGCGAACGGCAAGGTCACCGGCAGGGGCGAGGGCACGGTGACCCTCACCGCCACCCGCGAGGGCAAGTCGGCCGTGGCCCGGTTGCGTGTGATTGCGTCGAAGGGTTCGTGGAACCAGACCGAGGAGTGGGCGACGTTCCAGGGGAACGCCCGGCACACCGGCGCGGTGGATGCGACGTTGGATCCCGAGGTCTTCCGCGAGCTGTGGGTGCGCCCGGCGGTTACGGGCGCCACCGCGCTGAACCCCGTCACCGAAGGAGGAGGCGCGGTCTTCGTCTCCACCCAGAGCTACTTCGGCGGCCAGCTGCTGGCCGCGCTCGATGCCCAGACCGGAGCGACGCTGTGGACGCACAGCTTCGGCACCATCCACGCGGCCCACCCGCCCGCCTATTCCGACGGCGCGGTGTACCTCACCACGTCGGGGCACGAGGATTCGTTTCTCTACGCCTTCGATGCGGCCACCGGCAGCATCCGGTTCCAGAGCGCGTACGGCAACCAGTGGTCGCACTACTACGCCCCCGTGGTGCTCAAGGGGAACGTGTTCATGGCGGGCGGCTACTACGACGGCATGTACAGCTTCAACGCGACCAGCGGAAAGCAGCAGTGGTTCTTCGGCACCAGCCAGTATGACCAGTGGACGCCCGCGGTGGAGGGGGGCAGGTCTTCGCCTACACCGAATCAGGGCTGCAGGTGGTGGACGCGACCACGGGCGTCCTGGCCTACACGATCAAGGACCCCGGCTTCGACTGGAGGGGGTGGAGCATGAACACGGCGCCGGTGCTGGGCGGCTCCCGGAACGTCCTCGCCATCCAGGGCTACCGGCTGCTCTCCTTCGACCTGGCGAACCAGCGGGTCGGCTGGTCGCTGAAGGCCTCGTTCATGGGCAGCGTCACGGTCGCGGACGGCGTGCTGTATGTCTTCAACAGCGGCAAGGTGGAGGCCCGGGCCGAGTCGGATGGCGCGCTGCTCTGGACCTGGGGGCCGCCGGAAGGCCTGCCGCAGGGGACGACGCTCGTGACGGACAACCTGCTCTTCGTCAGCACCGCTTCGAACACGTACGCGGTGGACCTGACCACCGGGATGCACGTCTGGACGTATCCTGCTGGCGGATACCTCGCGATGGGCAAGGATGGCATCCTGTTCATCGCGAGAAGCAATGGGAGCGTCGCCGCCATCGCGGTGAAGTGAGACGCGCGGAGAAATCCCGGGCTGCCATGAACTCTGGCAGCCCGGCCGCCGGGGAAGCGGGGGCGGCTCAGGGCACGTACGCCGTCCAGTCCACATAGGCATACCGGGCCGAGTTGGGCGGCTGGGTCGCCAGCGGGCGGCTCGGCGGCGTCCAGTCATTGGTGTGCCAGGTGTTGGTCAGGAAGTGCGAGCTGTTGGCGGGGATGCGCGACGCCGGCCCCTGGTAGTCCCACAGCGTGATTCGCTGCCCGGTGGTGGGGTGCACCACCCACCACGTCACCCGGCTGGCCGTCCAGGTAAAGCCATACTCGTAATGCGCCGTACTGGAGTTGTACCCCGCGAGCGCTGGAATCGTCGTGGGGAGGTTCTCGTTGCCCGTGAGCGGCTGGCACGCCCCACTGAAGCTCTCGTAGTAGCAGGTGGAGTGGAGGGTGCCGGTGGCCAGGTTGAGGATTCGCGACACACGCCGGTGCGCGGCGGGGCCGAAGTCCGTGTACATCGTGAGGTAGATGACCTGGGGTTCGGCACACAGCCACTCGAAGTCGATCTCGCTGTTATCCGGCAGGCCGTTGCCGTTGTAGTCCCCACCGTCGTTGAAGTACGTGAAGAAGCCCGTGACGATGCCCGTGTTCGGCTGCGTCGAGCAGTTCGTGGTCTTCAGCCGGGTGGTGAAGGTGCCGTACCGGTACCGTGACGAACTCTCCTGGGTGATGCCACCCCCGACTCCCGCCGCGGGGTAGGCGGAGAGCTTGAGCTGGAGGGCCCGGCCATCTGTCGTTCCGGACTGCGCGACGGACGTCGCCGTGTTCGCGGCTCCGCCATAGCTATAGAAATACGGTGACGGGTACGCCGCCCAGTGTTCCGTGAAGGGGGCTGCTTCCGCCAGCATGGGCACGCCCAGGAGCAGCGCGGAAATCGCCCCCAACGGAAAGCTCCAGCCTGGCCTCTTCATGTCGTCAACTCCCTCGCGTGAAGCGTTCAGGCTCCAGAGGAGGGCCCCACTGAATTTTCCGGGTTAATCGCCGGGAGGCCCCGCCTGCTAGCTTCGCTCCATGACCTCGTTCAGCCGTCGCGACGACGAAGCCTCCCGCGCGCTTGAGGCCATCGAGCCCGACCGGGTGGGTGCACGCGAGGAGGCCCTGCTCCTCGGGCTCCGCGCGCAACCCGAGGACCTGACCCGGTGGCGGGAGTATGCCGAGGCGATTGCCCAGGCCCTGCCTGAGCACGCCGCACGGATCCGGTCCGCCTGCGACAGGGGCGACCCGGCCAGCGTCCTCGCTGGCCTGCTCGACACGCTGCCCGAGGAACTCCGGGCGGTCGTCGTGGCGCTGGGCCGCCGTGACTCCGTCGTCTCCACGCTGTGGCTGGCGGCCGAGCCATTCCTGGCCCACCATGACGCCCTGTTCCGCGCGGCGCCGCTCGTGGCGGACCTCATCCTCAGCGACGCCACCGACGCAGTGGGACGGCTCGCCCTGCTGCCGGCGCTGCGCCGCTATACCGCCCTCTCGTTCAGCGACACGCTGTTCTCCAATGGGGGCGCGGGCCATCTGGCCCGCTCACCGCACCTCGGCTCGTTGCTGCATCTCGGCCTGATTGGCACGAGCCTCGATGACGAGGATTTGTCCGCGCTCTTCGGCTCGCGCGCGTTCCCCCGGCTGACGAGCCTCGACCTCTCGAACGACCGGGAGGGTCAGGACTACAGCCTCGACGGCCTGCAATCCCTCTCAGGGGCTGCGTTCGCTGGCACCCTCGAGTTCCTCTCGATGGAGCGGCGGTGGTTCGGCCCCGGCGTCGTCTCCATCCTGGCGGCGCTGCCGCGCCTGGAAGAGGTCGAACTCGCAGGCGGGGCGCTGGGCGACGAAGGCGCTGTCGCGCTCGCCGCCATGCCTCGGCGCTGGACCCGACTCGGGCTGGGAGGGAACGACATCGGGGATGCAGGGGTCGTCGCGCTCGCGGGGTCGGAGGCCCTCGCGGGGCTGCGCTGGCTCGACCTGGGCAACAACGACTTGGGCGACGAAGGTGCGCTCGCGCTGGCACGCTCGCCGTTCCTTGCCGCGCTCGAGTCGCTCCAACTGGGGCGACCCAAGGTGTCACCGGAGACGCGAGAGGCCTTGGGCGCCCGCTTCGGTGCTCGCGTCAAGTTCGACTCGCCGTGACGCCGGGTCTGCGGATCCGCACGCCAGTCATCACGCGCATGCGTGGCCTGGCTTACGGGTTCGAGACGCGCTGGGGCCTCAGCGTCCGAGCAGCTGCAGTCGGCCCGCGCGCAGCGCCGGGATGACGCCGCCGTCGATGAGCAGGTCGGCGCCCGTGATGAAGCTCGAGTCCGGCCCCAGGAGGAACGCCGCGGCGGACGCGACATCCTCGGGGGTGCCCATCCGGCCCGTGGCGGACTTCTCGATCATCGCCCGGTAGACGGGGCCGCCCTCGGAGGCCATCTCCTGCTGGGCCATGGGCGTCGCGATGATGCCGGGGCTGATGGAGTTGATGCGCGCGCCGCGCTCGCCCCAGGTGAGGCTCGCCGACTGCACGCGCAGGTGGTTCGCGCGCTTGGAGAGCGCGTAGGCCGCGCCCGGGTTGGGGACGGCCTGCTCGCTCAACATGGGCAGCTGCAGCAGTTCGTCCGTCGGGGTGCGCGCGAGCGCCTGGTCCTGCTCCAGGGGCAGCGGGGGCGGCATGTAACCCGCCATGCTGGAGATGACGACGCCGGCCCCCCCTGGCGCGACGACACGCCCGAACTCCTCCAGGACGAGGGCGACGCCGACGAGGTCCACCGCGAGGATGGCCTTCACGGGCGCCATCACAGGCGAGAGCCCGGCGGTGTGCACGACCTGCGTCACGCGCCCCATGCTCGCGGCAGCCTTCGCCAGGGCACTCACGGACTCACGAGACGACACGTCCACCCGCTGGGAGACGACCTGGTAGCCCACCCCCTCGAGCGCCCTGGTCGCCGCCTCGAGCGTCGCCGCGTTGAAGTCCGCGAGCAGCACCGCCCTGCCAGGGCCCTGGCGGCGCGCAATCGCCTGTCCGATGCCGCCTGCCCCGATGATGACCACCACGTCCGCGCCTGCACCCATGGACCGCTCCTTGTGTCGCGAGGCGTCCAGCGCCCCGACCCGACAGAAGAAATACAAGGTGCACCCAGGCCTCGGTAGAGCGAACAGATTGCATGGGTTGTTAAACCCCATTTGACAATGCGAAAGCCCCCCCACCGGGGGCTCCGTGGAGGCGCTCCCGATGAAGCCCGCCGTCCTGCCTCACCTCCAGGTGTTCCTCGACGTGGCGCGCCTGCGCGGCTTCAGCGCCGCCGCGCGCGAGCTAGGCGTCTCCACGGCGGCGGTCAGCCACTCCGTGCGCCAGCTCGAGGCGCAGCTGGGCGTGGTGCTCCTCACCCGCACGACGCGCAGCGTGGCGCTGACGGAGGCAGGGCGGCGCCTGGTGGAGAGCGCGGGCCCCGGGCTGGGCCAGGCGTTCGAAGCCCTCAAGGAGGTGTCGGCCCAGCCGGGAGAGGCCGTGGGACGGCTGCGGCTGTCGGTGCCGGGCATCGCGGTGCCGCTCGTCATCTCTCCGGTGCTCCCCACCTTCCGCGAACGGCACCCGCGCGTGGAGCTGGAGATCGTCATCGAGGGGCGCCTCGTGGACATCGTGTCCGAGGGCTACGACGCCGGGGTGCGCCTGCACGAGGCCCTTGAGCGCGACATGGTGCAGGTGCGCCTGACCAACGCCTTCCGCTTCGTGGTGGTGGGCGCGCCTGGCTACCTGGCGAAGCACGGCACGCCCCAGAAGCCCGAGGACCTGCTGCGCCACGAGTGCCTCACCTTCCGGATGGGGGAGTCGGGCGCGTTCTACGCGTGGGAGCTGGAGCGTGGGAAGCGGAGCTGGCGCGTGCCGGTGCGCGGGAGCGTCGTCACCAACAACAACGAGTTCATCCTCACGATGGCAGAGCAGGGGCTGGGGCTGGCGTATGCCTTCGAGCCGGCAGTGGAGGAGCCGCTGCGAACCGGGCGGCTCGTGCGGGTGCTGGAGGCCTACGCGCCCGAGCTGCCTGGCTTCTTCCTCTACTACCCCAGCCGCGCGCAGCGCTCCGGGCCCCTGCGTCTCTTCGTCGAAACGGCGAAGGAGCTCGCAGCGAAGACGGTGTGAGCCTGGCCGGCTCCTGCGCCTGAGGGCCCAGCCAAGAAGCCCCTGTCCCTCGTGTCGCCCCACGGCCCGTCGGCCTGCACGTCCAGTCATCATGCCGCACCGTGTCCACCTCTCGCGGTGAGGACACCGACATCCCATCTGGGGGGACACCATGGACGTCAACGACGTTATCGACCGGGCCCGCGACAGCATCAACGTGAAGCGCGTTTACGGAGAGGCCATCCAGCAGGATGGAGTCACCGTGATTCCCGCGGCCCTGGTGGTCGGCGGAGGCGGCGGAGGCGGAGGCGAGGGGCCGGCGCCTCAGCAGGCCGGAGTGAAGGGCGAGGTCCCGAAGGGGAGCGGCTCGGGCAGCGGCTTCGGGCTGAGGGCCCGACCCGCGGGCGCCTTCGTCATCCGCGAGGGCAAAGTCACCTGGGTCCCCGCCGTGGACGTCAATCGCATCGTCCGGGGAGGGCAGTTGCTCGCGGGCGCGGCCATCGTCCTCTTCGGCATCAACCGCCTGCTGCGCGCACGCCGTACCGCCCGCCTCCTGCAGCGCGCTTGGAGTTGAGCTCGCTCACCTGGCCCCAGCCGCGGGTTCGACGCTCGCGGCAGCGGCGACGCGCTGGGGCCTCAGCCTTTCCGTCAGGGATGCCTCAGGGGCAGAGGCAGCCGCCAGTGCAGGCGTAGTCCTTGGTGCAGGACGCGCCGCCACAGGCCGCGACACAGTTCGCCTCGGTGCTGTGCCAGCGGACGTAATTGCACGTCCACTTCTGCGTGCAGATGGCCAGCTGCGTGACGGTGCCTTCCGGGAGCTGCTCCTCGACGGAGACCGCCCCGGACGCCGGTGCCTGCTCCGGCTCGTACTCGCCGCCGCAACCCGCGGAGAAGGTGAGGCCCACGACGACAGCCAGCAGGGACAGGGTGATTCGCATGGGACAGACTCCGGGGTTCCACGAGTGGGACTGCAACGGCGCCTCCTGACCCGAGCGGTGACGCATGTGCGGTACCGGAGGCGCACACGAGGATGGAGGGACCGGGCGAGGTTAGGAAGGCCTCAGCAGGTTCTTCGAGTGCGCTGGGTACAACGCCGGCACTTCCTCCACGGCTTCAGTGCTTGTCAGCCGCCGGGGCCTTCGTCGCGACGGGGCGGATGCTGAACGGCACGTCGACATAGGAGTCGAGGGTGTTCAGCACCCGGGCCATGACCGTCGGCCGCTTTCCTCGCGCCTGGGCCAGCCGCAGCTGCGCCTGATGCCAGGCCGTGACGCAGCGGAGCGTTGGCGGGGTGAGGTTGATGGCCCGGCGCATCGTGCCCTTCAGGAGCCTCCATGCGCGCTGCTGTCCCGGTCCCCAGGCCAGCCCGTACGCCTCGCGCCAGCGCTGCGGCAGGAGGCCGGCGGTGAGCAACTCATCAAGCTGTCCCCGGGTAAACGGTGAATTGAAGAGCAGGCCCGCCAGCTCGCGCGCGGTGTCTTCCACGCGCAGCGCATCTCCCGCCAGTTGCTCGTGATACCAGTCGTAGAAGGCCTCGAGCGTGGGCGGCATCTGCTCTGGCAGCAGCCCGAACTGCGCCGCGGCGAGCCGCGACTCCTGGTAGAAACGGCGCTTCTCCTCGACGCTGAGTGGCCGCACGAAGGTCTCATAGACCACGAGGGCGCCGTCGATGAGGGTGGCGAGCACCCAACGCTGGAGCAGGGGATCATTCGCGCGATAGCGGCCCTCACCCTGCGAGCCAGCGGCCCCGGCTGGAAGTGAGCCGTTGACCCGGCTGTGGAGGCTGTGGACCCGCTTCGCGGCACCCATCGCTTCGCGGAGGCCCCCGAAGACAAGCTGGTACATCGCCGTATAGGTACGTCGCGCGCGGCCGAGCAGGTCACCCCGGAAGTTGCTGTTCTGGGCGACGCCGATGGCCACCGCCGGATGGGCGATCTGCAGCAGGATGGCGCGCAGCCCGCCGAGGAGGATCACCGGCTCGCGATAGATCACCCAGGTCATGCTGTCGGGGCCGTAGAAGCCCTCTTGCTCGCCTGCGGCGTGCTCCCGCAGGTAGTCGAGACACTTGCGGAAATGCTCGCTGTCCTGGTGGATCTGCTGCTGCACTTCCGGAGACACCTGTCGCCGTTTCGGACTCTCCTGCTGATTCACGGTTCTACCTCCGACCGGCTCACTGCGGCCGCCTGATGCCCGAGCGGTCTGTCGCATGAAACGGGAGGGTTACCACACCCCCTTCTGTCCTGCGTGAGGTGTGGAGGCAGGCGGGGGCTTGGCGAGTGGAGTGTGTCCTCCTTCTCGCGCCAATGATTGCCTTCGGGCCGGAGTGGATCCATCCCCGTGCCCCCGGGAAGCTTTGACTGGCGACAGGGCAGGGCGGGACGTAGCTTGAGCGCCAACCCCATGGGTGCCTCCCACGAACAACCCGCCCCGGACGCGGAGGACGAGCGCGCGCGGGTGCTGGCGCTGCTGCGGCACCACGGCTGGAACGCGACGTCCTTCCAGGTGCTGCAACCGGGC
This sequence comes from Corallococcus sicarius, assembly GCF_003611735.1. GTDB lineage: Bacteria > Myxococcota > Myxococcia > Myxococcales > Myxococcaceae > Corallococcus > Corallococcus sicarius. The sequence continues at coordinate 22,327 of NZ_RAWG01000015.1, read as the reverse complement.
TTCCGCTACTGGTTCGCGCCCGGAGGGGACGGGTGCGTGGCGTACGTGGACACGGGCGGCGCGTGGGTGGCGGGGGGCGGCCCCATCACCGCGCCCGAGCGCGTGCGGGAGATGGTGGAGGCCTTCCAGCAGGCGGCCCGGAGCGCGGGCCGGCGCGTGAGCTTCTTCGCCACCGAGGCGCGCTTCTCCCAGCTCGTCCCGTTCGAGGAGTTCCCCATTGGAGAGCAGCCGGTGTGGGACCCGGCGAACTGGGACGCGGTGCTGCGCGGGAGCCGCAGCCTGCGCGAACAGCTCCGCCGCGCCCGGACCCACGCCGTGCGCGTCCGCGAGGTGCCCGCCGAGGTGATGGAGACGCCCGGCCACCCGCTGCGCGCCGCGGTGGAGGTGCTGATGGAGCACTGGCTGGCGTCGCGGCGGATGGCGACCATGGGCTTCCTGGTGGGGCTGGCACCGGGCGCCTTCGCCCGCGAGCGCCGCGCCTTCGTGGCGGAGGTGGGGGACCGCGTGGTGGGCTTCCTGTCGGTGACGCCGGTGTTCGCGCGCGACGGCTGGTTCCTCCAGGACCTGCTGCGCGAACCCTCCGCGCCCAACGGCACCGCGGAGACGCTGGTGGACGCCGCGATGCGCGCCGCGGCGGCGAACGGACGCCGGTACGTGACGCTGGGGCTGGCGCCGCTCGCGGGCCCGGTGAGTCCCTGGCTGCGCTTCGCGCGCACGGCCGGCCGGCCCCTGTTCGACTTCGAGGGCCTGCGCGCCTTCAAGGCCAAGTTCCGCCCCGACGCCTGGGTGCCCCTGTTCCTCTCCCACCCGGCGGACGAACCCGCCCCCTGGGCGGTGTACGACGCGCTGCGAGCCTTCGCGCGGGGCAGCCTGGTGAAGTTCGGACTCGTCACGCTGCTGCGACGGCCGCGCTTCTTCGTGCGCACGCTGAGCGCGCTGCTGGTGCCGTGGACGGTGCTGCTCGCGCTGCCGGTGAGCACACCGTGGTTCCCCTCGCCGTGGGTGCAGGGGGCCTGGGTGCTGTTCGATGTGGGGCTCATCGTGGGCCTGCTGCTCCTGCTGCGCCGCTGGCGCGACGGCCTGGCCACGCTGCTGGGCGTGCTCACCAGCGCGGATGCGTGTCTGACTTTGGTGCAGGCCCTCACCTACAACGCCGCCCGCGCCCGGGGCCCCTGGGACTGGTGTGTCATTGTCGCGTCGGTGCTCGCGCCCGCCACCGCGTCCGCGATGCTGCTGCGCTCGCGCGACCTCCGCGTCCCCGAGCCGTAGCGTGCCCTGGATGATATGTCTTGAAGGCCAGGTGATATATCCAGCTCCGTTCCCAACCCCGCCGCTGGCACCTGGTACGTCTCCGTGTACGGCACCGGGTCCGTCTCCAACACGGCGCTGCGTGTGACGGCCCGCTGATACGACCGGGTCACTTCAGTGGTGCGGGGTCGAGCCGCTCCTTCTCCTCCTCGAACGCGCCGACCACCGCGTCGATGACGGCGCGCACGCGCGGGACGTCCTTCAGGTCGGGGTGCACGACAAGCCACGCCTCGCGCACCGGTGGCTGGGCGGGCGGCGGCAGGGCGATGAGACCGCCCTCTTCCCGGGCGAACCAGTGCGGCAGCAGGGCCTTGCCAAAGCCTGCCCGGGCTGCCGCGAGCTGCGCCGTGACCGTATTGGCGCGCAGCACGAGGCGCTCACCGGCCGCGTGCCGGGCGAGCCACTTCGCTTCAGGGAGGTGGGCGAGGGAGTCGTCCAGGCCCACCCATGCCGACATGTCCCCGTCCGGCGCCGCGTAGACGCCGTAGGCAAGGCTCGCAAGACGGCGGGCGACCAACTCCCCCACCTGCGGGCGCGCAAGACGGACGGCGACGTCCGCCTCCCGCTTGGCGAGGCTGAGCGCACGCGAGTCGCTCACCACCTCCAGGTGGATGCCGGGATGGCGGCGGTGGAGCGCTGCGAGGTGCGGGATGAGGAAGCGCTCCGCCAGCGCCTCCGTGGACGTCAACCGCACCGTGCCCGTCAGCCCCGCCTGCTGGCCGCTGATGCGCAAGATGCCGTGCGCGCGCTCCTCCATGTCCGCCGCCAGCTCCAGCACCGCCGCCCCGTCAGCGGTGAGCAGGTAGCCGTCGGCGCGACGGTCGAACAGCGTGCGGCCGAGCGTCTCCTCCAGGGCGGCGATGCGCCGTCCCACCGTGGCGTGACTCACCTTCAGCTCCCGCGCCGCCGCCGACAGGCTCCCCGCGCGCGCCAGCGCCACGAAGACACGCAGGTCTTCCCAGTCCAGGGGGCCTGACCGTTTCTGCACACCCATTGCGCGAAGATAGCGGCGGGCTGTGCAGGGATGCACGGGTTACCCAGGGGCCTGACACCCACTCCACGGAGCCCTGCATGTCCGCCCCCCGCACCCTTCTCTCCCTGGTCGGAGCCCCGACCCACCCCTCTGCCTTCGACCGCGCGGCGCTCGTCATCATCGACGCGCAGATGGACTACACCTCGCGCGGCAGCCTGCCGCTGGTCGGCATCGACGCCGCGGTGGAGGAGACGGCGCGTCTGCTCGAGCTGGCCCGCCGCCACGGAACGCCCGTCTTCCACGTCGTGCACCACGGCCCTGTCGGCAGCCCGCTCTTCGATCCCCAGGGGCCGGGCAGCGCCATCATCGCCGCGGTGGCCCCCAGGGAGGGCGAGGCCATCGTGACGAAGGCCCTGCCCAACGCCTTCGCCGGGACGGACCTCCACCAGCGCCTCCAGGCGACCGGGCGCCCCGAGCTCATCATCGCCGGCTTCCAGACGCACATGTGCATCTCGGCCACCGCGCGCGCCGCGCTCGACCTCGGTTACCGCAACACGGTGGTGGCCGCCGCCACCGCGACGCGCGACCTGCCTGGCACCGCGGGCGGCGTGGTGCCGGCCGCCGAACTGCAGCGCACCGAACTGGCGGCGCTGGCCGACCGCTTCGCCGTGGTCGTGAAGGACTGCGGAGCCTGGGCGTAGGCCTTCGCCCCCGGAGCTTCCAATCCCAAACACTTCCGCCATCCCCCCGCCGGAGTGACATTGCAAGAATTGACGGGGTTGCGTGAAATGCGGGGCATCCGGCAACAGGTCGCGCGGATGTCCCGCGTGGGCTCCTGAAGGCTGGCGGGAGGGGTGTCATGCGGCTGCCTTCGGGCGTCGTCACGGTGCTCGCCGTGGTGCTGAACACCGGTGTGGGACACGCAGCGCCCGCGCCTTCGCAGGGCTCCCCGCCTCCGCCGTTGCCGCCGGGCGTCTCCGCGACGCTGTGGAAGCTGTCGGTGCCGCCGGGCTCCGAGCCCACGCCGGAGAAGGTGGCGCTGGGGGAGAAGCTCTTCCGGGAGAAGCGCCTGTCGGCGGACAACACCGTGGCGTGCATGACGTGCCACGAGCCGGAGCTGGGCTTCACCGACGGCAAGGCCCTGTCGGAGGGCATCGGCAACCAGAAGGTGACGCGCAACAGCCCCACGGTGCTCAACGCGGTCTTCAACGCCACCCAGTTCTGGGACGGCCGCTCGGCCACGCTGGAGGACCAGGCGAAGCTGCCCATCCTCAACCCCCGGGAGATGGGCATGCCCAACCCGGAGGCGGTGGTGGCGAAGGTGCGCGCCATCCCGGAGTACGCCGCCGAGTTCAAGAAGGTCTTCGGCCGCGACGTGAACTATGACGATCTGGCCGCCGCCATCGCCGCGTTCGAACGGATGCAGTTCTCCGGCAACGCGCGCTTCGACAAGTTCATCACCGGCGACGCCAAGGCGCTCTCCGCGTCGGAGAAGAACGGCTGGGCGCTCTTCAACGGCAAGGCGCGGTGCAACTCCTGCCACGCGGGCAACGCCGTGTCGCCGCTGTTCAGCGACCAGAAGTTCCACAACATCGGCGTCGCCGCGCACAAGCAGGACTTCATCGCCCTGGCGCGCAAGGGCGTCCAGGTGGTGCGCACCGGGGACGAGAAGCAGATCGACGAGCTGGCGCTCCAGACGGAGTTCTCCGAGCTGGGCCGCTTCCTCGTGACGAAGCAGGAGAACGACGTGGGCTCGTTCAAGACGCCCACGCTGCGCAACGTGGGCATCACCGGCCCGTACATGCACGACGGGTCGCTCACCACGCTGTGGGACGTGATGGACCACTACAACAAGGGCGGCGTGCCCAATCCCTTCCTCGACGGGGGGATGCAGCGGCTGGGGCTCACCGAACCTGAAATCGACGACCTGGTGTCGTTCCTCTTCGCGCTCACGGATTCGAAGTACGACAAGCTCAACAAGGAGCAGCTCGCGAAGCAGCGCGCCCGCAGGAACAACCGGCCGGAGCGGGACACGGAAGTGGCGCTGGGGAAGAAGGGCCACCTGGGAGACCTGGCGCCCAACCCGGACCTCCACGTGAAGAACCCGGCGGACCTGGGCATCTACGGAGACGTCACCCCGGTGGCGCCCTCCACGCAGTCCAAGCCGCGGTAACGGAAGGGCGCGCCATGGCCAACAAGTTCCAGAGCATCGAGACGAAGCACTACGCCGAGCGCGAGGCCTTCTTCGAAGGACTGAAGAAGCTGGACCGCCGCGCCTTCCTCCGCGTCGCAGGCATCTCCGCCGGCATCGTGGCGGGCATGGGCAAGCTCACGCCCAACAGCTTCCAGCTGGTCAACGTGGCGGACGCGGAGGGACAGAAGCCGAAGTTCTCCTTCGCGTACATCTCCGACACGCACCTGTACGAGAACAAGCTCAACGACCGCTTCGTGCGCGCCATCCTCAAGGCGGTGGACGACGTCAACGCGTTGGACCCGCAGCCGGACTTCGTCCTCTTCGGCGGAGACCTGGCGCAGCTGGGAACGGCGGGCGAACTCAAGCTGGGCGCCCAAATCCTCAAGTCCGTGAAGGCCCCCCTCAAGATGATGGTGGGCGAGCACGACTGGTTCCTGGACATGGGCGAGCAGTGGCGCGACCTGTTCGGCAAGCCCAACTACTCCTTCGACCACAAGGGCGTGCACTTCGTGGTGCTCAACTCCATCCTGGAGAAGGACTTCTGGACGGAGCGCAAGCTCACGCCGATGGAGCGGATGAAGATCGTCGCCGGTCTGGACAATGGCATCCAGTCCCGCTTCGAGGTCGGCGGCGAGCAGCGCCAGTGGCTCCAGCAGGACCTGGCGAAGGTGGCGAAGAACACCCCGCTCATCGTCTTCAGCCACTCGCCGCTCTACAAGTACTACAAGCCCTGGAACTTCTGGACCGACGACGCGGACGAGGTGCAGGCCATCCTCAAGCCGTACGAGAAGGTCACCGTCATCCACGGCCACACGCACCAGCTGCTCAGCAACCGCATTGGCAACATCCAGTTCCACGGGATGCTGTCCACCGCGTGGCCGTGGCCGTACGCACCGGAGGGACTGCCCGCGCTCACGGTGCCCATGAACCGCGCGGATCCGTTCAGCCAGTTCGACGGCTGCGGGAACGGCCGCATGGACGTGCTGGAGTCGGGGCTCGTGGACAAGGTCTACAACCTCTGGGAGCGCGACCCCATCACCGTGCGCGCCAGCTTCCTGGGCTCCAATGGCAAGCAGTCCGCGCCCCCCAAGCCCAAGCTGCCCACCTACTAGGACCGGAAGAGGAACCCCCTCCCATGACCTTGCGAATGAAGCTGCTCGTGGTCCCGTGCGCGGCCCTGTCCTTCGCCGGCGGCGTGGCGCTCGCCACGTCCCCCGCCACGAAGCCCGCGCCGTCCCCTCCGGCGTCGGCGCCCCTGCCGAAGCACGTCGTGCCCACGTCGAAGGACGGCAACCTGGTGCTGGGCCTGTGCGACGGCGAGACGTCCCTGGAGGTGGAGGGCGTGAAGGACGGCCAGAAGCTCACGCGTGAGCAGGCGGTGCGCGCCACCGCGAAGCTGATGGACGACTGGCGCAAGAAGAACCCGGACGCGCTCTGGGACGACGTGCCGGGCCCGGCCCTGGCGCAGGCCACCCCGCCCGGCGCGAAGAAGTCCCCTCCGCCCGCGCCGCAGCCCAACCCCGGCTCGAAGCCCGCGGGCAGCCCCGTGCAAGCGGGCGGCGTGGGCGCGCAGACGGGCGCGAAGGCGGTGCCCCGGCAGGAGCAGGCGAACCTCCAGACGGGCCACACCTACGGCGCGTTCTCCGAGCGCGACGAGAAGGTGTGGGCGGAGTCCACGCAGGCCTTCGTGAAGGAGGGCCACCGCGTGTTCCACGACGCGGAGGCGGTGGGCGGCACCGTGGGCGTGTCCTGCGACATGTGCCATCCGGACGCGGCCAACACCCACCCGGAGACCTATCCGAAGTACCAGGTCCAGCTGGGGCGCGTGGCGCTGCTGCGCGACATGATCAACTGGTGCATCGAGAATCCGGCGCGCGGCAAGCCGCTGGCGGACGGGGACCCGAAGATGCGCGCGATGGAGGCGTACATCTACGCGCAGCGCAAGGGCACGAAGCTGGAGTACGGCAAGCACTGAGCCGCGGGGGCGCCTACCTCCGGTCCAGGAGCAGGCGCACCACCATCGCCAGCACCATGACGAAGGCGAAGCCGACCAGGCCCTGAGCGATGAACCGCATCCGGGCCGGCCTTCCGGGCGCGCGCGCGCGGCGCATCTCGCGCTTCAGCAGGAACTGCACCAGCCCGAGCGCCACCAGCGCGATGACGATCCCGATGTCCGTTGCACCCATGGCGGGCATCATCGGGTGCCCGCCGGGCGGTAGCCAATCCGTGCCCCGGGCTTGCCTTCACCCCGCCCGTGGCGGGTTGAATGCGGCCCATGTCCCTGACCCCTCCCTCCGACCCCAGCGGCCTGCTGGAGCGCGCCCCCCGGCTGGCCCAGATGCTGCCGGACGAAGCGCTGGCGTCCGCGCTCGCGCGGGGTGACGCGTGGACGGTGCGCGCGGTGCTGGTGCAAAGGCTCCAGCACGAGCCCCCGGGCCCCACGCGGGAGCTGCTCGCGGCGCTGGTGGAGGACCGGGCGGCCTTCGTCACCACGGTCCGCACGCCCCGGATGCGCTCCGTGCTGGGCACGGGCCTCCAGTGGCAGGGCCGGCCCCCACCCGAAGCGCCCCAGGCCCCCTTCGTCGCCACGCGCACGGTGTCGGTGCTGGGGCTGTCGGTGTGGCCGCTGGACGACTACCTCGTGCGCGGTGGCACGGGGGCGCCGCTCCAGGTCATCGGGCAGGTGCCTCCCCCGGCGGGACGCGGGTGGCGCCGCGCGGGCGTCGTGGCCGGTGTGGTGCTGGGGGTCTGCCTCGGTGCGGCAGTGGCCGGGGTGCTCCTGGACGCGCGCAAGGTGCGCGCCGTGTCGGTCATCAATGGCCTGTCGCGCCCGGTGGAGGTGAGCATCGGCACGCAGCGCTGGGTGGTGGCGCCCGGGACGCAGGAGCAGGGGCGCGTGAAGCTGGAGGACGCGGCGCTGCACGCCCGGGCGAGCTGGCCCGGCGCGGCCCGGCCCTTCGAGGACGTGGTGCTCCCGACGGACGGCGAGCGGCTCATCTACAACGTGCGCGGCGCGGCGATGCTGGAGGGGCACCGCGCCTTCACCGCGGATGGCTCGAGCCTGGAGCGGCGCCCCCTGACGGGCACCGGGGAGCTGCTGTTCCCGGAGGAGGTGCTCTCCGTGGCGCAGGCGCACTGGGAGTCCACCGTGCGCGCCCACATGGACGCGGGCGACTGGCGGCTCGCGGGCCGGGTGGCCTCCGCCGTCGCGGAGGTGGATCCGCTCAATCCCCGCGCGCGGGAGCTGGCGGCGCGCTGCTTCCTCCTCGCGGAGGCGCAGGCCCCAGCGCACCTGCCGGACGCGCTGCGCTCGCGCGACACCGTGGGCTTCGCGAACATGTTGATGCAGCGGTGGCAGGAGGACCTGGGGGCGCAATCCCTGGCGCAGGACCTCCACGGCTTCGTCGGCACGGGTGCGCAGGCGCGCGCCCGCTACATCGAGCACGCGAAACAGTTCCCCGACTCCCCCCTCGCGCACCTCTACCTGACACGCGCGAACACGCGCGAGCTGCCATTGGCCCAGGCCCTCCCCGCGTACGAGGAGCTGGCCCGCCGCTTCCCGAACTCCCCCGAGGCCGGCCTCGCGCTGCTGGAGGTCCGCTGGCTCCACGAGCTGGAAGACCCGCGACCGCCGCGACAGCCGGACTGGGACCCCTCCAAGGAGCGCGTGCTGGAGACGGCGCGGCTCGCGGATCCGCTGGTGGAGCGGCATCCGCCACGGACCGTCGAAGCGCTGGAGCTGCTCGTCCGCGTCTACCTGCGCGCCTGGCGCCGGGACGCGGCGACGGCGCTGGTGCACCGCTTCGGCCTGGACCCCCGCAACCGGAGCTGGGACTTCCTGGTGCTGGCGGGCCGCGTGGCGAATGTCGCCGGGCCCGCGCACACGCCCTACGTGCTGCGCGACTGGATCCCCGCCGCCATGAGTCGGCAGCCGGAGCGGATGCTGCTCCTGGACCTGCTCACCGGACAGCGGCTGCCCAAGGACGCGGAGCTGGCGGCGCTTTCGCCCTCCACGGACCGCGATGTCCTCCGCCTCACGCGCGACGTGCTGACGCGGCCCACGCGCGCGAGGGAGCAGGCCGCGAAGGCGTCCGAAGCGGTGCTGTCCCGCCTGGAGCCGGAGGTCGCCGCGCTGCTCGCCCTGGAGCTCACGCGCACGGGCGATGCGCAGGCGAAGCGCCTCTTCCAGGCCTCGCTGCCCTTGGTGCTCGCCCGGGAGCCGCTGCTGAAGTTCCTCCAGGCGGGCACCGTCACCCCGGCGTTCTCCCGCCTCCCACAGGGCCTGCGCGCCGCCGCGCTGCTGGTCCGCGCTCGCGGCGAGTCGAAGGAGGGCTTTCCGGTGTTCACCGCGCGGCTCGAGGGGCTCGAGGGGCTGGATGCGCTCCAGGGCTTCGCGCCCCGCGCCGCGGACGCGTGGCTGCGGGGGGCCTTCGACGCGTGCAGGGACACGAAGGTGCCGGACTGCGAAGCGCGCGTGGTCAGACCCACGGGCAGGCCCCTGCCGAAGGCCCGGAAAGCGAACGGCGCCGACCCCTGAAGCGGGTCCGGCGCCGTCACGGTGCTACGAAGGCTGAAGCGACGTCAGCCCGGCTGGCAGACCTGGCGGAGGATGTCGAGCGACTCCAGCGCCTTGCCCGCGCCAATCACCACCGCGGAGAGCGGATCCTCGGCCAGGAACACCGGCAGGCCCGTCTCCTCGCGCAGCAGCGTGTCCAGGTTCTTGAGCAGCGCGCCGCCACCGGCGAGCACGATGCCGCGGTCGGCGATGTCACCGGCCAGCTCCGGCGGCGTGCGCTCCAGCGTCAGCTTCACGGCCTCCACGATGCCGTTGACGGGCTCCGCGAGCGCGTCGCGGACCTCGTCGCTGGACACCGTGAGCGTGCGCGGCACACCGGCCACCAGGTCGCGACCCTTGATCTCCATGGTCATGACCTCGTCCGTCGGGTACGCCGTGCCAATGCCCATCTTGATGAGCTCCGCCGTGCGCTCACCGATGAGCAGGTTGTACTTGCGCTTCACGTACTGGATGATCGCCTCGTCCAGCTTGTCGCCGCCAATGCGCACCGACTTGGCGAAGACGATGCCCGCGAGGCTGATGACCGCGACGTCGGACGTGCCACCGCCGATGTCGACAATCATGTTGCCGCTGGGCTCCGTCACCGGCAGCCCGGCGCCAATCGCGGCGGCCATCGGCTGTTCGATGAGGTAGACCTCCCGGGCGCCGGCGTTGGCGGCCGCCTCACGCACCGCGCGACGCTCCACCTCCGTGATGCCGGACGGGATGCCGATGATGATGCGGGGGTTCACCAGCGTCTTGCGGTTGTGCGCGCTCTGGATGAAGTAGCGCAGCATCGCGGCGGTGATTTCGAAGTCGGCGATGACGCCGTCCTTCATGGGCCGGATGGCCACGATGTTGCCCGGCGTCCTGCCGAGCATCTCCTTGGCCTCCTTGCCCACCGCGAGGACCTTCTTGCCCCCGCGCGAATCCTGCTGCACCGCCACGACCGAGGGCTCGTTGGACACGATGCCCTGACCGCGGATGTAGATGAGCGTGTTCGCCGTACCCAGGTCGATGGCGAGGTCGCGCGAAAACAGGGTGTGGAGCCAGTCGAACATACGGGGGCGGAAACTTTCGGAAGGGCCCCGAAACTTCCCAGCCCTTCAGACGGGGTGCGTTGGCGAAACTACTACGCTGCGCAATACGGAGGAAGAAAACCCGGAGCCGCCTTGGGGCTCCGCTCGCTGGACAACCAACCCCAGCGAGCACTGTGTTCCATTCTCCGCACTCCCCACCGTGCCGCCGGGAGGATGAACCGCATCCTCCCCAGGACAGCAGCCAGGCGGGCGTCAGCGCTTCACGGAGTACTTCGCGATGGCGTAGAGGGCGCGGACGCCATCCTTCCATCCAATCTTCTTGCCCTCCTCGTAGGTGCGCCCGTGGTAGCTGATGGGCACCTCGAACACGCGCCAGTTTCCGCGCGCCACCTTGGCGGTGATTTCGGGCTCGAAGCCGAAGCGGTCCTCCTCCACGTGCACGGACCGCAGCACCTCCGCACGGAATGCCTTGTAGCAGGTTTCCATGTCGGTGACGTTGAGGCCGCTCGTCATGTTGGAGAGCGTGGTGAGCATGTTGTTGAGAACCGTGTGCCAGTAATAGAGCACCCGGCGCGGCGAACCGATGAAGCGGCTGCCGAAGACGACGTCCGCTTCCCCGTCCAGGATGGGCTGGATGACGCGCGGGATGTCCTTCGGGTCGTATTCCAGGTCCGCGTCCTGGACGATGATGATGTCACCGGTGGCCTCGGCGAAGCCCCGGCGCAGCGCGGCCCCCTTGCCCTGGTTCTTCTCCTGGAAGAGCACGCGCACTTCGTTGCGGTTCTTCGGGGCCCCGCCCAACACGTCCAGTCCCTGCTCGGCCAACTGGCGCAGGAACTCGCGGCTTCCGTCCTTGGAGCAGTCGTCCACGAGGACGAGCTCCTTCGGAAAGTCGACAGCGACGCAACGGCGGAGGATTTCCGCCAGGGTGGGAATCTCGTTGTAGACGGGGATGACAAGGGAGACGAGCATGGCGACCCGCCCCTATCGCATTTCCCGGGCTCGGGCGACTCCCTTGTGCACAAAACTCAACCCCGGGCCGCCTCCCGGAGGGTGTCCAACAGGACGTCCAGGTCCTCGTCCCGGGTGAGGGGGTGGATGAGGGTGGTGCGCAGGTACGCGCCCCGTGGCAGCCGGGCCTGCACCAGGTAGAAATCCCCCCGGGTGACCAACGCCTCGCGCAGCCGGGCCTGGAGGGCATCCCACCCCGGTTCGGGCACGTGCGCGGGGGTGTGGCGGAAGCAGACGATGTTGCAGTCGGGTGGCACCGCCACCTCGAAGTCCGGGGTGGCCTGGAGCTTCGCGGCGAACCGCCGGGCCTGGTCGTAGGACGCCGTCACGGCCTCCTCGAAGAGGCGCGTGCCCAGCACGGACAGGCACGTGTACACCTTGAGGGACATCATCTCCTTGGTGCACTCCAGCGTGCGCAGGGCCACGTCGCTGTAGGGGCGCGCGTCGTCGTCGCCGTGGAAGAGGTAGCTGGCCTCCTGGGCGAAGGCGTCGAAGGAGCGCGCCCCGTCGCGGAAGAGCACCGCCGTCACCAGCGCGGGCATCAGGAGCCCCTTGTGCGCGTCCCACACCACGGAGTCCGCGCGTTCAATGCCGCGCACCTGCGCGCGGTACTTCGGGCTCAGGCTGGCGGCGGCCCCGTGCGCGCCGTCCACGTGGAACCACAGGCCGTGCGCTTGCGCGAAGTCCGCCACGGCCTCCAGCGGGTCGAAGGCGCCGGTGGTGGTGGAGCCCGCGCTGGCCACCACCGCGATGACCTTGCGCCCCTTGCGCGTGGCGTCCTGAAGCGCCGCCTCCAGCGCGTCCGGCTGGACCCGGAACCGTGCGTCCACGTCCACCGGGGTGAGGCCGCCCTCGCCAAAGCCCATGATGCGCACCGCGCGGGCCAGGCAGTAGTGCGCGGTGCGGGGGACGAGCACCGTCATGGGGGGGCCCGCGTGCGCGCCGCCGTTCCATGCATCGAAGCCGGCCTTCGCCTGCCGCGCGGCGAGCAGCGCGGTGAGGTTGCCCGCGCTGCCTCCGGAGGTGAGCACGCCCCGGGCGCTGGCGGGCAGGCCCAGGCGCGACGCCATCCACGCGAGCACGTGGTGCTCCATCGCGGTGGCGACGGGGCCCATCTCGTACACCGCCATGCCGTTGTTGAGCAGCGACGACACCGCGTCGCACAGCGCCGTCAGTGGCAGCGGCGCCGTCACCTGGTGGCCCACGTAGCGCGGGTGGTGCAGGTGGTGCGAGCCCTCCAGCACGCGCGCCATCAGGGCCGCGAAGAGTCCGGACGGCTCTTGCGAGGGCACCTCCGGGAAGGGCGTGGCGAAGCGCTCGTGGTTCACCGCCGGCGGCACCCACGGCAGCACCGGCATCGCCGCGCCCCCGCCGAGCGCCGCCTTCAGGTAGTCCGCCAACTGGTCCATCAGGGCGTGCGCGGTGGCGCGGAAGGCGTCCGGGTCGTAGGCGGCTTCGAGCGGGGTCGTCATGGCGGCGGGAGGGTAGCGGGCGGCGGGGGAACGCGCATGCGGGACGGCCGCCGCCTGGATTGACGCCAGGGGCCCCGGGCGTGCACATCTTCAGGTCGCACCCCGAAACACCCGGAGGCTTCCATGGCTGACGCGACGGTGACCATCACCTACTGCAGCGCTTGAGGCTACGCGCCCCGTCCCCCCGCTCCTCCTGAAAGGGAGCGGGCGGGCAGGGGACCGGCGGTGGGCCGGCCGGCTCACGGCGCCGGGGGCGTCCCCACCTTTGCCTCCTGAACGGCAACCGGGAGGTGACACCGATGGCTTTCGAAGACACGCCCTTCGAACGACGCTCCATCATTGGCGGGATGCGGGTCCGCGCGGCGGACGGCACGAAGCTGGGGTACGTGGCCTTCATCGGCCAGGGGCACCTGTATGTCCGGGGCTCGCCCTTCAGCAGACGGTGGAAGGAGGCCCCCCTGGACGACGTGGCCCGGGTGCTCCAGGGCGCGGTGGTGCTGCGCGAGGGCGCTACCCTCGTACTCGCGGACAGGTTGCACCACGGAGAGCTCCTGTCCATGACGCATCCGCTGGCGTTCGTTCCGGGGGCGTCACACGCGTGACTTCCAGGCCAGCGCGGCGCGCTGAAATGTGATTGAACGCGGGCCCATGGCCACCTCCATCGAAGAGCTCTCCCAGAGGGTGTCCGCGGCCTTCGCGGACCGCGCCCTCCTGAAGGACGCGGACTCCGTGTCCGCGGTGCGTGAGACCCTGGCGCGGTTGGACGCCGGTGAACTGCGCGTCGCGGAGAAGGGCCCGGAAGGCTGGCGGGTGAACGCCTGGGTGAAGGAGGCCATCCTCCTGTTCTTCGCGGTGTCGGAGATGCGGGTGATGGAGGTGGGCCCCTTCGAGTTCTACGACAAGGTGCCCCTGAAGAAGGGCCTGGAGGCGGCCGGGGTGCGCGTGGTGCCGCCGGGCACCGTGCGCTACGGCGCCTTCGTGGAGCGGGGCGCGGTGGTGATGCCCGGGTACGTGAACATCGGAGCCCGGGTCGGCGCGGGCACCATGGTGGACACCTGGGCCACGGTGGGCTCGTGCGCGCAGGTGGGCCGCCACGTCCACCTGTCCGGCGGCGTGGGGCTGGGCGGGGTGCTCGAGCCGCCCTCCGCGTCGCCCGTCATCATCGAGGACGGCGCCTTCCTGGGCAGCCGCTCCATCGTGGTGGAGGGGGTGGTGGTGGAGGAGGAGGCCGTGCTGGGCGCCAACGTCGTCCTCACCGCGTCCACGCAGATCATCGACGTCACCGGCTCCCAGGAGGTCGTCCACAAGGGGCGCGTGCCGGCCCGCAGCGTGGTCATCCCCGGAATGCGGGAGAAGGAGTTCCCGGCCGGGAAGTACATGGTGCCGTGTGCGCTCATCATCGGACAGCGCAAGGCGTCCACGGACCAGAAGACGAGCCTGAACGCGGCCCTGCGGGAGTTCGCGGTCCCGGTGTGACGGGCGTAGAAATCCGCTGGCGCGGCGGGCCCGTATAGAGCGAACCGTGATGGAACACCTGGATGACATCCTCCCCGACTGGCTGCTCGGGACCCTGGAGCCGGCCCGGCGGGACGCGGCGTCACGGCACCTGGACGGCTGTGCGCGCTGCCGGGCGGAGCTGGCCCGGCTGACGCCGGCCGTGGATGCGCTGGGGACGCTGGTCGCCCCGGAGCCGCCTCCGGCCGCCGCGCTTCCCCGGCTGATGGGCCACATGGAGGGCCCCGGCCGCTTCGCCCGCCAGGCGGAGCAGGTGGCCGCGTTCCTGGACCTGACGCGGGAGCGGGCGCTCTGCCTGCTGGAGTCCATCTCGGACCCGAACCCGTGGATGCCGGGTCCGGTGGAGGGCGTGGAGCTGATGCCGGTGGAGACGGGCCCCGCGCGCGAGGGGATGATGGCGGCCGTCGTGCGCCTGCTGCCCGGCGCGCGCTACCCGCGCCACACGCACCAGGGCCGCGAGTGGAACCTGGTGCTGGAGGGCGGCTTCCGCGAGGACAACGGCCACGAGGTGTGGCCGGGCGACGCGCTGGAGAAGCCGGACGGCTCCCTGCACGACTTCACGGCGCTTCAGGGCCCCGCGTGCATCTGCCTCACGGTGCTGGACGGCGTGACGTCCTTCGAGGAGCTGGCGGACGGGGACGCCTGACGGGCGGCGGGAGTATGTTGTCCCGCGCATGGCTTCCAACGAACTCGCCACCCGCCTCGCCCAGTCGACGCTCGAGTTGTGCCGCATCGACAGTCCCATTGGCCACGAGGGTCCCATCGCGGACCACGTCGAGGGCTGGGCGCTGCGCCACTTCCGCCGCGACGAGGTCTTCCGCGTCGGGCACACGCTGCTCCTGGGCTCGCTGGAGGACCCCCGGCCCACGGTGGCGCTCATCGGACACCTGGACACGGTGCCCATGCACCCCGGCGACGTGGGCCGCGCTCCCCGCATCGAAGGGGAGCGCGTGCACGGCCTGGGCGCCTCCGACATGAAGGGCGGCCTCGCGGTGATGATGGCGCTCGCGGAGGACCTGAAGCGGGACGCGCTGCCCGTCAACGTGGCCTTCCTCCTGTACGAGCGCGAGGAGGGTGCCTACGCGGAGAGCGGCCTCATCCCGCTGTATGAGAAGCGGCCGGACCTGTCGCGCGTGCGCTTCGGCATCGCGATGGAGCCCACGGACGGCGTGGTGCAGGTCGGCTGCGTCGGCAGCATGCAGGTGACGGTGCGCTTCACCGGGCGCAGCGCGCACTCGGCGCGGCCGTGGCAGGGGGAGAACGCCATCCACAAGGCGGGCCCGCTGCTCACGGAGCTGCTGGGGCGCGAGCGCGTGGAGGTGAACGTCGCGGGCTTCCCCTTCTACGAGGTGATGAGCGCGACGCTCGCCAAGGGCGGCCGGGCGCGCAACGTGGTGCCGGAGGCGTTCGAGCTGAACCTCAACTACCGCTTCGCCCCGGGCAAGAGCGTGGACCAGGCGAAAGAGGACGTGCTGGCGCTGGTGGCGGGCCGGGCGGAGGTGGAGTTCACCGACGCGTCGCCCAGTGGTCCGGTGGCCGCGGGCAACCCGCTCTTCCAGCGGCTGATGTTGCTCACGGGGCTGCCCGCCGCGTCGAAGCAGGCGTGGACGGACGTGGCGCGCTTCGGGGAGTGGGGCGTGGACGCGGTGAACTTCGGGCCCGGTGAGACGGCGCAGGCGCACCAGCTGCACGAGAGCGCGCCCATCCCTCCGCTCGCGGTGGCGTACGAGAAGCTGGCCGCGTTCCTCAAGGGCGCGGTGTAGCGGCCTGTTGTCACCGTGTGCTCCGGGGCCGGATTCTCGGCCTCGCGCGGGCCGCGGTTGCGCGTGCATTCGTTGGGTGGAGTGCATCTGCACGTGCGTGCATGCGTGCACTTTGCGTGGATGCGCGTACGATCCAGGAAGTAAACCCCCTGGAGGTAGTTGATGACGGCAGAGACCCGAGTGCAGGACACGAACGAGACCCAGTCGCAGTCGAACACGGCGCAGCTGGCCGGTGAGGCGACGTCCGCCACGCCGTCGCGCCGCCGCTCCGCCGGTGCGCGCAAGGGCGCCCGCAAGGCCGCGCCCCGCCGCAGCACGGGCGCCGCGAAGCGCGCGACCACCAAGCGCACCACGGCGAAGAAGGCCGCTGCCAAGCGTCCCGCCGCGAAGAAGGGCGCCGCCAAGCGCGGTGTCGCGAAGAAGGCCACCGCGAAGCGTGGCGCCGCCAAGAAGGCCACCGCCAAGCGTGGAGGCCGCACGTCGCCGGTCCGTCGCGCCGCCGCGGGCCGCACCGCGCGCAAGACGACCGCCGCGAAGCGTGGCGGCACCGCGCGCAAGACGACCGCTCGCAAGAGCCCGTCGCGTCGCACGACGCGCCGCTAGGACCTGGCGGGCGGACCGGGGGAGGTGGCCGTCCCGTGCAGGGATGCGCAACCCCCCGCGCCGCGACGGGCGTGCCCGCGTCACGGGGTCATGGCCCACGCAGGTGGGTCATTCCTGTTTCGCAAGGAAGTGCAATTCTTCGTGCCTCGCCGGTTGTACGTGGAGTTGGGTTCTCGACATCGCTACAAGGTCGCGGATCCAACGAGGTGCACGTATGTCCACGGCGCGACGCAAACAACCCTTCCAGCTGCCGGACTTCTACGTTCCCTGGCCCGCACGACTGAATCCCCATCTTGAAGCGGCGCGCGCGCATACCAAGGCGTGGTCGTACGAGATGGGCATCCTGGGGCCGCCGCGGGATGGGACGCAGAAGGAGGTCTGGAGCGAGCGCCGCTTCGACGGGATGGATTACGCGCTGCTCTGCGCGTACACGCACCCGGAGGCGCCTGGCCCGGAGCTGGACCTCATCACGGACTGGTACGTCTGGGTCTTCTACTTCGACGACCACTTCCTGGAGGTCTTCAAGTACTCGCGGGACATCGCGGGCGGTCAGGCGTACCTGGACCGGCTCCCGCTGTTCATGCCGCTGGACCTGTCGCGCACGCCGCCGGAGCCCCAGAACCCGGTGGAGCGGGGGCTCTGGGACCTGTGGCAGCGCACCGTGCCCTCCATGTCCATGGAGTGGCGCCGCCGCTTCTTCGAGAACACCCAGCACCTGCTCGATGAGTCGATGTGGGAGATTGAAAACATCAGCGAGGCCCGCGTCTCCAACCCCGTCGAGTACATCGAGATGCGCCGCAAGGTCGGTGGGGCGCCCTGGTCGTCGGACCTGGTGGAGCACGCCGTCGCGGAGATTCCGGCCCGCGTCGTCCACAGCCGCCCCATGCGCGTCTTCAAGGACACGTTCTCCGACGCCGTACACCTGCGCAACGACCTGTTCTCCTACGAGCGGGAGATTTTGGAGGAGGGTGAACTCTCCAACGGCGTGCTGGTGGTGGAGAAGTTCCTCGACTGTGACACGCAGCGCGCCGCGGACCTGGTCAACGACCTGCTGACGTCCCGGCTCCACCAGTTCGAGACCACCGCGGCGACGGAGCTGCCCTGGCTCTTCGCGGAGTACGGCCTCAACCCGGCGGAGCAGGCCCAGGTGATGCTGTACCTGCGCGGGCTCCAGGACTGGCAGTCCGGCGGCCACGAGTGGCACATGCGCTCCAACCGCTACATGAACCAGACCGCCGGCCGCGAGGGACGGGAGCTGTCCATCCCCCTCCCCGCCGGCCTGGGCATGTCCGCGCTGCGGCTGCCCCTGACGTCTGGCGGGCTGGGCCTCACCCGCATCAAGAGCTTCTCCCACGTGCCCCGTCAGCACGTGGGCCCGGTGAAGCTGCCGAAGTTCTACATGCCGTACAGCACGTACCTGAGCCCCCACCTGGAGCGCGCGCGACGCAACTCCAAGGACTGGGCGCGGCGGATGGGGATGCTGGACGAGCTGCCGGGCGTGGGGCTCTACATCTGGGACGACCACAAGTTCGACGTCGCGGACGTGGCCCTCTGCGGCGCGCTCATCCACCCGGACGCCACCCCCGAACAGCTGGACCTGACGGCGTGCTGGCTCGTGTGGGGCACCTACGCGGACGACTACTTCCCCGCGCTCTACGGCTACACCCGCGACATGCCGGGCGCGAAGGTGTTCAACGCGCGCCTCACGCAGTTCATGCCGGACGACGTGGAGACCGCCAACGCTGGTGTGCCCCTGAACCCGGTGGAGGTGGGGCTCGCGGACCTGTGGAAGCGCACGGCCGGCCCGCTCTCCGCCTACGGGCGCAAGCTGTTCCGCAAGGCCATCCAGGACATGACGGAGAGCTGGATCTGGGAGCTGAACAACCAGCTCATCAACCGCGTGCCGGACCCGGTGGACTACGTGGAGATGCGCCGCAAGACGTTTGGCTCGGACCTCACCATGAGCCTGTCGCGGCTGTCCAAGGGCGACGCCATCCCGGAGGCCGTGTTCAAGACGCGCACGATGCGCGGGCTGGAGAACTCGGCCGCAGACTACGCCTGCCTCGTCAACGACATCTTCTCCTACCAGAAGGAGATTGAGTTCGAGGGCGAGCTCAACAACGGCGTGCTGGTGGTCCAGAAGTTCCTGGACGTGGACAAGGACAGCGCCGTCCTCGTCGTGAACCACCTGATGACGGCGCGGATGAAGCAGTTCGAGCACCTGGTCGAAAAGGAGCTGCCGGTCATCATCCGCAGCTTCGACCTGGACGCGAAGGCGCAGGAGAAGCTGCACCAGTACGTGGTGCAGCTCCAGCAGTGGATGGCGGGCATCCCCCAGTGGCACGCGGCGGTGGACCGCTACAAGGAAGCCGAGCTGCGCGACGCGGCGACCCCCAAGCTCAAGACGGGCAACCTCGCCGGCCTGGGCATGGCCGCGACGCGCGTCGCCGAGCTGTTCAAGCGCGCGCGCTCCGATTCTTGAAGGCATCAAGCAGGCACTGACTTCTTCAACTCTTCAATTTTCAACTCAGGGAAGGCTGACCCATGTCCATTTCCAAGACGCACGATGAGAACTCACTGAGCCTCGGGACCGCGGCGGCGCGCCAGCTGGCGACGACGACCAAGTCCGAACCGCAGATGCAGGGCATCTCCTCCCGGTGGCTCTTGAAGCTGCTGCCGTGGGTGCAGGTGTCGGGCGGCACGTACCGCGTCAACCGCCGCATGAGCTACGCGGTGGGCGACGGCCGGGTGACGTTCACCAGCACCGGCGCGAAGGTGGTGGTCATCCCGCAGGAGCTGGGCGAGCTGCCCCTGCTGCGCGGCTACGAGGACGTGGAGGTCCTCACGGCCCTGGCCAGCCGCTTCGTGCAGAAGGAATACAAGGCGGGGGACATCCTCACGGAGGCGGGCAAGGAGGCGGACTCCATCGTCCTCATCGCCCACGGCAAGGTGAACCGGATTGGCGCCGGCAAGTACGGCGAGCCCACGGTGCTGGAGACGCTGGCGGACGGCGACCACTACAGCTACCAGGCGCTGCTGGAGTCGCAGGACTTCTGGCAGTTCACGGTGAAGGCCGTCACGCCCGTCACCGCGCTCATCCTCCAGCAGTCCGCCTTCGAGGCGGTGGTGGCCCAGGCCCCGTCGCTCCACAAGCACATCGAGACCTTCAAGGCGCTCGCGAAGAAGAAGCAGGACACGTCCGGCCAGGCGGCCATCGAGCTGGCGTCGGGCCACCACGGTGAGCCCGTGCTGCCCGGCACCTACGTGGACTACGAGACGGCGCCCCGCGAGTTCGAGTTGAGCGTCGCGCAGACCGTGCTGCAAATCCATACGCGCGTCGCGGACCTCTTCAACGACCCCATGAACCAGACGCAGCAGCAGCTGCGGCTGACCGTGGAGGCGTTGAAGGAGCGCAAGGAGCACGAGCTCATCAACAACCGCGAGTTCGGCCTGCTGCACAACGCGGACCTGAAGCAGCGCATCCACACCCGCCGCGGCCCGCCGACGCCGGACGACATGGACGAGCTGCTGGCCACCGTGTGGAAGGAGCCGTCGTTCTTCCTGGCCCACCCGCGCGCCATCGCCGCGTTCGGCCAGGAGTGCAACCGCCAGGGCATCTACCCCACCAGCATCGACATGAACGGGAACATGATCCCCGCGTGGCGGGGCATCCCCATCGTGTCCTGCAACAAGATCCCCGTCACCGAGTCGCGCACCAGCTCCATCATGCTGATGCGCGTGGGAGAGAAGAACCAGGGCGTGGTCGGCCTGCACCAGGCGGGCATCCCGGATGAGATTGAACCCAGCCTCAACGTCCGGTTCATGGGCATCAACGAGAAGGCCATCATGAGCTACCTCGTCACCGCCTACTTCTCCGCGGCCGTCCTCACGCCGGATGCGCTGGGCATCCTGGAGAGCGTCGAAATCGGTCGCTCGTAGTCCCAGGCCCCCCGCAACCCCAGAGGACTCTTCATGGCCAATCCCATCATCCACACCGGCGACACCGAACACTCCAGCCTGGGCACGGCCGGTGCCCGCCAGCTGGCGACGACGACCAAGTCCCAGCCGCAGATGCAGGGCATCACCCCGCGCTGGCTGCTGCGCATGCTGCCGTGGGTCCAGACCAACGGCGTGTTCCGCGTCAACCGGCGCCTCACCTACTCCGCGGGCGATGACCGCCTGAACTTCAGCAACATCGGCGCGAAGGTGGAGGTCATCCCGCAGGAGCTGCTCAAGCTGCCGCTCTTGCGCGGCTTCGACGGCGACGAGGAGGGGCTGACGGTCCGCGCCCTCGCGAGCCGCTTCGTGCAGAAGGAATACAAGGCCGGTGACTCCATCGTGGAGGCGGGCCAGCCCGCGGAGCACGTGTTCCTCATCGCCCACGGCAAGGCGTCCAAGCTGGGCACGGGCAAGTACGGCGACCCCGTCGTCCTGGACACGCTCGCGGACGGCGACCACTTCGGTGATGCGTCGGTGGTGGAGTCCAACGACGTGTGGCCCTTCACGGTGAAGGCGACCACCGCCTGCATCGTGCTGTCCCTGCCGCAGCAGGTGTTCGAGTCGCTCATCCTCCAGGCCCCGGCGCTGAGCGCCCACGTGGCGCGGTACAAGGCGCGCCTGAAGTTGCCCCAGGACAAGGCGGGGCAGGCCGCCATCCCGTTGACCGCGGGCCACCACGGTGAGCCCGTGCTGGCGGGCGGCTTCGTGGACTACGAGCTGAAGCCCCGCGAGTACGAGCTGAGCGTGGCGCAGACCATCCTCCGGGTGCACACGCGCGTCTCGGATCTCTTCAACGACCCCATGAACCAGACCGCGGAGCAGTTGCGGCTGACCACGGAGGCGCTGAAGGAGCGCAAGGAGCACGAGCTCATCAACAACCGTGAGTTCGGCCTGCTGCACAACGCGGACCTGAAGCAGCGCATCAACACGCGCAGCGGGCCGCCGACGCCGGATGACATGGACGAGCTGCTGTCGCGCCGTCGCAAGTCACGCTTCTTCGTGGCCCACCCGCGCGCCATCGCGGCCTTCGGCCGGGAGTGCAATCGCCGGGGCCTCTACCCGACGCCCGTGAACGTGCACGGCCAGATGCTGAACGCGTGGCGCGGCGTCCCCATCCTGCCCTGCGACAAGATCCCCATCTCCTCCACGCTCACGAGCTCCATCCTCGTGCTGCGCACCGGGGCGGATGACCAGGGCGTCATCGGCCTGCACCCCCCGGCCCTGCCGGACGAGGTGGAGCCGGGCCTCTCCGTGCGCCGCATGGACATCAACGACAAGGCCATCACCGAGTACCTGGTGAGCACCTACTTCTCCGCGGCCCTGCTCGTCCCCGACGCGCTCGGCATCCTGGAGAACGTCGAAATCGGAGGCTGACGCGGGCCCTCCTCCCGCGGGTGACTAGTACTTCACCCGCAGGAGGAAGATGTCGCCGCGCAGCGGCCTCAGCTTGTCGACGCCGAAGTCGGTGACCCGGTCGGTGTGGCCGTACAGCACCGCGTCGCCGTCCGGCATCAGCGCCACCGCCGGCACCGCCTCCACGCCGTACAGCTCGCCTCGGGCCTCCGGGGCGACGCCCAGGAAGAGCCGCGCCACCAGGGGCTGCCCCGCCGCGTCGAAGCGCTGGGTGAACAGCTGCGCTGAACCCAGGCCGTCCTGGTTCGTGGTGCCGTTCTCCAGCCACGAGTACGTGTAGCCCACCGTCAGCACCTCGCCGGACGCGTGCACCGCCACGCGCTGCACCTGGGCGTCGGTGCCCAGGTCGCGCGCCCCGCGGGTGACTAGTACTTCACCCGCAGGAGGAAGATGTCGCCGCGCAGCGGCCTCAGCTTGTCGACGCCGAAGTCGGTGACCCGGTCGGTGTGGCCGTACAGCACCGCGTCGCCGTCCGGCATCA
>NZ_RAWG01000159.1 GCF_003611735.1 Corallococcus sicarius | reverse complement strand
GATTTGGGGGCGGTCGACATCCGGACGGAAGAGGGGGTTAGAGGCGCTCGAAGACGTCCAGGCGGTAGGTGCCCTCCATCTCGCCGCGCAGGTGGCGCAGGGCGCGGCGGGTGAGCCGGTGGAAGGCGTCGTGGACGTCGTGGCCATTGAGGAGCATGTCGCGCGTCTGGCCGGTCCAGTGGACGAGGAGCAGGTGCCCGCGGGGCTCCAGGTGTTCGAGGATGCGCTGCTGCGCGCGTTGCAGCTCGGCGGCGCTCCAGTAGCAGGCGCGTTCGGACAGCAGGGTGAGGTCGAAGGTGGCGTCGGGGTAATCGTCCGGTACGGACAGCTGCTGGAAGCGCACGTGGGGCAGGTGGCGGCAGCGGTGGATGGCGCGGGCCTGGTCGCGCGGGGAGGTGTCCACGGAGAGCAGGGCGTCACAGCGCGCCTGGAGCTTCTCGGTGAGGCCGCCGATGCCGCCCCCGATTTCGAGCGCGGAGCGGTAGCGCGCGCGGGGCAGGGCATCCAGCGTGACGGTGTCCCGGCTGCGCACGCAGCCGAGCGCGTCGAAGCGCCACGGGTCATCGACCTCCGGGGATGCAGCGATGGGGATGGGTGCGGACCGAGAAGGTTTCATCCTGGGGCTCCGGGGGTCGCGAAATCTCAGGATGCGACAGTGATGCGCCCGCCACATCCCGTCCGCCGGGGCCCGTTGCAGTGTTGGCCGTGCACACCGCGGTGAGGCTCCATCGACTGGCGGACGGCTCGGGACCTGGGGGCAGTCACGGCGTCAGCGGGAGGACGCGGAGCTCAGGGACCGGTCCAGGAATCCGGTTGGCAGGACCACGGCCAGTCCTTCTTGCGACGGTCGCAGTGGTAGCCCTCCGCGCACGGATTGGGTCCGTTCGGGTCGCAGGCTGGAACGCAGTGATAGCGGTCGCAGACCTGGCCCTCTCCACAGGTCGGGTTCGCGGGGGAGCAGCGCACGACACATTCCATCCAGACCTTGCCGGGGAACCGCGGGTCCGCGCTCGTCTCACACTTCCGGCCATCGGAGCAGGGCGTCTCCACGCAGTTCGTGCCGTAGATCTCCGCGCAGGTGGAAGTGCCTTCCTGGAAGGGGATGCAGTGCTGGCCCTGAGGGCATCCGCGTGCTTCACAGGTGGGGAGGCACGAGGGTTCTGGCTTCACGTTCGCGCAGAAGAAGCCCTCCGCGCAGGTGCCAGGTTCGCCAGGAGTGCAGGGGCGGGCACAGAAACCGAAACCCCGGCTGCCCGCGCACTGAAGGTCCGCCATACAGGTCGCTTCCCGCTCCAGGGGGAGCTTCAGGCAATGCTCTCCCTCCTGACGCGGTCCGATGGGTGCGCAGAGTCTGACTTGCGGTCCTCCATGGAGGGTGGACAGGGTGCTGCAGCGTTGGCCTTCGAGGCATTGAAGGTCGGTCATGCAGGCGCTGTCCGTGCAGTAGTTCCCGTGGCGGATGTCGAAGAAACAACCGAGAGGCTGCTCGCAGTCAGCCTGCTTCGAGCAATGGTGGTGGTAGGTCAGCAGTTTCGCCCGTGCCTGGGTGCTGAGGACCGGAATCACGCCGTCCTGGGCCGGCACTTCCCGGAGGCTCCAGAGGATGAAGACCGTCGGCGCGACGAGCGCGATGCAAGCGGACAGGCCCAGGGGAATGTGCCAGCGGCGCATCATGGACACTTCTCAAGACACTCCGCGCTCTGATCGTCCTCGCCCTCGCAGTAGAGGGCGTAGTCCTTGGGGGGACATCGATCCTCGGGCACCTGCTCCACCGCATCCCGATGCGCGGCCCGGTCCACCAGCCCGCCCCGCCGGTGCACCTCCGGGCACGCGGTCACGCAGCCCAGCACGAACAGCCACATCCCCACGGAGTGCGCGCGGCCCTGGCCCATGACGGCCCAGGCTAACCGTCACCCGGGCGCGTCAATCATTGTCCCGTGGGGCAAGCCACTGTCACGCCGCCTGGAAGCGGGCTTCAGCGGGGCGCTCGCCGCCGGTGCGCTTCACGCCGTGGTCGCCATTGGCGGACAGGTGTTGCAGCAGCTTGAACACCGTCTCCGCCTCGTCCGGCGCGCCGATGTCCTGGGCCAGTTGATCCGCCGAGCGCGCCTCCGCCTTCGCCGCCTGCAACTTCGCCAGCAGCTTGCCCTGCAGCTCCAGCACGCGGCCCGCGGCCTTCTTGCCCGCCTCCACGCCCGGCTGGTGATAGGCATTGATGTTCACGAGGTGGGCGTAGAGCCCCACCGCCCGCTCGTACAACGCAATCAAGGCGCCCACCGTGCGCGCGCCCACGTCCTGCACCGTGAGCGTCATCGACTCGCGGCCCTTCTCGAACAGCGCGCGGCGCGTGCCCAGGAAGAAGCCCAGCAGGTAGTCGCCGCTGGTGTTGTCACCCTCCACCGCCATCGACTTGCCGTCGCGGTCCTTCAGCACCTCCACGAAGGTGACGAAGAAGTTGTTCACGCCCTCGCGCAGCTGCTGCACGTACGCGTGCTGATCCGTGGAGCCCTTGTTGCCGTAGACGGCGATGCCCTGGTTCACGACCTTGCCGTCCAGGGACAGCTCCTTGCCCAGCGACTCCATCACCAACTGCTGGAGGTACTTGGACATCAGCATCAGCCGGTCCTTGTACGGCAGGATGACCATGTCCTTGGTGCCCCTGCCGCCGCCCGCGTGGAACCACATCAGCGCGAGCAGCGCCGCCGGGTTCTTCGCCACGTCGTGCACGCGCGTCACCGCGTCCATGTCCTTCGCGCCCGCGAGGAAGCCATCCACATCCAGCCCCTGCAACCGCGCCGGCACCAGCCCCACCGCCGACATGAGGGACGTGCGCCCGCCAACCCAGTCCCACATCGGGAAGGTGCGCAGCCAGTGGTGCCCCTTGGCGTACTGATCCAACTCGCTGCCGTCACCCGTCACGGCCACCGCGTGCGCGCCGAAGTCCAGGCCGCGCTGCTGGTAGGCGCGCTCCGTCTCCAGCATGCCGTTGCGCGTCTCCTTGGTGCCGCCGGACTTGCTGATGACCACCGTGAGCGTCTCCGAAAGCCGCTCGCCCAATTGCCCCAGCGTCCGGTCCATCCCGTCCGGATCCGTGTTGTCCAGGAAGTGCACCTGCATCGGGTCCCGGTGCGAACCCAGCGCGTCCGCGACCAGCTGCGGCCCCAGCGCGGAGCCGCCAATGCCCACCAGCAGCACCTGCGTGAACTTCGCCGCCTTGGCGGGCTTCACCTTGCCGGCGTGCACGTCCCGGGCGAAGGCGGCCACCTGGGCCTGCATGTCGGTGATGGCCGTCTTGAGCGCGGCCTCAGGCGACAGCTCCGGCGCGCGCAGCCAGTAGTGGCCCACGCGGCGGTTCTCGTCCGGGTTCGCGATGGCGCCCTTCTCCAGCGCGTCCATGGCCTGGAACGCCGCGTCCATGCGCGGACGCATCCCGTCCAGGAAGTCCGCGCCGAAGTTCATGCGGGAGATGTCCAGCGTGAGCCCCACCGAGGGGACGACGCACAGGTGCCGCTGGTACCGCTCCCACAACTCGCGCTCCGTCATGACCCGACTCCTTGCCTGGGAGGGGCGCCCGCCTTCGTGACGCGCGGGGCCCTGGAAACCGTCGCGGCGCACCGTAGCAAGGCCCGCACGGCGTGAAGGCAAGGATGTCGCGGCCGCGTTGCCTGGACATCGCTTCGGCCAGGCCTCCTGTTGTCTCCTGGCGCCTGGGCGGCCCCGCGATCACGGCGACGGTTGCGCGGCCTCCACGGAGGGCGGCGGGGCTTCAGGCGCCTGCGCGGCCTTCGGCTTCCAGGCCGGGTTGCGGAAGATGTAGCCCAGCCGCTGGCTCAGCGGGCCGGGGCGGGCCGCGTCCCGGGCGATGGCGGCCCACTCGTGGAACGCGATGCGCACCGGGTTGTACGTGGAGAGGTTCTTCGTCAGCCCGTAGACGGGGCGCTCGACCTCCGGGGTGAAGGTGCCGAAGAGCCGGTCCCAGATGATGAGGATGCCCGCGTAGTTCGTGTCCAGGTAGACGGCGTTGGACGCGTGGTGCGCGCGGTGGTGCGACGGCGTGTTGAAGAGCCACTCCACCGGACGCGGCAGCCGGTGGATGACCTCCGTGTGGATCCAGTATTGGTACAGCAGGCTCACCGCCTGCTGGGTGACGATCATCTCCGGGGAGAAGCCCAGCAGCGCGAGCGGCACCCAGAACACCCAGCCCGTCATCGGCGTCCACGTCTGGCGCAGCGCCGTGGACAGGTTGTAGTGCTGGCTGGAGTGGTGCACGACGTGCGACGCCCAGAAGAAGCGGCTCTCGTGGTGCACCCGGTGGAAGGCGTAGTAGCAGAGGTCTTCCAGGAAGAAGAGCAGCACCCAGGCCAGGAGCCCGGAGCCCATGCGCAGCGGCGTCAGGTGGTAGAGGCCCGCGTAGCCCGCGAACGCCACGACCTTCCAGCCCACGCCCACCGCCACGCTCCCCAGCCCCATGGAGAGGCTGGCCAGCGTGTCCTTCCACGTGTGGCCCTTCACGGTGGCGCCCGCCTCGGCGCGCAGCCGCTTCACCCACAGGGCCTCGGCGATGACGGTGATGACGAACACCGGGATGGCCGGGGTGATGAGGTCGGGGATGTGAGACATGTCCATGGATGACCTCCTGCGTGCGTACGGCTCAGGCTTTGGGTGCGAAGGAGACGCGCAGGAAGCGCGCCAGGGTGTCCAGCATGCGGCGGTGCGCCGGGTCCGTCGGGCGGGCCGTGCCGCCCACCGCCGCGCCCTGCACGGCGTCCAGCGCCAGCTCCACCACGTCGTCGAAGTCCGGGTGCGTGGCGGCCACGTCCGGGAACAGCTCGCGCGCCACGCGGTGCAGGTTCTTGCGGTGCGGGCCGTCCACCGCCGCCAGCGCCCGCTGCAGCTCCCGGTCGGTGCGCGCGGCGACGTACAGCTCGATGGCGGCCTGCAGCTCCGGGCGCTGGTAGGCGGCCCACAGCATGTCCACCACCGCCTCCACCCGGTCCTTCCCGGACGGCCGCGCCCCCACGCCCGCGAGGAAGTCCTGGATGATGCGGGGGAAGAGGTGCTCCACCGCCACCGCGAGCAGCTCCTCCTTGGTGTCGAAGTGCGTGAAGAGCGCCCCCTGCGACACCCCCGCCCGCTTCGCCACGTCCACCGTCGTCAGCCGCGCGTAGCCCTGCTCCACCAGCGCCTCCAGGGTCGCGTCCAGCAGCTTGCGGCGCGTCGTCTCCCGGCGCTCCGCCTGCGTGCGGCGCACCGCCGGTGCGGCGACCTTCGGCGCGGGCGCGGTCTTCAGGCTGGAGGCGGACTTCGGAGGCATGCCCTGAAGCATAAACCCCCATTTAAAAAGTGACCAGTCACTTTGTTGGGGCGGGCGGGGAGGCCTGGGGAAGGCCCGGAGCCCGGTTTCCTGATCCGCGCGGACGGGGCCGTCGCGGGCACGCTCGCAGGGCAGACGGGCGGCCGAGCGTCTGCCATTGCGCATGCTCCATGACAGGGATTGGGCAGTGCCTTTTTCAGAGGGACAAACCCTGACAACCGAGCAGGCAGGGAGGCAGGCGCTCCCGTGCTTCAGGCCGCTTTTCCCTCTGGAGTGTGGTCAAGGGTCGCCCCCTGGAGACAGGGCAGGGCGCAGCCCGCCTGCTAGTGATCCGTTCGGGATTGAGCGAAAATCAAAGGGAAATAGCGCAAGGCCTTGCACCGGTTATCCGCCCGCCCCGATATGACCTTCCCTGCTCTGCTCGTCGGCTCCCTCCTCGCTTCGGCTCCCACTCTCCCCTCCAAGGCCGCCTCGAATGTCGTCGCCGAGGTGGGTGTGCCCTTCGCCTGTGGTCGCATCTACACGGTGAGCCAGGGCCATGAGACAGGCAGTCACCAGCACAACGACACCTTCGCGTGGGACTTCCGCATGCCGGAAGGCACTCCCATCGTGGCGGCGCACGACGGCACCGTCCGGCTGGCGCGCGGTGACAGCAAGCAGGGTGGATGTGGGGAGCAGTTCGCGCCCCTGGCCAACTACGTCGTCATCTCCCATGGCGACGGGCTGGAGACGCAGTACCTGCACTTCAGCGCCGTGGTGGTGAAGGCCGGCGAGCGCGTGAAGGAGGGGCAGCTGATCGGCTTCTCCGGCGCGACGGGCTGGGCCTGCGGCGCGCACCTGCACTTCAAGGTCGCGAAGGAGCAGGGCTCCGGGTGGAACAACCCGTCCGTGCCCGCGCGCATCGTGGGCTATGGCGATCCGGTGCGTGACACGCTGGTGTCGGCGCCGCTGTGCAAGGACGCCGCGCAGCCGATGATGGCTTCCGCCGGGGGCGCCCACCTGCCGGGCCAGGCGGTGGAGTCCATGTCACCGCCCACCGCCGGTTCGATCCAGGATGCGTCGCGCGGCCTGCCGCCCGGGGCCAAGGCCATTCTCGACGGCCTCTCCCAGCCTCCCGCCCAGGGCGGCGAGGGACTCGACAAAACGGGTCCGGCCCGCACGCCCCGCATGGCGAGCGGCTCCAACGAGACTCGCTGACGCGAGCAGCGCTCCGGCGCCCGCGAGCAGTCCGAAGAAGGCCCCCGCGTTGATGAAGTACTCCAACGGCAGCAGGGGGCCTTCCACGTAGCCGCGCACCACGCGGTACCCCACGTGCCCCAGCAATGCGAGCAGGGGCAGGTTGATGAGCGGCAGCACCAGCCACCGTGCCGTGCGCCACCAGCGGGCCACGGCCTCCGCGACCGCGGTGGAGGCCGTGTAGCGCCAGGCGCTCGCGCGGGCCACGCGCAGCTCCGCCAGCATCGCCTCCACGTCCGGCACCCCCAACGCCTCCGCCTCCAGTCCCTGGTTGCGCGCCACGCTGCGCGCTTCGGCCAGGGCGGTGCGCGCGGCGGACTCGGCGAGGAAGTCGTCCTCGAAGGGCTCCACCACGGCGAGCTCCGCGGCGCGAGCGCGGGTGCGGTCCCTCACGGCGTCCACCACGGTGGACGCCGCGGCCACGGCGAGCCCCGCGGGCAGGCTGCGGCGGGCCACCAGCGCGCCGGCGCCCATGCCGGAGGCACCCCACAACGACAGGCGCAGGCCCCACGCGGCGGGCCCCCAGAAGCGACCCGCGGCCTGGCGGCGCACCTCCGACGCGAGGTGTCCGTGGGCCAGGTGCAGCCGCGCGTCGAAGTCGCTCCGCAGGGCTTCGCCCGCGCGAGCGAGCCCCATGTCGAGCGCGGTGCGCGTCCGCTCCAGCAGGGCGTCCGTTTCACCCAATGCCGTCTTCACGGTGGAGGCGAGTTCCTCCAGGGCGCCCAGGGCGTTGCTGTGGCGCACGCGGGTGGCGACGGCCTGGGTGGCGAGGCCCTTGAGGTGGAAGAGGAGCGGGCCGAATTCGCCGGACACGTCCTGGCCGTCCTTGGCGGCGCGCGCGCTGATGGCGAAGACGTGGATGTCCTCGGCGGCGAGGCCGTGGTGCTGGGTGGCGACGCGGCGGATTTGAGACTTCAGGGCGTCGCGCGAGTCGGCGGAGAGTTCGTCGGCGAAGTTGAGGATGAAGACGAGCGCGCGGCGGCGGGCGAACTCGTTGAGGAAGTCCACCTGGGTGGCCTCCGCGACGCTGCCCCGGTGCATGACGACGAGCGCGACGTCCGCCTTGTCCAGCGCGGCGCGGGCCACGTCGCGGTGCTGGGTGGCCACGCTGTTGAGGTCCGGCGTGTCGATGAAGATCTGCCCGCTCCACAGGCCTTGGGGGCCGGGCGTGTAGCGCACGACGCGCGCGCCGGTGCGTGACAGCTCCTCCACGGGCGTGCCTTCCGGCGCGAAGAGGGTGGACGCGGTGCTGGTGGGCCGGTCCACGCCTTCACGGGAGAGGGCCTGTCCCGCGAGCGCGTTGAGCAGGGTGGACTTGCCCGCGCCGGTGGCGCCGACGAGCGCGACGACGAGCGGCGCGTCCTTGCGGGCGATGCCGCGGGCGTAGTCTTCCAGCAGTCGTTCCAGGCGCGGGCCGTGCGGCTGGAGCGCGGGCAGCGACAGGGCGTCGGTGAGCAGCGGGCGGAGGGCTTCGGGGTCGGGAAGGCGGGTGTCGTCCACGGAGAGGCCAGCGTGGCGTGACGAAGGCGCGCTGGCTACGAAGATGCGCGGCGACGGTGCGCCAGCGTGCACTCCGGGGCCCGGGGCTCCCCGCGCTGCGCCCGCATGCCTTCGTAGTACCTTGCTCCGGACATGAACACGAACATGCTGGGGCCCCTGCGCCTGGGACGAATGCTGCTCCTGCTGGCGACGGTGCCGGGGTTCGGCTGCGCCACGCTCTCCGCCCATCTCAAAGCGCCCGAAGAAATCTCGGAGAAGGCCCGGCGGCTCTGCATGAACAGCTTGCTGGCCTGGCCCGAGTTGTCCCGCTTCCCGGCGGACATGCGGCCCCAGGACTACGTCCGCCCGGAAGACCTGGCCTGGCTTCAGGCCCATCCGGAGGTGTCACCTTCCATCGCGAAGCCGCCAGCCTCCCCGGGCCTCTGCGAGGTGCTGCCGTTCAGCGTCGAGGAGGGGTTCGCCGTCGTCCCGGTGAGGACACGGCCCTCGACGCCCGCGAAGGGTTGGCCCTCCGGTGACATCCTCGTGGCCTTCCTCCAGACCCCCTTGGGTTGGCGTGCGGCCTATTGGCTCCCGGAGGAAGCGGCGTTTCCCCCGCAGGTCGCCGCAGCGAACGTGCTCCTCTTCTCCGAGGCCATGACCCGTCCGCAGAAGTTGTCGGGCAACGACGTCATCTATACGAAGGAGGCCCTCCAGGCACGCGTCCAGGGGCTGATGGTCATCCGCTGCGTGATCACCCGTGGCGGGAGCGTCAATGGCTGTCACACCCTGAGGCCCGTGCCCCTCATGACCCAGCCTGCCCTCAAAACGCTCTGGAACCAGCTCTATGCCCCTGCGACACTCGACGGCAAGTCCGTGGACACGCGGTACACGTTCTACATGCGCCTTCGGATGCACTGACATGACGTCGAAACGTGTGCGGCGCGCATGGAGTCAGGGGCTGCTCGGTGCTTGTCTGGCCCTGGCCTCCACGGTCCCCGCGGCGGAACCCATGCTGACGGAGGGCGTGCGGCTGCGCGCCCTGTCCCTCCCCTTCGACGAAGCGACGGCGCTGCCACGCCGGCTCTTTGAGACACTCCCGTGTGAGCTGGGCCAGCAGGGCCCGGGCGGAGAGTGGGCGCTGTCCGTCCGCCAGAGCGTCACCGTGCGCCCGGCTGGCACGGTGCTCACGGCGTTCATCTCCCAATCCCTGTCACTGCCAGGCGGACTGGAGTTCGAACGCGCCGTGGGCATCCCGCAGACAGGCTCCGCCACCCGCCCGTCCCGGCCCGGGGTGCACGCCCGCTGTCACGAACAGCGGCTGGAGCTGTCCGTGGAAGGCGCGCCGGTGCTGACGCTGCTCCCCACCCTGCGCCGGGACACCGTGTCGTGGCGGGTGGCGCCCGACGTGGAGGCCCGCCTCCAGCCCCTCCTCGCGCGCACCGACCCCGAGTCACGCAGGGCCCTGGATGAGTTCAGCCGCCTCGTGGAGCAACTCGAAGCCCACGCCCGGAGCAGTCTCCGCGACCCGCCGCCCACCGTGGAGGGGCTGGCCTGCGTGCGCGCCGCCCTGGCCGGGGCGCCCTGCACGCGTCCCTGAAACGCAGGACGCCGGACGGAGCACGGTGGCTCCATCCGGCGTCTGGCTTCACGCGTCTGCCGCGATGACTACAGCGAGTTGACGAACTTCAAGAGCGCGTTGCGGTCCGCGGCGGTGAGGTTCACGAAGGCCTGCTTGGAGGCCTCGCCCTCGCCACCGTGCCAGAGGATGGCCTCGGTGACGCTGCGCGCACGACCGTCGTGCAGGTACGACTCACCGCCGCTGACGCCCACCGTCAGGCCAATGCCCCAGAGGGGCGCGGTGCGCCACTCGGCGCCGGACGCGGCGCCTTCGGGCAGGTTGTCCGCGAGGCCCGCGCCCATGTCGTGCAGCAGCAGGTCCGTGTACGGACGGATGGTCTGGCTGCGGAACTCGTTCAGCGGGCTGTACTGGCTGGTGGTCAGCGTGGGCGCGTGGCACTTCGCGCAGCCCGCGTTGGTGAACACCGTCTCACCCTGGAGCGCCGTCGCGTCGTTGTAGTCGCGGCGCGCCGGGACGCCCAGCAGGGCGATGTAGCGGGTGAGCTTGTCCAGGTCGGTGTCGCCCAGCTCCGTGCTCGTGCCCGCGCAGCCCTGCTGCGACGTGCCGCAGTCCTGCGACTTGAACACGGACGTCGTCACGCCCATGTCGCTGTTGAGCGCCTCGGCGACCTGGTGACGCACGCGCGCCGTGGCCGCCTTCCAACCGAAGCGGCCCATGCGCGTGACGCCCGTCTCCGGGTCCCGCACCGTCTGCATGCGGCCGGAGATGCCGTCGCCGTTGCCGTCATTCGGATCCGCGAGCCCCGCCACCTGCGACTCCGGCACCGCCTCCAAGAGGCCCATGCCCACGAGCTGCGGCGTGATGCGCGCGGAGAAGTTCGTCGGCGTCACGTTGAGGAAGCTGTAGTTGGGCTTGCGCAGCTGGTACGCCGTGCCGTCCCGCAGCGTGCCGTTCGTGGTCGTCCAGCCGCTGATGCGCACGTCCGCCTCAGGGGTGCCGGTGACGGCGCGCGGCTGCAGGCGGAAGCCCAGCGCGGGGTCCACCGTCACGGTGCTGCCGTTCACCTTGCCCACCTTCACCACGTAGTTGGTGAGCGTGGTGTTGGTGGTCGTCGGAGGCAGGCCGCGGCCGTTCTGCTTGTGGCAGGCGACGCAGGAGTTGGCGACGAAGTTGTTGCCCAGCTTGTTCGCGTGCGCGGTCATGGCCGGGTTGCCCGGCTCCGAGTGGCTGCCGTCCTGGAAGTTCGTGTGGTGGATGCGGCGGCCCTCGACGAAGGGCTGCGCGTTCACCGGCGCCATGTTGGTGGACATCTGCAGGAAGCGGTTGTCCGGCTCGTTGGAGAACGGCGTGTGCAGCGTGGTGAGACCGCCCGCCAAGGCCTTCTGCGGCAGCGGGAAGGAGTCGCGGATGGCGCCCTGGCCCTCGAAGGGCACGAGCCCGCCCTGGCCCACGATGTAGAGGATGCCCGACGAGTAGTAGTTGAAGCGGCCCTCGACCGGCGCCTTGAGGAACACGCCCACTTCCATCTCCATCCGGTCACCCACGCGGATGGCGCGGCCTTCCTTGGCGTTGAAGTTCACCGACGCCGTGTGCTTGTAGTCGCTCACCCGCACGAAGTCCGCGTTGTGGAAGTACTCCGCCACCGTGTTGAGGCCGCGGAAGAACGCGCGGAAGTCAGGGCTGTCATACGGGTAGATGGAGTACAGGTTGACGGTGACGTTGCTGCCGCCCTTGGCGACCTCGTCGACAATCTCAATCCAGTGCGTGCGCTGCTGGAAGTAGAGCGCCAGGTAGTGGTCATAGGCCTGGTACATGTCCTCGCGCATGTGGCGGTCGCGAACGCGGTCGCCCACGCGGGTGATGATGGCCGTGGAGGTGTTCTCGATGGTGGCCGGCTCCAGCGCCGTGCTGCTGGTGAACAGCGGCACCACGGGGCCCGCGTCGCCGTTGGGCGGCGGCCCGGCGTCCGGCGTGCCCGCGTCCACGGGCGTACCCGCGTCCACCGGCGTCCCCGCGTCCACCGGCGTGCCGCCCGCGTGCGTGTAGCGCGTCCAGGTCGTGTCACGCGCACAGGCGCACGTCACGTCCCAGTACGTGAAGTTGTAGTCGATGAAGTTGCCCGCCGTGAGGCCGGTGACCGTGTACTGGTTGCGGCCGCCCGACACCGTCATGCGGATGTTGAGCTGCTGGCCGTTGTTCAGCTTGTAGTGGATGTCTGCCCAATCCGTCGTGTCGACGTAGAAGATGGCGGACGAACCAGAGGGGGTGACGCCAGATGTGGCGGCTTCGGATTCAACCGCCAGACAACTGGCGGCCAGGAACGCGAGCACGATTCCCGTGAGTCTGCTGTGGCTCATGGATGCGACTCCAATGGGGTGGATGGAGCGTGGGACGGCGGCGCTGCGAAGGGGACTTCGTAGCTCGTCCGAAGAAAGTCGGGATTCATTCCCGCTGCAAGGTGGGAGGCCGGAGAAAACAACTAAGGCGTGATAAAATGTGAATAAGCGGAAATGATATAATTCGTGACGCGATGTGTTGTCGTGGTGTTGACGCAATGTGTTGAGAGGCATTGCCGCGACGCGGCGCAAGCGGGGCCCGAGTAGACTCCGGGCCCATGCGCTTCCAGCCACCGTGGGGTGGGGCCTTCCGGCTCGACACCTTCTTCCACCGCACTCCCGAGGCCCTGCCTGAAGAGGCGACGGAGTCCATCCGCTCGGCCATCCTGGGCTCGTCGCTCCTGGGGGAGTCGAACCTGTCGGGGCAGTTCTCCGGCACCTACGGCTTCTCACTGACGTTCCGCCGCGAGGCGCTGCCGGACGTCACGCGGCGCTTCCCGGCGTTCGCGCCCTTCCTGGCGAAGACGCTGCTGCCGGAGTGCAACGCCTTCCTGCTCAACCCCTTGCTGGTGGGCCAGGGCCGGGGGGTGGCGGCCCACATCGACCGGAGTCTGGAGTTCTACGGCCCGAGTATCGGCTGCCCGGTGGCGGTGAGCGTGCTGTATGTCCAGGTTCCGAAGGAACTCCGGGGCGGGGCGTTGCGGCTGTATCACCGGGGCGGGAAGGTGGCGGAGCTGACGCCCCAGCCGCGCGCGCTGGTGATGTTCCGGGGTGACCTGATGCATGAGGTGGAGGCCATCTCCTCCGGCGCCGAGGGGCTGGAGGGCTCGCGGATCAGCCTGGTGGTGGAGCAGTACCGGGCCCCTGAGACAGTGCTGTCCGGCGTGCCCCGCTTCGAGCTGCGCACGCGTTCGGGGGCCCAGGCGTGAGCGACCTCGACCTGGAGTGGAAGCTGCCGGTGTCGCCGGACGCGGTGTTCCCCGCGTTCGAGCAGCCCTCGCTCATCCGCCGCTGGTTCGGCGCGCCGCCGGGCTGTCACCGCACGCACGCGCCGGACCCGGGTGCCCTGGGCGAGCCCTACCGGGTGGTGCTGCGGGACGCGGTGGGTCGCTCGTTCGCGCAGGTGGGCTGCATCATGGAGGCAGACCCGCCGCGCTTCCTGGCGCTGGAGATGGATTGGGAGGGCGGGCCGGTGCCAGCCGGGCGGACCCGGGCGGAGCTGACCTTCGAGCCCACGGAAGACGGGGGCACGCGGCTGCTGCTGCGCCAGGGGCCCTTCGCGGACGACGCGGCCCGCGACGCGCACCGGGCCTACTGGGAGGCGTGCCTGGGGCGGCTCGCGCGCGTGGTGGCGGGCGAGGCGGTGCCCTGCTTCGAGGAGTTCTGGGAGGAGTCGCGAGGCTTCGTGGGCCCGCTGGGCGCGGCGGCGTACGCGGTGCTGGCGGGGCTGCGCGAGGCGGGAGCCCCACCGGAGGCGGTGTCGCAGGTGGAGGACATCCTCTACACGCACCTGTCCCGGCTGCCGGAGGACACCGCGGCGGTGCTGGGCTCCGTGCTCCAGTCACGCGTGGAGGGCGCGGCGGACTGAGGAGCACGCCCCGGGTCAGGCGGTAGATTGACAGGTTCCTGTCGATTTGACAGGTTCCTGTCGATGCCGTCATTGACCAAGAAAGCCGAGACCTTCACCGCGCTCGTCCTGGAGGTGTTCCAGTTGAACGGGCTGCTGCTCCAGGCCGGAGACAGGCTGAGCGCTCCCGCGGGACTGACGAGCGCCCGCTGGCAGGTGCTGGGCGTCATCGACCACGGCCCCGTCACGGTGGCGGCGGTGGCGCGCACGATGGGCCTCGCGCGGCAGAGCGTGCAGCAGACGACGGACGCGCTCGCGAGCGACGGGTTCGTGGAGTACGTGGACAACCCGAACCACCAGCGGGCGAAGTGCGTGTCCCTCACCGCCGCCGGACGCCGCGCGTTGCGGAAGGTCGAACAGGCGCACGCCGCGTGGGCGGAACGCATGGGCGCGAGCCTCGGCCCCGGGGTGCTGGCCGCGGCCGTGGAGGGCGTTCGCGAAGCGCGCCTGCGACTCGAAAAGGACCTGAACCCGGAGGAGGGCTCCCATGAAGAGTGACGCCTGCATTCCCCTGCTGCCCTGCGTGGAGCTCGCGCCGACGCTGGAGTTCTACGGCCGGCTCGGCTTCGAGGTGACGTACCAGCAGCGCATCCCCAACCCCTACGCGGCGACGCGGCGGGGCGGGGCGCAGCTCCACTTCTTCGGCCAGAAGGGGTTGGATCCGCAGAAGGCCTACAGCTGCTGTCTCGTCATCGTGGACGAGGTGGAGCAGCTGCACGCGCGCTTCGTGTCCGTGCTGAAGGAGGCCTACGGCCGGATTCCGCTCCGGGGTGTCCCGCGACTGACCCGCATGAAGAAGGGGCAGTCGCGCTTCACCCTCGTGGACCCCTCCGGCAACTCCCTCATGTTCATCCGGCGGGACGAGCCCTCGGGCTACGGAGACGACGACGCGGACGCTGCGGCCTCCGTGCTCGCCAAGGCCCTCAAGGCCGCGCGGCGCCTGCGTGACTTCAAGGGCGATGACGCAGCGGCCGCGAAGGTGCTGGAGGGCGCGCTGAAGAAGGCGGACGCCGGGACGACGGTGGAGCGGGCCCGAGCGCTCGCGGCCCGGGCGGAGCTGGCTATTGCCCTGGGGGATGCGCCCCGCGCCCGGGAACTGGCGCGGGACATCGATGCGCTGCCCCTGTCGGCCTCCGAGCGCGAAGGGCTCCGGGAAGAGCTGGGCGCCATCGAACAGCTCGTCCGGTCCCAGGAGTAGGCGGCCGGCTCAGGACGCCACCGCCTCCGGGGTGGCGTGGGCATCCTCCAGGGGGACATGCGCCTCCGCGTCCTTCGTCTTCGCGATGCGCTCGTCCAGCTCCGCGCACAGGTGTTCGAAGACGTCCTTGTTGAGCGTGCCCTTCTGGTAGGCGTCGAAGAGGGCGTCCTTCTCCACGATGAGGACGCGGCGGGCGGCCTCCTGGTGCTCCTCCTCGTGGAAGCGCGTGGACTGCTGCTTGAGCGCCGTCAGCTCCTGCTCCACCGCTGTGGCCTTCTGCTGGTAGTCGCGCTCCATGGGCTCCAGCACGTCCACGGGAATCTCACGCGAGCGGCGCATGGCCTCCAGCGCGGCCAGCGCGGCGTGGATGGCGCCCAGCCGGCCCCGGGCCAGCTCGTACTGCTCCTGGTAGACGTCCTTGATGCCGGTGATGCCCAGCTTCTTGAGCACCGGGGCGATGGTGAGCCCCTGGAAGATGATGGAGAGCACCACCACGCCGAACGTCATGTTCACCAGCATCTCGCGGTGGGCGAAGTCCGCCGGGAGACCGAGCACCAGCACCATGGACACCGCGCCCCGCAGGCCGCTCCAGGTGAGCACCGCGCTCCAGCTCCACGGCAGGCGCTCCGACGTGAGCCGCAAGAGGCCGGACACGCCGTAGACGACCACCGCGCGCCCCACCATCACCGCGGCGTACGCCAGGAGGATGGGCTGCCACGACGCCAGCAGCGAGGTGAGCTGCACCTCCAGGCCGATGAGCAGGAACACCACCGAGTTGAGCGCGAAGGCCAGGTACTCCCAGAAGCTCTCCACCGCGACGCGCGTGGTGGGGCTCATGCCCAGCCGCGCGGCCCAGTTGCCGCACAACATGCCGGCCACCACCGTGGCGATGACGCCCGAGTAGTGGAAGTGCTCGGCCACGACGAACGACCCGTACGCGGCGATGACCGTGAGGGTGATCTCCACCATCGCGTCGTCCACCCGCTGGATGACCTGCGCCACCGCGAAGCCCACCGCGGCGCCAATCACCATGCCCATGCCGGCGATCCTCAGGAAGTCCAGCGTGGCCCCGCCCACGGTGAACCTCTCTCCGTTGGCCACGCTCAGCACCAGCATGAAGAGCACCACGGCGGTGCCGTCATTGAGCAGGCTCTCCCCCTCCACCAGGATGGCCAGCCGCTTGGGCGCACCCAGCGCCTTGAACAGGCCCACCACCGCGATGGGGTCCGTGGACACGATGAGCGACGCGAACACCATCGCGTGGATGAGCCCGAAGCCCTCCAGGAAGTTCATCCCCCGCATCGCCGGGGACAACAGCAGCGCCGTGAGCCCCATGGACGCCACCACGCCGGGGATGGCCAGCGAGGTGATGGCCAGCTTGTTCTTCCAGAACTTGCGGAACTCGACGTGGAACGCCGCCTCGAACAACAGGCCCGGCAGGATGATGGCGAACAGCAGCTCCTTCGTCAGGTGCGGCGGCTCGAAGACATGCACCATGCCCAGGCCCAGGCCTGCCAGCACCAGCGCCACCGTGTACGGAAACTTGAAGTAGCGCGCCGCGATTGCCACCGCCGTCGCGATGGAGAACAGCAGCACGAAGGCCAGCTCGAAGTGCATGAAACCCCAACCCATTGGTGCTCAAAAGAGGTGGGAGTCTACGTGTGTGCGCGGCGGGTGGGGAGCCTCCCCGGGTGAAAACGGCGGGTGCCCGCGCCTTCCCCGTGGAGCGCTCCGGGCGGCCCCCGCGGGCACTGTGGGACGGTGGACGGCCAGGCGTCGGACGACCGGGCGTCAGGTGGTGGATGCGTTGTGAGGCCTCCCTCCGAGGGCTAGAAGCGGAGGGATGATGGACCTCTTCCTGATGTCCCCCCCAGGTCGGAGCTGGGCCCTGCGAGGCCGCGCGAACTTCCGCAGCCGCGAGGCGGCCCCGGCGGATGCTCGCGGCGCGAGGCGGGAGTGGCTGACGCTGGCCCGGCACATCGAGGCACGCGGCGGCACGGTGGTGGCGCTGCCCTCCCCGTCGGACGTGCTGACGGGCATGCCCTACGCGGCCGAGTGCGGCCAGGTGGTCGCCCGCGAGGGCCAGGCGCCGCTGTTCCTGCTGCCCCGGATGATGAGCGCGCACCGCTTCGCGGAGCGGGACCACTGGGCGCCGCTGGCCCGGCGCATGGGCCTGGAGGTGGTGGACCCCGGCGTGGGCATCTGGGAGGCGCACGGCGACGTGGCGACGTTCGACGGCGTGACGCTGCTGTTCTGGGGCGGGCGCACGACGCTCGACGGGCTGGAGGCGGCCCAGAAGCACTTCCCCGGCGAGGTGCTGCGCGTGCAGGTGCGCGAGCCTGCGTTCCACGGGAACATGGCGGTGCTGCCGCTGCCCGCGGTGGACCGGCTGCTGGTGTGCCCGGATGTGATGGCGCCGGAGTCGGTGACGCTCTTGGAGCAGCGCTTCGGCGCGGACCGGCTGGTGCGGGTGACGGAGGCGGACATCCGCCGCTATGCGACGAACGGGCTGCCGCTGGGCCGCGACCTGCTCGTGCCCACGGTGATGCCCGCGCACATCGTGGACCTGCTGCAGGGCCTGGGCATGCGCGTGGTGTCCATGCCGATGCCGGAGCTGACGGAGAAGGGCGGAGGCTCGTCGCGGTGTCTGGTGTCGCGCGCGTCGGTGGACGCGGACCGCCTCCAGCTTCCTCCTGAGTACCGACTGGACGCGGTGGCGAAGGACATCGAAGCCGATGCCGGGTGAACTCGCGCCGCTGGCGCAGGCGTTCTTCGCCGCGAACCCGGAGCTGTCATTGCAGGCCCTGGGCTCCGGCGTGCACGTCCCGTCGTTGGACCTGGCGCCCTCCGGCATCCCGGTGACGCACCTGCTGGCCGAGCACAACGCGGAGCTGGCGCGCCAGTACCTCACGCTCAACCAGCTGGCCTTCGGCGGCATCGGCGTGCCGCGTTGGGTGTTGTCGGACCTGTACCTGCTGCCCGGCGCCATTGGACTGCTGCGCTGTCCCGCGCGGCTGTTGAAGGCGCCCGCGCGCGAGCGGCTGCTGCTGGCGGACGAGGAGCTGGCCATTGGCGCGGCCTGCTACGTGGCGCCGTCGCTGACGCCGGGGCTGTTCGTGGGCGTGTCGCTGTTCAGCTTCCTGCCGGGCCGGGGCGCGTCGTCGTGGGTGAAGACGCTGACGCTGGGCATGGTGCGCGCGAAGTTCCTGCGGGGCGTCACCCAGTGGGACAACCCGGCGGTGCGCGTGCACACGCGGCTGGGCCCCATGCGCCTCGTGGGCCGCGTCCCCGGGGGACACGACTACGACGAGCGCACCTTCGTCTACGAGACGGACCTGCGCGACGAGGCCCGCGTCGCGCAGGCGATGGCGCGCGGCGAGGAGCAGGTCCCCGCGATGCGCATCCCCGTCACGGACCTGGCGGCGCTGGGCGCGCTCCTGGACCGCGCGGAAGCGGGAGCCCGGCTGGAGCTCGTTCCGCCCGGCCAGGACGCGGGCCACGTGCTGGTGCGCGAGCTGCGCGGTTAGGCGGGCGCTGGAGCGCTCGGGAATTCGTGGTCCTGCTCCAGGGCCTTGCGCAGCGCGGAGGCCCCATCCTTGAGGATGGGCGCGCCGTGCGCGAAGCAGACGGTCTCGATGGGCAGGTGGTCCAGGATGCGCTGGATGCTGGAGCGGGTGCGCAGGGGCTCGTCCTGGTATTCGCCCGGGACGAACTTCGGTGTGCCGTTGCCCTCACGCGAGAGCAGGTCGGAGATGAAGACCACCGCGTGCGGGCTCTTCTGCATCCAGAGCGTGTACATGGCCTCGGTGGGGCCGGGCGTCTGGAAGGTGTTGAGGCCGCCGGGCAGGGTGTGGCCGGCCACGTATTCGAAGTCCGGCTTCTCCTCCAGGCCCTGTGCACCTTCGGGGGCCCAGACGGGGATGCCCAACGCCTTGCGCATGCTCCACGCGGAGCGCTGGTGGTTGCCCGCGGTGAGCACGATGGCTTCGAGGTTGCCCAGCTTGCGCAGGGCCTTCTCGTCGATGGGCAGCGGGTCGATGAGGGTGACGGTGCCGTCCTCGTCCACCACCGCGTAGGCGTCGCTGCGGATGCCGTCCATCCGGTCATCCGCGACCGTCCAGTGATGCACCCCGGGAACGATCTCCACCGTCTTCCTGGCCTGGGTCTTGGGCTCGCTCATTGGACGAAGGTACGCACCGGCGTCGGGATGACACGGGCCCCTGCTCCGCTGCTCGCCGGCCCCCCCGGCAGGCCCTTCCACCCCTTCGCATCCCACAATGCGCACGCACCTTTGTCCTGGGGGATGAAGGAGAACGCGATGCGCGCGATGCAACCGCTCGTGCTGTTTGATGGAGACTGTGGCTTCTGCAAGCGCTGGGTGGCGCGCTGGAGCGGCAACACCGAAGGGCGCGTGCGCTTCGTCCGCGCGAGCGGGTGGCTGCTCAGGCTGCTGGGCATTCCGAAGCGGGACATGACGCGCGCCATGCAGCTCGTGGAGCCCTCGGGGCGCCGTTCGTCGGGCGCGGAGGCGGTCTTCCGGATGCTTGCCTGGTCGCCCCACCGGGGCACGCGCTTCGTCGCGCGGCTGGGATTGCTGCCCGGGCTCAAGCAGGGGGCGGGGCTCGTGTACTCGCTCATCGCGCGCAACCGGCGTCGGGCGTCGCGGCTGGACACCCTGTTGTTCAGCCGGGTGACGGAGCCCGCGCAGCACCGGTGGGTGCGCTGGGCGTTCATGCGCTTGTTGGGCGGCACCTTCCTCGTCGCCTTCACGTCGCTGGGCCGGCAGGTGCTGGGGCTCTATGGCGAGAACGGCATCCGCCCCATCCGCGAGGTGGCGAACTCCCAGCGCTATGCCGCGCAGGGCCGCTGGCGGCGGCCGTCGGTGTTCTGGTGGGACGCGTCCGACGCGGCGCTGGTGAAGGGCTGCCGCGTGGGGCAGGGCCTGTCGCTGGCGCTGCTGCTCAACGTGGCGCCGCGCCTGAGCGCGACGGCGCTGTGGGGCCTGTACCTGTCCTATGTGTCGCTGGGGCGCGAGTTCCTCTCGTTCCAGTGGGACGTGCTGCTGTTGGAGATGGGGGTGCTGGGCGCGCTCACCGCGCCGGGAGGCGTGAGGCCCGGGTTGGGGAAGCGGGACGTCTCCGCGCTGGAGGTGTTCCTCTTCCGGATGCTCGTGTTCCGGCTCTATTTCGGCTCCGGGGTGAGCAAGTTCCACTCGAAGGACAGGACGTGGCGCGAGCTGAGTGCGTGCGACGTGTACTTCGAGACCGCGCCCCTTCCCACGCGCGGGGGGTGGGCCGCGCACCAGCTTCCACGGTCGGTGCGCCACGCGGGCACCGCGGCCGTGCTGGTGGCGGAGACGGCGGTGCCCTTCCTCGCCTTCGGGCCCCGGCGCGTGCGACAGGCGGCCTTCGGGGTGTTCTCGGCGCTGCAGGCGGCCATCATCGCCACGGGCAACTACGGCTACTTCAACTTCCAGTCCCTGGCCCTGGGGCTGTGGCTGCTGGACGACGCGGCCCTGCGGCGCGTGCTGCCGGAAGGCCTGGCGCGGAAGTCGGAGCCGGAGGCGCCCGTGCGCGGGCCGTCGCTGATGGGCACGGCGGTGTCCTCCGTCGCGGCGGTGCCGTTCCTGGTGCTGGGCACCACGGAGCTGCTGCGCCGGATGGGGTGGTGGCCTCGCGGGCCGGCGCGCGTGGTGGAGGCGGTGGAGTGGCTGGAGGACCGGGCGCTGCCGCTGCACTCGGTGAACTCCTACGGCCTGTTCGCGGTGATGACGGTGGAGCGGCCGGAGATCACCCTCGAGGGCTCCGACGACGGCGTGCACTGGGTGGCGTACCCGTTCCGCTACAAGATGTCGGAGGTGGACCGACCGCCGCGCCAGGTGGCGCCGCAC
This sequence comes from Corallococcus sicarius, assembly GCF_003611735.1. Taxonomy (GTDB): domain Bacteria; phylum Myxococcota; class Myxococcia; order Myxococcales; family Myxococcaceae; genus Corallococcus; species Corallococcus sicarius. The sequence continues at coordinate 342 of NZ_RAWG01000159.1, read as the reverse complement.
CAGCCCCGGTTGGACTGGCAGATGTGGTTCGCGGCGCTGGGGTCCCCGTCGTCGTGGTTCCTGGCGCTGATGGCGCGGCTGCTGGAGGGCTCGCCGGAGGTGTTGGAGCTGTTCGCGGCCAATCCCTTTCCGGACCACCCGCCCCGCTTCGTCCGGGCGGTGCTCCATGACTACCGGATGACCTCCTGGGAGGAGCGCCAGCGCACCGGGGCCTGGTGGAAGCGGGAGCCTCGCGGGCTGTATGTGTCCCCGCTGACCCTCACGCCTGGCGCCCTGCGCTCACACGGAGGACCCCGGCTGTCCTGGCACGCTTAGGAATGGGTGGGCGGTGCGGTGTGGGAC